>NZ_AP019700.1:5519414-5832650 GCF_006738645.1 Stella humosa | reverse complement strand
TGTTGAAGGCGCGGGCATAGCCGGCCTTGGTGGCGGCGATGGCGGCCGAGCGGGAACGCGCACCCGAACGGCAGAGGAACAGGATGGTCTGGTCGTGGCCGATGCCGGATTTCTCCATCGACTGCACGAAGTCGGCGGCCACCTCCATGGTCGGGAAGGACTGCCAGGACAGAAAGGCCGCGCGCTTGCCGATCGTCGACAGGTCGGGCACGCCCACGAACATCCATTCCGGCCGCGTGCGGACGTCGATCAGGACCGCGCGCGCATCCTCGGCCAGCATGCGCCAGGCTTCCTGGGAAGACAGGTCGCCAGCATAGGCCGGACCGCCGCCGCCTTCGTTCGACGCTGCTCGCACCGGAATAACGGTCATCCGCGTCCCCCGCTCTGCCGGCCCGCATTCTGCGACCGTAGCCGGCAATTTCCCTGGTCAAGCCATTTCGACGGAAGGGCCGGGAAACCGGCCCCCACGGTTGCGCGACGATTGGCTGAACCCGGATCGGACCCCTGCTCGCGAGGGTTCCGCCATGTCACAGCCAGGAAGTCTAGCGCCCCCGGTCACAGACTCGCAACGGACTCCATCCAGGGGTCCGCCCGGCATCTTTGTCCGCCTGACGGCAATGCCGGATTCGGGCGATCAGCCCGAACGCGGGCGCACGCAATCGCGGCCGCGACCTTTCGGTCGCGCCGGTGCGGCAGCCCGGAACCCCGCCTCGTTCAGGCGGAGAGGGTCTTGATCCGTGCGGACAGGCGCGACAGCTTGCGCGACACCGTGTTCTGGTGCAGCACGCCCTTGGTGACGCCGCTCTGCATCTCGGGCTGGGCTTCGCGGAACGCCGCCTTGGCGGCTTCCTGGTCGCCCGAAGCGATGGCGACTTCCACCTTCTTCACGAAGGTACGGATGCGGCTGATGCGGGCGCCGTTGACTTCGGTACGGCGGATGGTCTGCCGGGCGCGCTTTTCCGCCGACTTATGCTGGGCCATGTCGGTCCCTGCCTCTCGAATGGGTGTCCTGAAATGAGGCGCGGCTTATAGAGCCACGCCCCGGCGCCGTCAATACGGGGGACCCGAGATTCATCCACAGGCCCCCGGCCTTGGCGGTTGCCAGCGATCGCGCGCTAGCGATTGCGGAAGGCGGGCGGGCGCTTCTCGACGAAGGCGGCCATGCCTTCCTTCTGGTCCTCGGTCGCGAAGGTGGAGTGGAACAGGCGCCGCTCGAACCGCACGCCCTCGGCCAGGGTGGTCTCGAAGGCGCGGTTCACCGCCTCCTTGGCCAGCATGACCACGGGCAGCGACAGGCCGGCCATCTTCTCGGCCGCCTTCACCGCCTCGGCCAGCAGGTCGGCCGCCGGCACGACGCGCGACACCAGCCCCGACCGCTCGGCCTCGGCCGCGTCCATCATGCGGCCCGTCAGCACCATCTCCATCGCCTTGGCCTTGCCCACCGCGCGCGTCAGGCGCTGGGTGCCGCCGGCGCCGGGAATCGTGCCGATGGTGATCTCCGGCTGGCCGAACTTCGCGGTATCGGCGGCCAGGATGAAGTCGCACATCATCGCCACCTCGCAGCCCCCGCCCAGCGCATAGCCCGCGACCGCGGCCACGATCGGCTTGCGACAGGTGGTCACGCGCTCCCAGCCGCTGGTGATGAAGTCGGCGAGATAGACATCCATGTAGCCCTTGGTCGCCATCTCCTTGATATCGGCGCCGGCGGCGAACGCCTTCTCGCTGCCGGTCAGGACGATGGCGCCGATGGCGGAGTCGGCCTCGAAGGCATCCAGCGCCTGGCCCAGCTCGCGGACGAGCTCGGCCGACAGCGCGTTCAGGGCCTTGGGCCGGTTGAGGGTGACGATGCCGACCTTGCCCCGCGTTTCGACGAGGACCGTCTCGTAGGCCATGGATGTTCTCCGTTGGAAAAGGGTCGCCGGACCGAGCCGCCCCGGGGCTCAGCGCGGCGAGAGCGAGAAGCGGACGACCAGGTCGCCGTCGCGGCCCTCGAAGCCGATGCGCAGCACCTCGCCCTCGCGGCGATAGGCCGGGCTGCGCCCGGTCCAGCCGAGCTGGGGCATGGTCGTGTCGTAGAAGCGCACCACCTCGGCCCGGCGCACGGCGCCGGCGGCATAGCTCTCGACGATGCGGCCGTTGGGTTTGTCGAAGACGACGCTACGGTCGGGCAGCGGATCCAGCCCGACCATCAGTGGCACGTCCTCCAGCCCGTCGACGAAGGATTCCGTCGCGGAGGCGGACGCCGGCGCCAGCAAGAGGGCGGCGGCGAGCACGGCATGGCCCATGAACCGCAGCATCTGATCTTCGCCTATACCACTAGCGCTGGCAGCGCGCACAATAGAAAGTCGACCGGCCGCTCTGGGCCAGCCGGCGAATCGCCGCCCGATCGCCGCAGCGCCGGCACGGCTCGCCGTCGCGGCCATAGACCGTCCAGTCGTGCTGGAAGTAGCCGAGCTCGCCCGACGTCTGGACATAGTCGCGCAGGGACGACCCGCCGGCCGCGATCGCCCGCGACAGGACATCGCGGATCGCCACCACCAGCCGGTCGGCGCGCTGGCCCGTCACCGTCATCGCCAGGCGGGTGGGCGACAGGCGGGCCTGGTGCAGCGCCTCGCAGGCATAGATGTTGCCGATCCCGGCGACCACCTTCTGGTCCAGCAGGGCGGCCTTGATCGGCGTGTGCCGGCCGGCGAGTGCGGCTGCCAGCACCGGGCCGTCGAATTCGGCCGCCAGCGGCTCCGGCCCGATGCCAGCCAGCAGCGGGTGGAGGGCCAGTTGGCCAGGCTCCGCCAGGTTGATCGAGCCGAAGCGGCGGGCGTCGTTGAAGCGCAGCACGGTGCCGTCGTCGAGATGGATCACGACATGGTCGTGCGGCTCGTAGCGGTTGGGTGCGGCCCCCGGTGCCGCGATCGTGATGCGGCCCGACATGCCGAGATGGGCGATGACCACCGTGCCGTCGTCGAGTTCGATCAGGATGTACTTGGCGCGGCGGCGGACGGCGGCCACCTGGCGCCCCTCCATCCGCGCCACCAGGTCGGCCGGCATCATCGTGCGCAGGTCCGGCCGGTTCTTCTCCACGCGGCCGATGCGCCGGCCGACCATGTGCTGGGCCAGGCCGCGGACGACGGTTTCGACTTCGGGGAGCTCGGGCATGGCTGCTTTCGTAGCGCAGGATGGGGGTGGTGGGCTATCGTCCGCCGCCATGACCACCCGCAATTCGGAAGAACCGGCCGCGCACGCCGCGGAGGAGGCCGACTTCGGCTTCCGCCGCATTCCCGCCGGCGAGAAGGCGGCGGCCGTGCGCGACGTCTTCGAGAGCGTCGCCAGCCGCTACGACCTGATGAACGACCTGATGAGCGGCGGCATCCACCGGCTGTGGAAGGACCGCATGGTCGACCGCCTGAACCCGCGGGCGGGCGAGCGCGTGCTCGACCTGGCCGGCGGCACCGGCGACATCGCCTTCCGCATCCTGGCCCGGGCGCCCGGGGCCGAGGTGGCGGTGGTCGACCTGACGCCGGCCATGCTGGCGGTCGGCCGCGACCGCGCCATCGACCGCGGGCTGCTGACGGGCCTGGCGTGGGCTGCCGGCAATGCCGAGGCGCTGCCTCTGCCCGACCGCTCGGTCGATGCCGTGACCATCGCCTTCGGCCTGCGCAACGTCACCCGGCGCGACCGCGCGCTGGTCGAGGCGCGACGCGTGCTGCGCCCGGGCGGGCGCTTCCTCTGCCTGGAGTTCAGCCGGGTGACGGTGCCGGGGCTGGACCGGCTCTACGACACCTATTCCTTCTCGGTGCTGCCGCGCCTGGGCCGGCTGGTGGCCGGCGACCAGGATTCCTACCGCTACCTGGTCGAGAGCATCCGCCGCTTCCCCGACCAGCCGACGCTCGCCGGCGAGATGACGGCAGCCGGGCTGGAGCGCGCCTGCTGGACCAGCCTGTCCGGCGGGATCGCGGCCCTGCACATCGGCTGGCGGCTCTGACCCGGCCCATGACCTACGGGGGACGGGCTTGCGGGGAACGGGCGTGCGGGGGACGGGCGTGATTGCGCTGGCGCGCAGCCTGCGCCATCTGTGGCGGCTGGCCTGGATCGCCTTCGTCCTGGCGCGCCACGACGCTCTGTTCCCGCTGGAGCGGATGGGCGTGGTGCCGGGCCTGACGCTCGTCGCCCGCCTGCTGCGCAAGCCGGGCCAGGGCCGCCCCGGCCAGCGCCTGGCGCTGGCGCTGCAACGGCTGGGTCCCTCCTTCATCAAGGCCGGGCAGACGCTGTCGACGCGGGCCGACCTGATGGGGGAGGAGGTGGCGGCCGACCTGGCGGGCCTGCGCGACCGCCTGCCGCCCTTTTCGGGCGAGATCGCGCGCGCCACCATCGCGGCCGACCTGGGTCGGCCGGTGGAGTTGCTGTTCGCGGCCTTCGACGAAGTGCCGATCGCGGCCGCCTCCATCGCCCAGGTGCATTTCGCGACCACGCCCGAGGGCGACCAGGTGGCGGTGAAGGTGCTCCGGCCCGGCATCGAGGCCGCCTTCGCCCGCGACCTCAGCCTCTTCGCCTGGCTGGCCGACCTGGCCGAGCGCACCCTGCCCGCCAGCCGCCGCCTGAAGCCGCGCGAGGTCGTCGCCACCTTCGCCGAGACCGTGCGGCTGGAGATGGACCTGCGCTTCGAGGCGGCCGCCGCCTCCGAGCTGGCCGAGAACTTCGCGGGCGACCCCGGCTTCCGCGTGCCGGCCGTCGACTGGATCCGAACCGGCCGGCGGGTGCTGACGACCGAGCGCGTGATCGGCATCCCGATCTCGGACCGGGCGGCCCTGGTGGCGGCCGGGCACGACCTGGAGCAGGTGCTGGCCAATGCTGCCGGCGCCTTCTTCCAGCAGGTGTTCCGCGATGGCTTCTTCCATGGCGACATGCACCCCGGCAACTGCTTCGTGGCCGCCGACGGTGCCGTGGTTGCGGTCGATTTCGGCATCATGGGCCGGCTGGACCTGGCGACGCGCGAGTTCCTGGCCGACATGCTGATGGGCTTCCTGGACGGCGACTACCGCAAGGTGGCCGACGTCCATTTCCGCGCCGGCTATGTGCCCGCCACCCAGTCGCGCGACATCTTCATGCAGGCCTGCCGGTCGATCGGCGAGCCGATCTTCGGCCGGCCGCTGGCGCAGATCTCGCTGGCCGGCCTCCTGGGCCAGCTCTTCGCCATCACCGAGCAGTTCAACATGGAGGCCCAGCCCCAGCTGCTGCTGCTGCAGAAGACGATGCTGGTGGCCGAGGGCGTCGGCCGTGGCCTGAACCCAGACGTCAACATGTGGACGCTGGCCCGGCCGCTGATCGAGGAATGGATGATCGAGCATCGCGGACCGGAGGCGCGCATCCGCCGCGGCCTGGAGCAGGCGGTCGATGCCGCCCTGCGCCTGCCCGTGCTGATGGATGCGCTGGCAACGCTGGCCGAGCAGTCCCGCTCAGGCATCCGCCTGCATCCCGACACGCTGCGCGGGCGCGGCGCCGACCGCATGGCGATGCTGTCCCTGGCGCTGGCCCTCGCCGCCCTGGCCGCCGCATTGTTTGCGCTGGCGCGCTGAACTACTGTTTCCGCCTTCAACCTTGGGGGGTGGGAAAATGGGACTGCTGGCCAGACTGTTCGCGGCATCGATCCTGACGGCGACTGTCGCCGCCTGCGCCAGCCCGGAGCCGCCGCCGCCGCCACCCCGACCGGCGGTCGCCGTGCTCGACTGCACCCAGGCCGTATGGAGCGGGAGCCCCTATGGCCAGCCGCCCCATGGCGTCACCCTGCTGTCCGGCTCGCCCTTTGGCGTCGGCATCTATGGCACGCCGGGCACGGCCCCCTGGGGGCTGGTCTGCCTGAACGGCTACACCCGCACCGGCTGCAACATCGCGCCCGACACGCGCTTTGCCGCCTACTCGGTCCATCCGGCCTATCCCGCGCTGCCGACCGCGGTGCCGCTGCCCGATTTCGACGACTGGGACCTGCGCAGCGACGGCACGCCCGAGGGCAATGGCTGCTACACGACCCGGCCCGAGCTGATCTCGCGGGCGGCCATCTCCATCTCCTGCTGCCGGATCGCCGAGCAGCGCTGACGCGATCCGGATTGCCGCGCAAGAAGCGGAACGCGGGCGGGCGGCGACAACGGCTATCGACCATGGATCCGAAGGAGGATCCATGGACCCCCGCCCGCTTTCCCCCGCAGCGCCGCTGTCGCCCGCAGCGCCGCTGTCGCCCGCATTCCGGCGCCTGGCCCGGTCCAACCTGGCCGCCCAGTCGGCCGAGCAGCTAGCGCTGGCCGCCGTCCCGCTGACCGCCGTCCTGGCACTGGGGGGCGGCACCGGCACCACCGGCGCGCTGGCCTTCGTCCAGACCCTGCCCTTCCTGCTGCTGGCCCTGCCGATGGGCCTGCTGGCCGACCGCGTCGACCGCCGGCGGCTGATGGCATCGGCCGAATGGGTGCGGGCGGCGGCATTGCTGGCGATCCCCGTGGCCGCCTGGTTCGGCTGGCTGTCGGTGCCACTGCTGGCGCTCCTGGGCTGCATCGCGGCCATTGGCACGCTGGCCTTCACGGTGACGGCGCCGGCGCTGGTGCCGGCACTGGTCGACCGTCCGCTGCTGGCGGCCGCCAACGGCCGGCTGGAACTGGCCCGCAGCCTGGCCTATGCCGGTGGCCCGGCGCTTGCCGGCGCCCTGGTCGCCTGGGCCGGCGCGCCCGTCGCCTTCGCCGTGGCGGCCGTGCTGTCCGCCTGGGCCGCCCTGCTGCTGACCGGCATCCCGGAGCCCGCCCGCGCGGCACCGGGCGCCCGCCGGCCGCTGGCCGAGATCGCCGAGGGCGCGGCCTTCGTCTGGCGGCACCCCTGGCTGCGGCCGATCGTGGCGACCGCCATCGGCTGGAACATCGCGTGGTTCGTGCTGCAGGCGGCCTACGTTCCCTATGCCGTCGACCTGCTGGGGCTGACGGCGGCCGGCATCGGCATGACGCTGGCCGCCTATGGCATCGGCATGGTCGCGGGTGCCGTGCTGGCGCCGATGATCGCCGGCCGCCTGCCGATCGGGCGGATGATCGCGGTCGGCCCGCTGGTGTCGGTGGCGGCCGCCGCCTGCATGCTGGCTTCGCTGCGCTGGCCGCAGCCGGTGCTGGCCGGCGCCTCGATGTTCCTCTTCGGGGCGGGGCCGATCCTGTGGACGATCGGCCAGGTGACGCTGCGGCAGGCGGCCACCCCGCCCGCCCTGCTGGGCCGGGTGTCGGCGTTGATGACGATGGCCACCTTCGGTGCCCGGCCGCTGGGGGCGGCGATCGGCGGGCTGGCGGGAGTCGCCTGGGGGCCTGGGGCCTGCGTCGTCCTGGCCGCGGCCGGGTTCGTCATCCAGGCGGCGACCATCCTGCTGTCGGCGGTGCCGCGGGTCCGGACCCTGCCGGAACCCGCGGACGCCGCGCTTCAGCCGGTCAGGGCCTGATAGACGAGGTTGCGGAAGAGCTGGCGGTAATATTGCCGCTGGTTCGGCGCCTGCATCATCAGGATGGCGATCAGCCGCTCGGCCGGGTCGATCCAGAAATAGGTGCCGCCGACGCCGCTCCAGTAGCAGTCCCCGGCCGACCCCGGGAACGGCGCCACCCCCTGGCCGAGGCGGACGGCAAAGCCCAGGCCGAAGCCGTAGCCCGGCCCCGGCAGGTAGTTGGCGCCAAGGCCGATCGCGCCCATGTGGTCGGCCATCATCAGGGTCGACGTCTTGCGCGAGACGAGCCGCACCCCGTCCACCGCACCGCCGCCCAGGAACAGGCGGGCCAGGCGCAGATAGTCGGCCGCGGTCGACACGCCACCGCCGCCGCCCGACTTGTAGGCGACCGGCCGGGTAACGTCGTTCAGCACCGGCACCTCGCCGGTGCCGGGGTCGATGCCGGGCTGGGCGATGCGGTCATGCTTGGCGGCCGGCACGTCGAAGCCGGAATCGACCATGCCGAGCGGCCCGAAGATGCGATCGGCGAAGAAGCGGTCCAGCGTCTGGCCGGACACCACCTCGACGATGCGGCCCAGCACGTCGGTCGAGACGCCGTACTCGAACGATTCGCCCGGCTGGAAGGCGAGCGGCACGCTGGCCAGCTTCTCCATCATCGCCGCGTTGTCGTCGCCACGCAGGCCGACCGCGGCCGCGCGATAGGCATGGTGCACCGGCGTCTCGCCATAGTGGCCGTAGACGAAGCCCGAGGTGTGGCGCAGCAGGTCCTGCACCGTCGGCTCGCGCCGCATCGGGGCGGCGTCCGCCCCAACGCGCAGGTCGGCGAAGGCGGGGATGAAGCGGCTCAGCGGGTCCGACAGCAGCAGGCGCCCTTCCTCGGCCAGCATCAGGATGGCGAGGCTGGTGACGGGCTTGGTCATCGACTAGATGCGGAAGATCGAGTCCAGCTCCATCGCCGCGCCCGAGACCGGGTCGCGGCGGCCGACCGCCGCGTGATGGACGACCTGGCCGTCGCGCAGGACGAGGGAGACCGCCCCGGCGATCTTGCCGGCATCGGCATCGGCACCCAGCACGCCGGCGATGCGCGCCAGCCGGTCGCGGGAGAAGCCGGCCGTCTCGCCGGTGGGGGATTCGGGCTCGATGCGGTCCATGGGCGCTCGCTTTCGTTGCCGAAAAAGGGCCGGAAGGGAATTGTCCTGGCGCCAGCCTAGCTATTCCCCGCGCCGCGCGAAACCGCCCAGGCGGGTGAGGCTGACCAGCGCCGCCAGACCGGCGCAGCAACTGCCCACCGCCAGCGCCACGACCGCGCCATGGCCGGCGCCCGGCTGCGTGCCGACGATGCCGAAGATGACGGCGACCAGTGCGGCACCCGAGGTCTGGCCCAGCAGGCGCGAGGTCGACAGCACGCCGCCCGCCGCCCCGCTGCGCTCGCGCGGCACGCTGGCCAGGATGGCGCGGTTGTTGGGCGCCTGGAAGAATCCGAAGCCCAGGCCACAGATCGCCATGCGCCACGCCACGTCGGCAGCGGTGGGCGACGGCGGCAGCATCGCCAGCAGGAAGAGCCCGCTCGCCATCGCCGCCAGCCCGATGCCGGCCAGCAGCCCGACCGGATAGCGGTCGGCGAGGCGGCCGGAGAAGGGGGCGACGGCCGCCACCGCGATCGGCCAGGCGGTCATCAGCAGGCCCGCTTCGACCTGCGTGCGGCCGGCGACCGCGATGAAGTAGAAGGGCAGCGAGACGATGGCGAGCGACTGCGCCATGTAGGCGGCGATCGCGGTCGCCACCGACAGCGAGAAGGCGGGCCGTGCGAACAGCTCCACCGGCAGCATCGGCATCGGCAGGCCGCGCTGGCGGCGCACGAAGAGCCAGCCGGCCAGGGCCGAGCCCCCCAGCGGCAGCAGCACCAGCACGCCCCCGCCATGGGCCAGCCCGTCGACGGCGGCCAGCAGCAACCCCAGGGTGGCGACGCTCAGTACCGCACTCAGGATGTCGAAGCGATGGCCCGAGCCGGACCCGCCCGGCAGGAAGAGGACCGCGAATAGGAGCGCCGTCAGCCCGAAGGGGATGGCGATGGCGAAGAGCCAGGGCCAGGTGGTGAAGGACAGAACGGCCGCGGCGATGGTGGGGCCGGCCGCCGATGCCGTCGCCACCACCAGCGAGTTCATGCCCACCCCCTGGCCCAGCTTGGCGCGGGGATAGACGAAGCGGACGAGGGCCGTGTTGACGCTCATCACGCCGGCCGCCCCGAACCCCTGCACCAGGCGCGAAGCCACCAGGACCGGCAGGGAATCGGCCGTGGCCGAGATCAAGGCGCAGGCGGTGAAGAGGATGAGGCCACCGACATAGATCCGGCGATAGCCGATGATGTCGCCCAGTGCCGCCAGCGGCAGCAGCGAGACGGTGACCGCCACCTGGTAGGCATTGACGATCCAGATCGACGAGGACGGGCTGACGCCAAGGTCGCGCGCGATCGTCGGCAGGGCGACGTTGGAGAGCGCCATGTCCACGACCACGAGCGAGATCGCAAGGGCGAGCGAGAACACGGCCCATCGCCGCTCGCGCGGCGGCAGCCCGTCGGTGGCATCCATGGAAATCGTTCGATCCGGAAAGGCTGGGCGGGAAGGCGTGCCGCCGAGGATGATCCCCGTGCGCCGCTTTCGCAAGCGCGAGACGCAGCCGAGCCAGCACGGCAGCCGGCTTGCCGGGCGGGAGCCCAGCCCCTACGCTGCGGCGCGAAACGAGCGGAGGCCCCACCCATGCTCGCCGACCGGCGCATTCTTCTGATCATCGCGGGCGGCATCGCCGCCTACAAGTCGCTCGACCTGATCCGCCGCCTGCGCGAGCGGGGTGCGTCCGTGCGCTGCGTGCTGACGCGCGCGGGCGCGCAGTTCGTGACGCCGCTGGCGGTCGCCTCCCTCAGCGAGCAGAAGGTCTACGAGGACCTGTTCTCGCTGACCGACGAAAGCGAGATGGGCCATATCCGCCTGTCGCGCGAGGCCGACCTGGTGGTGGTGGCGCCGGCCACCGCCGACCTGCTGGGGAAGATGGCGGCGGGCCTGGCCGACGACCTTGCCTCTACGGCACTGCTGGCAACCGACAAGCCGGTCCTGGTCGCCCCCACCATGAACGTGATGATGTGGGCGCACCCGGCCGTCCAGGCGAACATGGCGACCTTGCAGGCGCGCGGTGTGCGCCGGGTGGGTCCGGGGTCCGGCGACCTTGCCTGCGGCGAGGTCGGCTCCGGCCGGATGGCCGAGCCGCTGCAGATCGTGGCCGCGATCGAGGAGTTCTTCGCCGAGACCACCGACAAGCCGCTGGCCGACCTTCCCCTGGCCGGCCGGCGCGCCATCGTCACCAGCGGGCCGACGCGCGAGCCCATCGACCCGGTGCGCTACATCGCCAACCGCTCGTCCGGCAAGCAGGGTCACGCCGTCGCGGCGGCACTGGCGCGGGCGGGGGCCGAGACGGTGCTGGTGTCCGGCCCGACCGGCGAGCCCGACCCGCCGGGTGTCGCCATCGTGCGGGTCGAGACCGCGCGCGAGATGCTGGCCGCCTGCGAGCAGGCCATGCCGGCCGACATCGTGGTCTGCGCGGCGGCCGTCGTCGACTGGCGGCCGGCCGACGCCGCGCCGGCCAAGCTCAAGAAGAACGGCCCCGCCCCGCCCCTGCTGCTGGTCGAGAACCCCGACATCCTGGCGACCCTGTCGAGCGGGCCCGGGCGGCCGGCCTTGATCGTCGGCTTCGCGGCCGAGACCAACGACGTCGTCGCCTATGCCCAGGCCAAGCTGAAGAAGAAGAACTGCGACTGGATCCTGGCCAACGACGTCTCGCCCGCCAGCGGCACCTTCGGCGGCGAACACAACACCGTCCATCTGGTTTCCGCCGATGGCGTCGAGGACTGGCCGCGCCTGACCAAGCGCGAGGTGGCCGAGCGGCTGGCGGCACGGGTCGTCGACCATTTCGCCACTGGAAACCGGTAGGAAACAATCCGTCTCAAGAAGCCAGGATTATCGCGCCGGGGGTCCAGGTCTACCTTCTGGTTATCGCGAACGGGCAATGGCCCGCCGCACCGAACCAGAGACCGAGGAGACCCGCCATGACCAACCTTCGCACGCTGACCGCCGCCGCCCTGATCGCCATTGCCGCGGCCGCTTCGCCGCTGGCCGCTGCCGGCCTGGACGAGGGCAAGTTCGGCCGCAACCTTGATGACGGCAAGTACGGCCAGAGCATCGACGAGGGGAAGTACGGGCAGAACCAGGACGAGGGGAAGCTCGGCCGCAACCAGGACGAAGGCAAGCTGGGCGCCAACACCGACGAGGGCAAGTACGGCCGCAACCTCGACGACGGCAAGTTCGGCGCCAACGACCCGCGCTGAACCAGCGACCGACCGCCTGCCGGGCCGGGTGAGGGATGTTCCCTCACCCGGCCCGGCGCGTTTCGGGGCAGGTCAGCCCTTGGCGGCCGCCTCGCGCTCCAGGCCGGCCAGGATCAGGGCCTCGGCCTCGGCGGTGTCGACCCAGCGCACCACCTTCACCCACTTGCCCTTCTCGAGGTCCTTGTAGTGCTCGAAGAAGTGGGCGATCTGCTCGACCAGCACCGTCGGCAGGTCGCGATAGCTGCGGATGTCGGAATAGAACGGGTGCAGCTTGTCGACCGGGACCGCCAGGATCTTCTCGTCGAAGCCGCTCTCATCCTCCATCAGCAGGGCGCCGACCGGCCGGCAGCGGATCACCGCCCCCGGCACGACCGGCACGTTGCCGACCACCAGCACGTCGCAGGGGTCGCCGTCGTCGGACAGGGTGTGGGGGATGAAGCCGTAGTTGCCGGGATAGAACATGGCAGTGTGCAGGAAGCGGTCGACGAACATCGCCCCCGATTCCTTGTCCAACTCGTACTTCACGGGAACGCCGCCGATCGGGATTTCGATCAGCGCATGCAGGTCGTGCGGGGGATTGCGCCCCGCCGAGATCTTCGAGATGTCCATGCAGGCGTTATATTGCACTGCATAAGCGCGGACCAAGGGCACCCGCACGGCAAATGGCCGCGCCCTTCGGCGACACTTTGTCGCCCGCGCCCGCAGGGGTTAGGCTGCATGGGCCGGGCCGATCCCATGCCCGGCCATCCCTCCCCAGTCCTTTTCTCCACGCGAGGTATCATGTCCATCGTGCGTCACGGCCGGAACCCCGGCACGCCCGGCACCGGGCTCGACCGGGCCAGCCAGGTCGTCGTCTACAACGGCGTCGTCAATTTTGTGACCACCGGCAACCGCCCGTTCGGCGGCACCGCCGCCGAGCAGGCCGCGCAGTGCCTGGCCCGGGCCGAAGAGCGGCTGGCCGCCGCCGGCAGCAGCAAGTCGAAGCTGCTGACCGTCCAGATCTGGCTGACCGACATGCGCTACTTCCAGGAAGTGAACGCCGTCTATGACGCGTGGCTCGACCAAGCGAACCTGCCGGTGCGCTGCTGCGCCAAGGTCGAGCTGGCCCATCCCGACCTCAAGGTCGAGATGATCTTCAGCGCCGCCGCCTGACGCGGGTGGGCATGCCGCCGGCGGGGTACGCCGGCGGCATGCTCCAGCATCCAACATCCATGTTGAAAACATCAACATAGGGGTATTATCCTGCGATCATCATGGATCGTAAGGCACCCCTGGCATGATCACCGCCGGCCAGATGCGCGCCGGCCGCGCGCTGCTCGGCATAGACCAGCGCACGCTGGCCGAGATGGCGGGCGTCTCCCTGCCGACCATCCAGCGGATGGAGGCCAGCGACGGCAATGTCCGTGGCGTCGTCGACACGCTGACCAAGGTGGTGGACGCCTTCCACCGCGCCGGCGTCGAGCTGATCGGCGACCATGCCCGCAGCGAGGGCGGCGGGCGCGGCGTCCGCTTTCGCGAGCCGCGGTAGCCGGAGATGGAAGACCGCGCCACCGGGCCCCGCCGGCCCCCCGAGCCCACCTTCGCCGAGCTGTTCACGCCCAAGCTGGTGACCGTCCTGCGTGAGGGCTATCGCGCGGCCGACCTTCGTGCCGACATGATCGCCGGCCTTACCGTCGCCATCGTGGCCCTGCCGCTGTCCATGGCGATCGCCATCGCGTCGGGTGCCGGGCCGGAACGCGGCCTCTACACCGCCATCATCGGCGGCTTCCTCATCTCGGCCCTGGGTGGCAGCCGCTTCCAGGTCGGCGGCCCCGCCGGCGCCTTCATCATCCTGGTGGCCGCCACGGTCGACCGGCACGGCATGGACGGGCTGCTGCTGGCGACGATGCTGGCCGGTTTCATCCTGCTGGCGCTGGGGTTCCTGCGCCTGGGCACCTACGTCAAGTTCATCCCCTACCCCGTCACAGTGGGCTTCACAGCCGGGATCGCCGTCATCATCTTCGCCAGCCAGGTGAAGGAACTGCTGGGGTTGACCCTGGCCGGTCGCGAGCCGGGCGAGATCGTCGACAAGGTCGCCACCCTGTGGGGTGCCGCCGGCACGCTCAACCCGGCGGCGCTGGCGGTGGCCGTCGCTACCATCGCCATCATCTCCGGCCTCCGGCGCTGGCGCCCGGCTTGGCCCGGGCTGCTGATCGCGGTCGTGCTGGTGTCCGTCGCGGCCGCCCTCCTGGCGCTGCCGGTCGAGACGATCGGGACCCGCTTCGGCGGCATCCCCAGCACCCTGCCCTGGCCGGAGCTGCCGCCGGTGTCCTGGGAGCGGGTGCAGGCGGTCCTGCCCGATGCGCTGGCCTTTGCCCTGCTGGGGGCGATCGAGTCGCTGCTGTCGGCGGTGGTGGCCGACGGCATGACCGGTCGGCGCCACCGCTCGAACTGCGAGCTGGTGGCGCAGGGTGCGGCCAACATCGGCTCGGCCCTGTTCGGCGGCATCTGCGCCACCGGCACGATCGCGCGCACGGCCACCAACGTCCGCTCCGGCGCGCGCGGGCCGGTCGCGGGCATGCTGCATTCGATCTTCCTGCTGGTCTTCATGCTGGTGGCGGCCCCGCTCGCCGCCTACGTGCCGCTGGCCGCCCTGGCGGCCGTGCTGGCGCTCGTCGCCTGGAAGATGATCGAGCGGCACGAGATGGCGACCCTGCTGCGCGCTTCGCGCGGGGATGCGGTGGTGCTGCTCGCGACCTTCCTGCTGACAGTCTTCCGCGACCTGACCGAGGGCATCCTGGTCGGCTTCGCGCTGGGCACGCTGCTCTTCGTCCACCGCATGGCGACCGCGACCGCCATCGAGGCGATCGACGACCAGGCCGACGCGCGGGAGCGCGTGCCCTTCGATCCCGCGCTTGCCGCCGACCCGGACGTCGTCGTCTATCGCATCACCGGCCCGCTCTTCTTCGGCGCGGCCTCGACCGTGGGCGCGGTGCTGGACCGCATCGCCGACCAGCGCCGGGCCTTCGTCGTCGACCTGTCGGCCGTGCCCTTCCTCGATTCGACCGCTGCCAACACGCTGGCGGGTGCCGCCCGCAAGGCCGCGCGCGGCAATGTGCGCTTCTTCATCACCGGCGCATCGGTCGGCGTGCGCCGCACCCTGCTGGCCCACGGGGTCGCCGCACCGGCGGTCGAGTACCGTGCGCAGATCACCGATGCGGTGGCGGAGGCCCAGGCGACCAAGGCCGCCTGAGCCTTCGCGATCCTACAGCCGGTAGACGCGGGCCGCCGTGTCGTGGAAGAGGCTGGCCCGCTCGGACGGCGAATAGCCGGCCGTCAGCCGCTTGAAGGAATTCCACAGCACGGTGTAGCTGCAGCTCCCCTTGTCGACCGGGAAGTTCGATTCGAACATGCAGCGCTCGACGCCGAACAGCTCGATCGTATGCTCGTAGTAGCGCCGCGTCGCCTGCATCAGCTCTTCGCTGGTCGGCGGGCGCGGGTTGCGCTCGAAGCCGAAGCCGTTGATCGACATCACCAGCCCGCCCAGCTTGGCCACCACGTTGGGACAGGCGGCGAGGTCGCCAATTGCCGATCGCCATTCGGCGAAGACCTCGTCGCCGCGGCCGGCATAGGGGCCGACGCCGAGCGGACCGCCGAAATGATCCAGGATGATGGTGGTATCCGGGAAGGCCCGCGCCAGCGCCGTCAGGTGCGGGATCTGGGTATGGTAGCACCAGCCCTCGAAGGTCAGGCCGCGCGGCGCCAGATGGGCGAAGCCCGCCAGGAAACCCGGCTCGGCATAGATATTGGGCGGCGGGTTGGTGCGGTGCCGGACCAGGTCCGGGCTGGCGTGCCAGGCGCCGCTGACGCGAATGCCGCGGAAGCGACCGTTGCCGGCGGCGATCTGGGCATCGAGCGCGCGGGCCGACGCGGCATCGCCCATCAGCAGCGGCACGTAGCCGACGATGCCGGCGGCGATCCGGCAGGCGCCATAGCCGCCGGACGCGCTCATCGCCGCGATGCCGTTCACGAATTCCGTCTCGCCGACGCAGCGCAGCTCCTCCGGCCCGTCCTGGCGGTACATCGCCCCGCATTCGACGAACACGGTCGAGACGATGTTGTGGCCGGCGCGCAGGTCCACCAGGATATCGTCCAGCAGGTAGCGTGGCTCGATGTAGTCGTCCCGGCCCTCCCACAAGTGGTGGTGCGGGTCGCAGATCGGCAGGTCCGGCTCCAGCGCGTCCTCGGCCGTCAGCGCCAGCCAGGCTTCGTTCCTCGCCACCACGGCATATCCCTCCTATGTTTTCCGCTGTTCAGAATGCCGGCTGGGTCAACCGGCCGCCAGCCCCTCGAGGTAGGCGACGATGTCGTCGCAGCCGACCACATCGGCGAACTGCCGGTCCATGTCGAAGAGGCTGACTGCGTGGGAGATCGGGATGCGGTCGAAGACCGCCTCGCGCGCAACGATCGTGCGGAAGTTGTAGGAGGACGAGTCGAACACCGTCGCCCGCACGCAGTTGCTGGTCGCCCCGCCGACGACGATCACGGTGTCCACCCCGCGATCGACCAGATAGCTCAGCAGCGGGGTGCCGAAGAAGCCGCTCGGCTTCTTCTTGACGAAGACCACGTCGCCCGGCTCCGGCCCGAGTTCCGGCAGCAGCTCGGCACCTGGAGTGCCGTCGAGGCACCAGTCCTCGCGCTGCAGCAGATCGCGCTTGCGGCCATAGACGCCGATATCGCTGCCGCCCGGATCGAGCGTGAAGCGGGTGAAGAAGACCGGCGCCCCGGCCGAGCGGGCGGCGTGTGCCAGGCGTGCCACCTGGTCGACGGCGGCCCAGCCGATGGGGCCGCAGCTGCTGGGATAGCGGCCGTCGTCGACGCCGCGCTCGCCCACCATGTAGCGCTGGCAGTCGATGGCCAGGAGCGCCGGCCGCCGGCCGAAGCCCATCCGGCGGCCGAAGCGTGCCCGCGCCATCACCGCGCGATCGGCATCCGTCAGGTACCGATCCCATTCCCGCTCGTCCATCACCCCTCCTGTTCGATCGATGCCGCCCGAACCAGGTCCCTCGCCGTCTCGGCGATCGGCAGGTCCACCAGCCGGCCTTCATGGGCAATCGCGCCGATGCCGTCCCGCACCGCGGCGTCGTAGGCCGCGACCAGGCGGCGGGCCGTCGCCACTTCCGCAGCGGTCGGGGCGAACACGCGATTGGCGATCGGCACCTGGGTCGGGTGGATGCAGCTCTTGCCGCGGAAACCCAGCCCGCGGGAGGCCTCGGCATCCCGCTCGAAGGCCGCGAGGTCGGCGATGCCGGTGAAGGCACTGTCGAGCGCATCGACCCCGGCCTCGGCCGCGGCCAGCAGCAGCATGGTGCGGATCGCGGTCAATCCCTCGGTCGTCGGACGCAGCCCGGTGCTGGCCGCAAGATCGCCAGTGCCGAGCTGCAGGGCCACCACCCGGCCAGAGGCGGTGGCGATGGCATGGGCATGGCGCAGGCCGGCCGCGGACTCGATCGTCGGCATCAAACCGATCCGGGCCTTCAGGCCCAGCTTGCGCTCGACATGGGCCAGCAGCTCCTCGGCGACATGCAGGTCGCGCGGGCTCTCGACCTTGGGCACGTTGACGACATCGAGGCCGCTGCCCGCCACTTCCAGGATGTCGTCGAACATCAGCCCGCTCGCCAGCGGATTGACGCGGACGATGACCTCCTTGGCCGATCCGGCGGCCGCACGCAGGGCGCGCGCCACGGCCACGCGCGCATCGGCCTTCTGCGCGGCGGCAACCGCATCCTCCAGGTCGAAGGAGATGCCGTCCGCGGCCGACGCGAACGCCTTGTCGAAGAGCTCCGGGCGGCTGCCGGGGACGAACAGCTTGCTTCGCCGGAGTCGGCGCATCGCGATCCTCACCGTGGTAGGCCTCGTCGTGGTCGGCACCGAGGCTAGGCGCCCAAGCATCATTGTCTACAATTTTCTGCGAGTGCCGCCTGGGCCGCCGGCAGCTTGTCGAGGATGTGCGCCTCGGTCACCCGGGCGGCATCGAAGAGGCGCCCCTCGGCCAGGAAGCGCGTGATCCGTTCATGCTCCGCCACGGACCGGCTGCGCGTCAGCTTCTCGGCCAGCAGCGCCCAACGGATGGGCTCGGCCATCTCGTTCAGCATGTCGAGGGGCCGGCGCAGCGGCTCGTTGCCGCCGAAATCGAGGATCAGCCGGTGGAAGACGTTGTTCTCATGCAGATAGGCCTCAAGGTCGCGGCGCCTGAAATGGTCACGCATGCGCCGGTTGCTCTGCTCGAGCGCGCTCACCAGCGGCTCCAGGTCGCGGCCGGCCAGGCTCTCGACCGAGTGGCGCTCCAGCAGGGCGCGCAGGCGGTAGATCTGCTCGATCGCCTCCGGCGAGTAGCTGCGCACGCGAAACCCGCGCCGGGGCTCGTGCACCGTCAGGCCGCGCAGCTCCAGCAGGCGCAGCGCCTCGCGCACGGGGCCGCGGCTGGCCCCGTACTCGGCCTCCAGCCCCTGCTCGCGCAGGGCCGCGCCGGGCCGGTAGCGGCCAGTGATGATGCCGTGGCGGATCTGCTCTGCCAGCCGGTATGGGATCGGCTTGGGGACCGGGCTCATGCCCCGGCTGGCGGATGACGCCCGATCCAGTGGCGGGCAAGATCGAGGCGCCGGCAGACCCAGGTGCGGTCGTGGCCGATCACATGATCGAGAAAACGGGCGAGGCCCCGGGCCCGCCCCGGCCGGCCGACGATGCGCGGGTGCAGGCCGATCGACATCATCCGCGGCGTGTCGGCCCCCTCCTCGTAGAGCTGGTCGAAGGCATCGCGCAGATAGGTGAAGAAGGCATCGCCGTTGGCGAAGCCGGCGGGCATCGTGAACTTGGCGTCGTTCGTGTCCATCGTGTAGGGCACGACCAGATGGTCGCGGCCCGACACGGTCACCCAGTAGGGCAGCTCGTCGTTGTAGGCATCGGAATCGTAGAGAAAGCCCCCTTCCTCGACGAGCAGGCGGCGGGTGTTCGTGCTCGGCCCGTAGCGGCAATACCAGCCGGCCGGCCGTTCGCCGGCGATCCGGGCAATGCTCTCGACCGCGCGCTGGATGTGATCCCGCTCCTCGGCCTCCGACAGCCGGAAATGCTCGACCCAGCGCCAGCCGTGGCTGCAGATGTCGTGCCCGGCGGCGACGATCGCCTCGACCGCATGGGGATTGCGCTCAAGCGCCATGGCGCAGCCGAAGATCGTCATCGGCAGCCGCCGCTCGGCGAACAGCCGCATCACCCGCCAGAACCCGACACGGCTGCCGAACTCGTACATCGTCTCGAAAGCCAGGTCGCGTTCGCCCACCGGCACCCGGCCGCCGGCGGCCTCGGCCAGGCCGATCTCGACCCGGCCGTCACCTTCGAGGATCGAATACTCCGACCCCTCCTCGTAGTTGAGGACGAAGTTGACCGCCACCCTGGCCCCGCCCGGCCAGTCGGCCCGCGGCGGCCGGTCCGCATAGCCGATGAGATCGCGCTGCATGTCCCCTCCCGCCCCGCGGCATGGCCGATGATTTCGGCCATCCTAGCAAAATTGTAGACAAAATCGAGCGCCGGGGTTTAGCGTCGAATTGCCGGTTCAACGGAGAATTCAGGCCCGTGGCAGCCGCCCGCGCGGCGCCGGCGGTGGCGAAACAGGATTCGGGGCGCATCCGCCGCGGCGGTCGCCCCGGGGAGGGGACCCTTGGCCATGACCCGCTTCATTCGCCTTGCTTCGATGTTCGCCCTGGCGCTTGCCGCCTTCGCACCGGCCAGCCCGGCCGCGGCGCAGCAGAAGCACCAGTGGAAGTTCGTATCGATCATCCCGGCCGGACAGGACGCGTTCATCGACCGCTTCAAGGAACTGGCGGCGGAGATCACCAAGCAGACCGGCGGCCAGGTCGACGTCATGTTCCACGCCGCGGGCGAGTTGCCCTACAAGGGGCCGGAACATCTGCGCGTGACGGCCAAGGGCATGATCGAGATGTCCGAGGTGGTCGGCAGCATGGGCTTCGGCGACGCACCGCCGCTGGTCCTGGGCGATCTTCCCTACCTGGCGCTCAATGACGAGGAACGCACGGTCCTGCGGGGCATCATGTGGCCGGAGATCTACGCCGCCCTGCGCAAGCAGGGCGTGGAGCCGATCTCGTGGGGCGCCTATCCGCCGCGCAACATCGTCCTGCGCGAGCCGGTAAAGGGGCTGGCCGACATCAAGGGCCGGAAGATCCGCACGGCCGGCGGGCTGGAATCGGACTATGTGAAGCAGTGGGGTGCGGCCCCCTCCTTCGTCGTCTGGGCCGAGGTCTATCCCGCCACCCAGCGCGGCATCGTCGACGGCGTGCTGACGGCCGCGGTCGCGGTCGAGACCTCGAAGCTCTACGAAGTCGCCCCCCACTTCCTGAAGATCGACGGCCCCGTCGCGCACTTCTATGTGACGGTGAACGCGGATTCCTGGAGCAAGCTGACACCCGAGCTGCAGAAGACGGTGCGGGGGGTCGGCGACTGGTGGGCCGATCGCTGGCAGAAGCTGGTGGTCGACGAGGCCGACAACGGCGCGATCAAGCGGATGCAGGAAAAGGGTCAGATCAAGTCCCTGGTCCAGGTGCCGCCCGAAAGCCACATCGAGACGCGCCGCAACCTGATCCCGATCTATCGCGCCTATGTGAAGGACAAGGTCGGCGCACAGGGCAGCGCCGCGCTGGAGCGCGCGCTGACCGCCCTCAAGCTGCAATAGGCCGATGGACCTGCATGCCGCAGCCTGCCGCCTCAGCCGATGGTCGGTGGCGGTGGGCGGCGTGGCGCTGGCGGTGATGATCCTGCTCATCACCGCCCAGGTCGTCTCCCGGCGCTTTCTGGAATCGCCGATGGTGATTGCCGACGAGTTGTCCGGCTACCTGCTGGTCATCACCACCTTCTCGGCGCTTGGCTATGCCCAGCATCGCGGCGACCATATCCAGGTGACGCTGCTGGTCGACTACCTGTCCCCACGGGTAAAGGCCGTCCTGCACGTGCTGTGGTGCCTGATCGGGCTGCCGTTCCTGGCGCTGCTGATATGGCGCACCGCGGTCCTGACCCATGACAGCTATGTCAGCGGCTCCTTCTCGGTCTCGGCCACCAACGTCATCCTGTGGCCGATCCAGCTTTTCGTGCCGCTGGGCCTGGGCGTCTTCCTGATCCAGATGGCGGCCGAACTCATGGTGGCGCTGGGCGCCCTGCGCGAGGGGCGGTCATGAGTTGGGAACTGCTCGCGGCGATCTATTTCGGGCTCATGCTGGCGCTGCTGTTCGGCGGCGTGTGGATCGCGATCAGCCTGGGCGCGGCCGGCGTCGTCGGCCTCTGGATGGTCAAGCCGGCCTTGCTGGGCGGCATCGAATCGGTGGTCTGGAACACCGTCGACAGCTTCGTGCTGACGGCCGTTCCGCTGTTCCTGTTCATGGGCGCGGTCATCCTGCACAGCGGCATCAGCGCCCGCTTCTACCGCAGCCTGTCCGTATGGCTGACCGGGGTGCCGGGCGGGTTGGCACAGGCGAACATCGCGGCCTGCGCCATCTTCGCGGCACTCTGCGGCTCCAGCGTGGCGACGGCAGCGGCCGTGGGCGCGATCGCCATTCCCGAGATGAAGAAGCGGGGCTACGGGCTGCGGCCGATCACCGGCACGCTGGCCGCGGGCGGAACGCTGGGCATCCTGATTCCGCCCTCGATCCCTTTCATCATCTACGGCTCGACGGTCGGGGAATCGGTCGGCAAGCTGTTCGTGGCCGGCATCATCCCGGGGGTCATGATGACCGCCGTCTTCATGCTGTTCCTGGCCGTGCAGGCGCGCTTCTCGCCAGACCAGCTTCCGCCCTCCAGCGAACGGGCCTCCTGGCGCCAGCGGATGGCGGGCCTGCTCGATCTCGTCCCGGTCGTCGGGCTGATCCTGGTCGTGATCGGCGGCATCTATGTCGGGATCATGACGCCCACGGAGGCCGCCGGCATCGGCGCTGCCGGTGCCGTGGTGGTCGCGGCCATCTATGGCGGCCTTACCCTGGACGTGCTGCGTCGCAGCCTGCTCGACGCGTTGCGCACCAATGCGATGATCCTCTTCATCGTCATCGGCGCGCAGATCCTGTCCTTCGCCCTGGTGTCGGCCGGCATCCCGCGGGCGATCGTCAGCGCCATCAACGCACTCGACGCCGCACCATACATGGTGCTGCTGCTGGTCGTGGTGATGTACCTGATCCTGGGCTGCCTGGTGGACGCGCTCTCCCTGATGCTCCTGACGCTGCCGGTCGTCCATCCGGTGATGATGGCGGCCGGCTTCGACCCGATCTGGTTCGGCGTGGTGCTGGTGCTGCTGCTGGAGGTGGGGCTGATCACCCCGCCGGTCGGGGTCAATCTGTTCGTCATCCAGGGCATGGCCGGGACCACCCTCGGCGAGGTGAGTTGGGGGGCGTTCCCCTATGTGCTGCTGCTGCTGGCCGGCGTGCTGGCGCTGACCATCTTCCCCGACATCGCGCTCTGGCTGCCCCGCCGCTTGTTCTGAGCCTACGCGACCGACCCTCGCACCAGCCGGTCGGTCGCGGCATCGGCCGGGTGCAGGGTCTCGATCCGCAGGTCCTGCAGCGTGATGTCCTGGGCGGTGCCCAGGGTCGCGATGGTGCTGACGAAGCGCAGCGGCCCGGCCGGCGTGCGCAGCACGGCCGGCACGATCAGGTCCGGCGCGCCGGCGGCATCGAGCGCCGGCAGCGGCGGCACGCCCGGATAGGCCAGCGCCTCGGCCAGCAGCCGGCGCCGTGTCGGGTCCCCATCGCGCGCCACCTCGCGCCGCACGCGGCCCAGCACCGCCAGCGCCACCTCCTGCCAGTTGTCGAGCTGGTGGCGCAGGCCGTCGGGGTGGCAGAGCAGCCGCAGCAGGTTGGGCCGCGGGCGGTCGAGCAGGACCAGGGCCGGCGGCGGCGGCCCCCCGATGGCATCGGGCCCGCAGGCGGCGACGGACGCTATGTAGGGGGCGTTGGCCATCAGCACGTCCCAGCGCGAATCGAGCGCCACGCCAGGGAAGGGCGCGTGGTGCTCCAGGATCATGGTCAATGCCTGCACCACGTCGGCCATCTCGGGCGCGTCGATCGGCGTCTCGCGATAGGCGGGCGCGAATCCGGCGGCCAGCAGCAGCTCGTTGCGGTCGCGCCGCGGCACGGCCAGTGCCGCCGACAGGCGCAGCACCAGCTCGCGGCTGGGCCGGGCCCGCCCGCTCTCGACGAAGCTGAGGTGGCGGGTCGAGACGCCGCTCTCGCCCGACAGCTCCATCTGGCTCATCCGGCGGGTGCGGCGCCACTGTGCCAGCAGCGGGCCGATGGTGGGTTCCTGGCGGGTGGGGTAGCTCATGGCGGTCGCCTCCCTTGGTCGACCCCGAAGCTAGTCCCGCCGCCGCCGACGGGCCATTACCCGCAAGGTAATGGCCCGTCTCCCCGTCAGTCGCCCTCGACCGGCCGGCCGGGCAGCGGCGCGATGGCGCGGAAGGCGCGCTTCAACTGGAACAGCTTGCGGTCGCGCTCCTGGAACAGCTCGGCCACGCTGCGCCCGCCATAGTCGTAGTACCCGGCGCCGGCGTGCACCCCCGTGCGGCCGGCCTCGACCAGCCGGTCGAGCGTGGCGCTGCGGCCGGTCGCCTCCGGCGGGGTGTAGGAGCGGTTGGCGAGGATCTTGCGCGACAGTTCCAGGCCGGTGAAGTCGGTCTTCATCAGCTGGCCCATCAGCGCCATGCGCAGGGCCAGGCCGTGGCGGATCGAATCGTCGATGTCGGCCGGGGTGGCGACGCCGGCATCGAGCAGGGCCTGGATCTCCAGCCCGATCGCCCCTTGCAGGCGGTTGGCGATGAAGCCCGGCACGAAGCGGCGCAGTACGATCGGGTGCTTGCCGAACCCGGCATAGAGCGCCCGGACCTGCTCCACCACCGCCGGGTCAGTGCCCGGCCCTGCCACCACGTCGACGAGGTCGACCAGGTAGGGCGGGGTGTACCAGTGGGCGATCAGCGTGCGCGGCGCCCGCCTCGCCGGCACCAGCGGGAAGATGTCCAGCATCGAGGTGTTGCTGGCGAGGATGGCATCCTCGGGCGCTAGCGCGTCGATCGCGGCGAACACCTGGCGCTTCACCTCGGCATCCTCGGCCACGGCCTCGACGACGAGGCCCGCACCCGCCACCGCCTCGGCCAGGTCGGGGACGATGCGGACCTGCGCGTCCAGGCGGGCGGCCGTCCAGCCGGGCGGCGCCTCGCCCGCCTCGGCGATGGTGGCGAGGGCCGTGTGCATCAGGCCGGGCGCCCGGGCCAGTGCCGCCGGGCTGTTGTCATAGAGACGGACGGGGTGTCCGCCCAGCGCATGCACCAGGGCCAGGGCGTGGCCCATGGTGCCGGCGCCCAGAACGGCGACCGGCATGGGAGCGGTGGTCATGGTTGTGCCTCCAGCCGTCACGGCGTCCAGCCCAGGGGGGCGCGGGCCTCGGGATCGGTCGCCACGTCGATGACGGCGGGCCGGCCCGACGCCTCAGCCTCGGCGAAGGCGGCCGCGAAGTCGGATGCCTTTTCCACCCGCACGCCGAAGCAGTCCATCGACTGGGCGATGCGGGCGAAGTTCATCGGGTGGAAGACGTAGATCTCGTTCTTGTTGCCGTTGCGCCCCTCATAGGCGGCGTCGATGCTGCGGGCACCCTGGGCCAGGCAGCCATTGTTGTTGACGACCGTGATGGTGTGGATGCCGCAGCGCCGCGCCGTCTCCAGCTCGGCCATGTGGTACATGAAGCCGCCATCGCCGGTGAAGCAGACGACCGGCCGGCCGGGCAGCGCGCACTTGGCCCCCAGCGCGCCGGGGAAGCCCCAGCCCAGCGAGCCCGCCGCGCGCATGTAGCCCTGGCCCGGATGGCGCAGTTCCACCAGCGTGCCGCTCCATTGCGAGGAATAGCCGGTGTCGGCGACCAGCAGCGCATCGGCCGGCAGCACGCGGGTCAGCTCGGCGCACAGCCGCTCGGGCCGGATCGGGCCGGTGCCCGCGGCCAGCGCGGGTGCCGTCTCCGCCCGCCATTCGGCCACCAGCGCCTGGGCGCGCGCGGCCCAGGCACCGGCCGGGCGCGCCGCCACCATGGCCGCAAGCTGCTCCACGCCGGTGCG
Organism: Stella humosa; assembly: GCF_006738645.1. Lineage (GTDB taxonomy): Bacteria > Pseudomonadota > Alphaproteobacteria > ATCC43930 > Allostellaceae > Allostella > Allostella humosa. The sequence goes on along the minus strand of NZ_AP019700.1, from coordinate 5,807,693 downwards.
GACATCGGCCTGCACGCCGATGGTGCCGGGATAGGAGCGGCCCAGCTCGGCCGGGTCCGGGTCGATCTGGACCACGGGCGTGCCCGGCATGGGCAGCACCCAGTTGCTGGTCACCTGGTCGCCGGTGTCGCAGCCGACGAAGATTACGAGGTCGGCCTCGGCCACGATGCGGTTGGCGCACTTGCGCGAATAGGTGCCGACGATGCCGCCGTTCAGGGGATGCTGGTCGACCATCACCGCCTTGGCATCCAGTGCGGCCACCACCGGCGCCGACAGCCGCTCGGCCAGGGCCACGATGGCGGCCTCGGCCTGGGAGACCATGGCGCCCAGGCCCACCACCAGCACCGGCCGGCTGGCGCCGTCGATGGCGGCGGCCGCCTGGCGCAGCATCTCCGGGTCGGCCGGCGGGCGGTATGCGGGCACGCGGGCGAAGGCCGGCTCCGGCATTGCGGCACCCGGGCAGTCCAGCAGGGCGGTCGTATCCCCGGTCATGCCGTTGATGTCGAGATGGGCGGGTCCGGGGCGGCCAGTCGTGGCCGTGCGGAATGCCTGGCGGAAAAGCTGCGGTAGCTGTTCGGGCAGGTCGACGCGGGCCGTCATCTTGGTCACGGCCGAGAACAGCGGCTCGTGCGGGATCTCCTGGTAGGAATTGCGGTACTGCTCGAAGGGCGGCTTGCGCCCGGTCAGCGCCACCACGCTCGACTGGCCGAGCCAGGCGTCCTGCAATCCTGCCGCCAGGTTGGCCGCCCCCACCGCCTGGGCCATGCACAGGGCCGGGCGACGGGCCGCGCGCGAATAGCCGTCGGCCATGTAGGCCGCCGCCTTCTCAGAGCGCGCCAGCACCCGGCGGATGCCGACATCCTCCATCTCCACCAGCGCGCGGCGCAGCACGGCGTCGACGAAGAAGACATGGTCTATGCCGGCGGCCTGGGCCGCCTCGGCGATGTAGCGCGCACCTTTCATGGTGGGGACGGACGGCATGGGGTCGGACGCTCCTCCTGATTTCTGGCGCCAGCAGGCCGACGCGGCGCCGGCTTCGTCAAGGGTGTGCGTCCATTACCAAAGCCGTAATTGCGCGCCCGTCCGCGGCGGGCGACTGTCACCACAGCCGCGCCAGCCAAGAGCCGACCATGGCCGATGATCAGCCCCAGCCCCGCCAGCCGACCCCGACCGCGCCGGCGCTGTCGGCGCGGACCCGCCGCATCCTGGAAGGGCCGGTCGCCCCCACCCTGCTGCGCCTGGCCCTGCCCAACCTGGGGGAGGCCGCCGCCCGCATCGCCTTCATCAGCTTCGACGCCGTCTTCGTCGGCTGGATCGGCACCGATGCCCTGGCCGGCGTGTCGCTCGCCTTCCCGTTCTTCCTGCTGATGCAGATGACGTCGGCCAGCGGGCTCGGTGCCGGCGTCAACGGTGCGGTCGCGCGGGCCATGGGGGCCGGCCGGCGCGACGATGCCGCGGCGATCGCCTGGCACGCCGTCTTGCTGGCGCTCGCCATCGGCGGCGTCTTCACCCTGCTGATGCTGGCGGGCGGTCCCTGGCTCTATGCCGCACTTGGGGCGACCGGCGGCGGGCTGGCGGCGGCCGTCACCTATTCGGCCATCGTCTTCGGCGGGGTGGTCGCGGTCTGGCTGATGAACCTGATGGCCAACATCGTCCGCGGCACGGGCAACATGCTGGTGCCGGCCACCGCCATCATGGCCGGCGAGGCGGTCCACCTCGCCCTGTCGCCCACCCTGATCCTGGGGCTGGGGCCGGTGCCGCAGATGGGCGTGGCGGGTGCGGCGCTGGCGGTCGTCGCGTCCTATGCCACCGGCGCCATGGTCCTGGCCTGGCACCTGCTGTCGGGTCGCGGCGAGATCCGGCTGGCCGCCGCCCGGCCGGAGCACCGGCATTTCGCGGCCATCCTGGGCGTCGGCGTGCCCGCCGCCCTCAACGTCGTGCAGGCCCAGGCGACGATGATCGTCGCCACCGGCTATGCGGCGGCCTTCGGCACCGTGGCGCTGGCAGGCTACGGGGCGGCCGCCCGGCTCGACCTGCTGCAGATCCCGCTCACCTTCGCCATGGGGTCGGCGGTGATCGCCATGGTCGCGACCAGCGTCGGCGCCGGCCGCCTGGACCGCGCGCGGCGCGTCGCCTGGACCGGGGCCGGCCTGGGCGTGCTGATCGGCGCCATCTTCGCCGCCGTCGCGGTCTTCCTGCCGGAGGGCTGGATGGGGCTATTCTCCGACGACCCGGCGGCGATCGCCGCCGGGGCCGACTATCTGCGGCGGGTCGGCCCGTCCTACCCGGTGCTGGGCCTGGGACTGGGCCTGTTCTTCTCGCTGCTGGGCCTGGGCCGGGCCAAGGCACCCTTCCTGGCCGGCACCCTGCGGCTGGCGGTGGTGGCACTGGGCGGCTGGGCCGCGATCCACTGGCTGGGCGGCGACCTGCGTATGCTGGCGCTGGTCATCGCCGCCGCGGCGCTGGCCTTCACCCTGGCGATGCTGGCCGTCGCCGCCGCCACGCGCGAGCTGCGGCGGTAGCCCGGCGTTGCCGGCCAGCCGGCCGCCGTGCGAGGCTGGCGCCCATCATGACCATCGAACTGACCGACGCCCAGTTGGAGCGTTACGCCCGCCACGTCATCCTGGACGAGGTCGGCGAGGAGGGGCAGGCGAAGCTGCTGGCGGCCCGCGTGCTGGTGGTGGGGCGGGCGGCCTGGGGCACCGGTGCTCCTCTACCTGGCCGCGGCCGGCATCGGCCAGCTCACCGTCGCCGACCACGACACGGTCGAGCTGTCGAACCTGCAGCGGCAGGTGATCCATTCGACCGAGACGATCGGCCAGCCCAAGGCCGAGAGTGCGGCCATCGCCATCCGCCGGCTCGACCCCGACGCGCGGGTGACGGCGCTGGTCGAGAAGGTGACGGCGGCCAATGTCGAGGCGCTGGTCGCCGGTCACGACCTGGTGGTCGACGGCACCGACAATTTCGCCGCCCGCTACCTGCTGAACGACGCCTGCTTTTTCGGTGGCGTGCCCCTGGTGTCGGCGGCACTGCTGCGCTTCGAGGGGCAGATCTCGACCTACAAGGCGCACGAGCCGGGCGAGAGCCGGCCCTGCTATCGCTGCCTCTTCCGGGCGCCGCCGCCCGCCGACCTGGTGCCGCGCTGCGAGCAGGCCGGCATCTTCGGCGCGGTCGCGGGCGTCGTCGGCACCATGCAGGCGACCGAGGTGCTGAAGGAGATCCTGGGCCTGGGCGACAGCTTGGCCGGCACGCTGCTGCTCTACGACGCGCTGGCGGCATCGGTCCGGCGCATTCGGGCCAAGCGCGACCCGGACTGCCCGCTATGCGGCACGCATCCGACGATCCGCGACCTGTCGGAGCATGTGGCACCCCAAAGGGCCGCCTGACAAAATCAACATACCGGGTATCATGTCCCGGATGACGGCCTTTCCCCTGCTCTTTTCCCCCGTCCGGCTGGGTCGGCTGACCTTGGCGAATCGCGTCGTCATGGCGGCGATGGAGACCAATCTCGCCGACCCCTCGGGCGCCGTGACCGAGGCCCTGGTTGCCCACTATCGCCGGCGGGCGGCGGGCGGGGCCGGGATGGTCACGGTCGAGTACGCCTGCGTCGAGCAGCGGCACGGCCGCGGCAGCAGCATCCAGCTAGCGCTCGACGAGGACCGGCTGGTGGCGGGCCATGCACGCTTGGCCGCCGCCATCGCCGACCAGGGGGCCGTCGCCTGCCTGCAGTTGCACCATGCCGGCCGCCAGACCAGCCCGCGCTTCCTGGACGGGCGCCAGCCGGTGGCACCCTCGGCCCATGAAAGCTGGATGTTCCGGACCACGCCCCGCGCGCTGGACGACGCGGAGGTGGAGGCGCTGGTCGGGCAGTTCGCCGATGCCGCCGCCCGCGCCGTCGCGGCGGGCTATGCCGCGATCGAGTTGCATGGCGCCCATGGCTACCTGCTGGGGCAGTTCCTGTCGCCCTGGACCAACCGGCGGGACGACCGCTGGGGGGGCGATGCCCAACGGCGCCTCGCCTTCCCGTCCGCCGTCGTGCGCCGGGTGAAGGCCGCGATCGGCGACCGGCCGCTGGTCTATCGCCTGTCGGCCGAGGAGTTCGTGCCGGGCGGCATCGACCCGGACGAGGCCGCCGCGGCCGCCTGCGCCCTGGTCGCGGCCGGGGCGGACGCCATCCATGTCTCGACCGGCATCGCCGAGCGGCTCGACACCAACGTCGACCCGATCGCCACGGCCGAGGGCTGGCGGCTTGGCCATGCACGGCGCATCCGACGGGCGCTGGCCGGTGCTGCCCCCGTGATCGGCGTCGGCGTCATCCGCAGCCCGGCGATGGCCGAGGCCGCGATCGCCGAGGGCAGCGCCGACCTGATCGCCCTCGGCCGAGCCCTGCTGGCCGACCCGGACTGGCCGCGCAAGGCCGCGGCGGGCCGCGTTGCCGCCATCCGTCCCTGTACCTCCTGCAACTGGTGCATCCAGCGCCTGGGCCAGCATGGCGGCATCGGCTGTGCGGAGAACCCGGCCGTGGGCCGCGACCAACTCGACGGGCCAGCGATCCGGACCAATCGGCCGCGCGCAGTGGTCGCCGGCGGTGGCCCTGGTGGAATGGCAGGCGCCGTCCTGCTGGCCGAGGCCGGCTGGCGGGTGACGCTGCTGGAGGCCAGCGTCCGCCTGGGTGGCGGCATCGACGTCTCGGCCAGGCCGCCCTTCAAGGACAAGCTGCTGTGGTATCGCGACCATCTGGTCCGGCGCCTGGCCGAGACCGGGGTGGACGTGCAATGCGGCACCCCTGCGGACGCGGCCGGCATCCTGGCCCACGACCCGGCCTTCGTGCTGGTCGCGACCGGATCGCTGGAGCGTGATGGCGAGGTGGCCCCGGGCGGCATCGTGGTGCCGGCCTATGACGTGCTGGCGGGTGACCGGCCGCTGGGGCCCGGACCGATCCTGGTCTATGGCGGCGGCGAGACCGGCTGCGAGACGGCCGAACTGGCGGCCGCCGAGGGCTGGACGGTCCATCTCGTCACCCGGTCGACCGCCCGCCAGCTCGCCCGCAGCGCCGAGCTGGTCTATCGCCGCACGCTGCTGCAACGGCTGCACGCGCATCCGCGCATCGAATTGCTGGCAGAGACCCGGCTGGCCCGCGTCGAGGGCGACCAGGCGCTGCTGGAAGGGCCGGGCGGCGCCCGCCGCAGAATCGCCTGCGGCCAGGTCCTGCTGGCCCAGGGCCGGCGCCCGGCCGACGGACTGGCCACGGCGATGGCGGCCGCCGGCGTGCCCCACGCCGTCATCGGCGACGCCCGGCGGGGCGGGCGCATCGGCGATGCCGTGAACGACGCCTGGGACGCGATCCGGGGATTGCCGCCGGCATAGGCCGGGCTTATGGCGCCCCTGGCCCGGATGCGGCCCGGCATGCTATCCGGTTGGGCTCGGGGACATCGAAATCGGGGGTACGGGGGATGAGCAAGGATCCGCTGACGGAGGACTACGTGCGCGATGTCGCGCGCAGCGCCCAGGGCGTGAAGATCGACCCGGAGGACGCGACCATGGTGGCGCTGACCATCGCCCCCTTCAACCGCATCATCCGCGAGGCCGCACTGGCCCTGCCGTTCGAGGCCGAGCCGGCGCAGTTCCTGCTGGCGCTGGCCCCCCGCACCGCGGGAGCCGCCTCGTGAGCGACACCAACCCGCTGCATCTCGACCTGGTCGGCGTGGCCGAGGCCATCGCCGGCCGCCAGGTATCCTCGGTCGAGGTCACCCGCGCCTGCCTGGAAGCGGCCGACCGACTGCAATCGCCCCTCAACCTCTATATCCGCATCGACGGCGACGAGGCGCTGGCGGCCGCGGCCCAGGCCGACGCGGCGATCGCCCGCGGCGACCGGCTGGGGCCGCTGCATGGCGTGCCGCTGGCCCACAAGGACATGTACTACCGCGCCGGCCGGGTCGTGACCTGCGGCTCGCAGATCCGCCGCAACTGGGTGGCCGACACCACGGCGACCGCACTCGATCGCCTGTCGGCGGCGGGCGCGCTCAACCTCGGCACGCTCAACATGGCCGAGTTCGCCATGGGCGGGACGGGCCACAACTATCACTTCGGCCATTGCCGCAACCCCTGGAACGTCGACCATGTCCCCGGCGGGTCGTCTTCGGGCTCGGGTGCCGGCGTCGCCGCCCGCCTGTTCTACGGCGCGCTGGGCTCGGACACCGGCGGCTCGATCCGCCTGCCGGCCGCCTTCTGCGGCGTCACCGGCATCAAGCCGACGCAGACCCGCGTCAGCCGCTACGGCGCCATGCCGCTCAGCTTCTCGATGGACAATGTCGGCCCGCTCGCCCGCTCGGCGCGCGACTGCGCCCGCCTGCTGGGCATCATCGCCGGGGCCGACCCGCGCGACCCGACCGCCAGCACCCTGCCGGTGCCCGACTACGAGGCCGGCATCGGGTCCGGCGTCGCCGGGCTGACGATCGCGGTGCCGACCAGCCACTATCTCGACAACCTCCATGCCGACGTGCTGGCGGCCTACGAGGCGGCGACCCAGCTATTCGAGCGCATGGGCGCCCGCCTGGTCGAGGTGGCGGTGCCCGACCACGACCAGATGCTGGCGGCGATCCACGCCGTCATCGCCGTCGAGGCCGCCGCCATCCACGGTCCCTGGCTGCGCAAGCGCCCGGGCGAGTACAGCCAGGCCGTGCGCTCGCGCATCGAGCCCGGCCTCTACTACCCGGCGACGCGCTACCTGGAGGCGCTCAACCTGCGCTCGACCATCCTGGCCGCCTTCAACGCCGCGGTCTTCGACAAGGCCGACGCGATGCTGACGCCCGTGCTGGCAACCCCGGTGCCGACGCTGGCCGCCACCGACGCGCACAGTAACCCGGACGGCTCGCGCGCGGCAGCCGCCGTCGCCCGCAACACCCGGCCGATCAACTATCTGGGCCTGCCGGCGCTGGCCTTCCCCGGCGGCTTCTCGTCGAACGGCCTGCCGATCGGCCTCCAGCTCGTGGGCCGCGCCTTCGACGAGGCGACGCTGCTGCGCATGGGCCATGCCTACCAGCAGGAGACCCGCTGGCACGAGCGGCTGCCGCCGCTGGCCGCCGGCACGGAGTAGGCCGTCAGGCGCGGACGGCACCCGCCATCCGCGCCGACCGCCGCTGGCGCCGGGCCCGCCGGCGCCGCAGCCACAGGAAGAGGCCGGTGCCGAACAGCAGGGCCGGCGCCAGGCCGGCCAGGCACATCAGGACGCGGCCGGCCAGGCCGGCGATCTCGCCCGTGTGGGTCGGCAATATCCATTCATGCAGCAGCCGGCCGCCGACCGGCCGCTCCTCGCTGCGAAAGACAGCCCGCACCGCGCCCGAGAAGCGGTCGACATGCACGACGGCACCCCCGTCGGCATAGTGCTGCCGGCGGTCGTCGGGCCGGCGCAGGCGCACCTGGATCGTGCCGTTGGCGGCCGGTCCCTGCGGCACCTGCACCATCGTCGGGACGGCATCCGGCAAGGTTGCCAGGGCGATGGCGACGGCGTGGTCGACGGCGATGGGCGACACGCCCGCGACGGCTTCCGAACGCGGCGCGCGGGGCGGCGGCGGGGTATCCATCACCGCCTTCAGGGGTGGCCGCACGTAGCCGGGAAAGACCAGGACCAACCCGGTCAGCCCGGAGGCCAGCAACGGCACCACCATCAGCGCGCCGGCCAGCTTGTGCAGGTCGTAGTTGAACCAGTAGCTGCCCTGGCCGGCGCGCACCGTGACCGCGCCGCGCAGGCCGCCGCGGCGCGGCCACCACATGTAGAGCCCCGACGCGCAGAAGAGGATCAGCGCGATCCCGAGGAATCCCACCGCCGTCTCGCCCCAGGAATGGTCGCCCACCAGCAGGTGGGCGTGCAGGCCGATGAGGAAACCCACCAGCCTGTCTTCCGGCGCCCGCACCCCCAGCAGGCGAGCGCTGCCGGGATCGACGAAGGCCTCCTGGAAGGGCTGCGACCCGGGCCCGAAGCGGTCCTTCATCAGCACCGAAGCGGCCTGCCCCGGCTCGCGTGGCAAGCGCAGGTTGACGAAGCCGGGCGGCCCGCCGGGATGGGCCGCGGTCGCGGTCGCCAGCATCTGATCGAGGGAGACGGGCGCCCCCGGCTCCACCCGGTGGAGTGCCGGCGCCAGCCAGCGGTCGATCTCTGGCTGGAAGACGATCAGGCTGCCGGTCAGCCCGACGAAGGCGACGAGGACGCCCAGCGCCAGCCCCAGCCAGCGATGGACGAGGGCGACGGCCCGCCGGAGGCGGCCGCGCCCGGGGGCCGTCGCCGCCATCAGAAGTTGGCTTGGAGCGACAGCAGGAACGAGCGCGGCGCGCCGGGCAGCAGGAACGGCGTGCGCGTCGGGTTGAGGTAATATTCCCGGTCGAACAGGTTGTTGACGTTGAGCCGCAGCGTGTAGCCCTCGCCGCGATAGTAGACGGCGGCATCGACCCGGGTGTAGCCGCCCACCGTGAAGTCGTTGGCCGAGGTGCCGAAGCGGTCGTCGACATAGACGGCCCCACCGCCGAAGCCGAGGCCGGCCAGCGGCCCGGCCTGCAGCTCGTAGGTCGACCACAGGCTGGCGGTATGCTCGGGGATGCCGGCCGGCCGCTTGCCCTTCGTGTTGTTGGCGGCGGCCGTGATCCGGGCATCGGTGTAGGCGTAGCCCGCGATCACCTTCCAGCCCGGCAGCACCTCGCCCGAGAGGGAGACTTCGACGCCCTTGCTCTCCTGCTCGCCCTCCGACACCTGGAAGCCCGGGTTCTCGAGGTCGGGCGTGTTCACGTTCGAGCGCTTGATCTGGTAGCCGGCCAGCGTGCCGCTGAGGCGGCCGCCCAGCAGGTCGAGCTTGATGCCGGCCTCGTAGAGGTCGGCCTTCTCGGCCTCCAGGATCTGGCCGCCGGCACTGAGCGGGAAGGCGTTCACCGGGGTGAAGGAGCGGGCGTAGGTGGCATAGAGCGACACCGGCTCGATCGGCTGCCAGACGATGCCCGCGCGCGGGCTGAACGCCTGGTCCTCCTTCTTGGGCAGGGGGGCGCCGGGGCTGGTCCGCTTCTGGTCGACATGGTCGAAGCGCCCTCCCAGCACCAGGGTCAGCCCGCGCATCAACTCGATCTGGTCCTGGACGTAGAGGCCGGCCTGCCAGCGATCCGTCTCCTGGCGGAAGCGCGAGAAGGCGGCGGTGGGGGCGGTGTTGCCATAGACCGGCTGGAAGATGTCGATCGGCGCGGCGGCGGCGGAATCGAAGATCGAGACGGTCTTGCGCTTGGCCAGTTCGGCACCGACCAGGAAGGTGTGCTCCATGCCGGCGATGACGACCTTGTGGGTCAGGTCGGCCTGCCAGCCGAGATCCTCGAACTCGAAGCCGCTGTCGATGATCGTGCGATTGAGCGTGCGGCCGTCGGCCTGCACCGCGGCACCCCGGGTGTACCAGTCGTCGTTGCGCGTGTTCGAATAGAGGACCGAGGTGCGCAGGTTGGTGGCGCCGTTGAAATCATGGTCGAGGCTGAGGCGCGCCTGCTCCTTGCGATTGCGGAAGCGATCGGTCGGCTCGCCCAGGAAACGGTCGATGGGCACGCCGGCCAGCGGCCCGTTGCCCTGGCGCGGGATGCCGACGTCGGGCGTCTGCCGCATGTTCACGATCTCGCCGTCGAGCACGACCGTGGTGCCGCCATGGGGGGACCACTGGAAGGCCGGCGACACGGCGACCTTCCGCGAGGTCACCTCGTCGCGGAAGCTGTCGGCCGTCTCATGCACGGCATTGAGGCGGTAGGCGAAGTGCCGGGCCGGGTCGAGCGCGCCCGTCAGGTCGATCTGCTGGCGCATCAGATTGTTGCTGCCGACGACGAGACGCCCCTCATAGGCGGGCGTGGTCAGCGGCCGCTTGGTGACGATGTTGACGGCACCACCCGGGTTGCCGCGCCCGTAGAGCACGGAGGCCGGCCCCTTCAGAACCTCGATGCGCTCGACATTGTAGGCGTCGAGGTCGGTCGCCGAGCTGTCGCCGTCGGTGAACTCGGTGCGCAGCGCGCCGTCCCGGTACACCGACGCGGCAAAGCCCCGCGAGAAGATGGACTTGCCCTCGCCGCCATCGACGAAGACCGTGCCCGGCACGTTGCGCAGCGCCTCGTCGATGCGCAGGACCTGCTGGTCGTCGAGCACCGCGCGCGGCACCACCTGGACGCTGGCCGGCACCTTGGCGATCGGCGTGTCGGTCTTGGTGGCGGTGGTGGCCGACCGGACGCGGTAGGCGGCGGAATCCCGCCCCTCGACGCTCACCCCGGGCAGCGACACCACGCCCGGCGTGGCGGCCGGCAGCGGCTCCAGCGTCACGGCATCGGCGCGCAGGAAGCGATAGCCGAGGCCAGTGCCGCGCAGCATCAGCCCCAGCGCCTCGGCCGGGGTGTAGGTGCCCTCGACCGCGCGCGCCGTCGCCGCGAAGGGCTGCTCGGCGGTGTAGAGCACCTGGATGCCGGTCTGGGCCGAGAGGGCCGCGATCGCCCGCGGCAGGGGCTGGGCCGGGATGGCGAAGCGGAAGGTAGGCGCCGCCTGGGCGGTCTGCACCGCGCCCGCCGCCTGGCGGGGCACGCCCTTCCGGTCGTCGGCCGCGTCGGCCGGCAGGGCCGCCATGCCGGCCAGGGCGGATATCGCCATCGCCCATCGGGCCGGCCGGCCCGCGATCCATCTCTTCATCGTCCCCCTCCGTCGCTCCAGGATGCGGACGCCGATGCTGTTGCGAGGCGTTCGCATGAATCTGGAGACGAACGGGCGGGGCTGGTTCCCCCATGCCGCCCGGCGGATTTCCTCAGCGCAGCAGGACGATTCCGAACGGCAGGCGGGTCAGGTCCACCGCCAGCGTGGCGGCGATGACGTCCAGGGCGGCGTCGGGGCGGCCGGTATCGAAGGCACCCGTCACCCGCAGGGCACGCAGGCGATTGCCCAGGGGCACGATGCGCCCGCCGCGATAGCGCTCCAGCTCGGCCGTCACCTCGGCCAGCGGCGTGCGGAAGAAGACCAGGCGGCCGGAGCGCCATTCGCCGGCCTGCTCGCCATCGAGCGGCGCGGCGACCGGCGGCGCATCGGCCGACAGCAGCACCTGCTGCCCGCGGGCGAGCGCCACCTCCGCCCCGTCCGGCCCGGCGCCGCGGGCGACGACCCGGCCCTCCTCCACGGCGACGACGGCTCGCGCGCCATCCAGGCGGACGTTGAAGCGGGTGCCGACGACCCGCACGGAGCCTGCCGCGGTGTCGACGAGGAACGGCCGGTCGGGGTCGGCGGCGACGTCGAAGAAGGCCTCGCCGCGGAAAAGGCGCACCCGCCGCCCGTCGCCTGCCAGATCGATCGCCAGGGCCGTGCCGGTATTCAGGGTCAGGCGGCTGCCATCCGCCAGTTCCACCGTCCGCCGCTCGCCCACCGGGGTGCGATGGTCGGCGCGCAGGTCGTCATAGAGCGCCGGCCCCTGGACGACGCCGATGGCGACCGCCAGCAGCAGGGCCGCGGCGGCGGCCCATGTGCCCGCATGGCGCCAGCCGGGGCGCCAGCCGGGACGGCGGATCGTGCGCTGGCCGGGGTTGGCGGCCGGCCGGCTAGCGGCCGCCAGTGCCATGGCCGGCTCCGCCAGCCTGCCCCACAGGCGGGCGGCCCGATCCATCGCCGCCGGGTGGCGCGCGTCGGCCGCCAGCCAGCCCGCAAAGTCCGCGCGATCCTGCGGCGTGGCCAACGGCTCGCGCAGGCGGACGAGCCAGGTCGCAGCCGCCTCGAACATCTGGTCCGGAATCGGATCTGGCGGCTCATCGGCCATCGCCGGCCACCCCCTGACAGTCCATCTCCAGGATAGGACGATCCGGCCCGGTGCAATCCCCCATCGCCGACAGGTCTTTTTCGCTCAGGGTTCGATCCCCGCTTCGGCCAGCCGGCGGCGGCAGTGGAGCATCGCCTTGGCGACGTGCTTCTCGACCGTCTTCTCGCTGATGCCCAGCCGCAGGGCCGTCTCGCGCATGGTCAGCCCTTCGCCGCGATAGAGCAGGAAAGCGTCGCGGCAGCGCTCCGGCAGTTCCTGGATCGCCTGGCGCAGGATTGCCATCTCCTCGCGCGCCGCCACCACGCGGTCGGGGCCGGGCTCGGTCCCCGGCTGTTCCAGCGGCAGGGGCAGGCCGGCACCATGGCGCAGTTCCAGCCGGTCGCGGCGCAGGCGGTCGATGGCCAGATTGCCCGCGACCCGGTAGATGTAGGCCCGCGCCTGGGCCAGCGGGCGGGGCGGCTCCGGCGCCCTCTCCGCCGGCTCTGCCGCCACCCGCAGCCAGGTCTCCTGGACGACATCCTGGGCCGCCGACGCCGAGCCGACGCGCCGGCGCACGAAGGCGCGCAGCTCCTCGTAGTGGGCTTCCACCAGTCGGGCGAGGCTGTGCCGGGCGCGGTCGGTCATCGTGCCGCGACGCTAGCGATCCTGCGAATGCCTCGCAATATCCTAATGCCGTTCGAAGCGCGCGGTTGCGCTCTTGCAGGCCAGTGGCGTTATGAGTATGGTCCCGGCCCGCTTGGAAGCGCCCCAGTGCCGACGTAGCTCAGGGGTAGAGCAACTGATTCGTAATCAGTAGGTCCGCGGTTCAAATCCGCGCGTCGGCACCATTCCTCCTGATTGTCCGGTCCCCGAGGAGCGCGCTTGCCGCTGTCCGGTGGCAAACGCGCGCCAGACGCGACGACATCGGGCCCGGACCGGCGCTACTGGCAGATCAAGCTGACACCGTTGGGCGCATTGGGGATCCCGACAAAGATGCCCTGGTGCACCATTTTCAGCGTCTGCGAGATGTTACCCTGGCCATCGACGCAAAGGAGGTGGACCGGCGTCTGTTGCGGCAGCCCCATGCCGTCCGAGATGAGCGGCAGCGCAGCCAGCGGCACAGCCGCAGCGACCGCCGCACCGACGACGCAGCCAATCCAGAAGCTCTTGTTCATCGCCGTCGTTTCCCCCTGTAGCCGTCCGCCGCCTATCCGATCGAAGCGGCCCGCCATCTGACTCGAACGGCTCCCCCTCCGCAATTGCCAGCCGCCCACGATCGCCCCAGTCCGGCGGGCTTTCTGCGTCTCCGGCAGGCCGGCCATGTCCGCCAGCGACACCGCCAGCCATCCAGTTCCAACATTCAACCGCGTCGCGGCCGACCGCAGTTTTGCCCCTATGTCGCCACCAGCCTGGGCGGCGACGTTCCCCGCAGCGCGAACAGCATCTGCAGCACCCCGGCCGTGAGCCCCATGGCGACGGCCAGGCGCCAGGCGAGGTCGTAGGAGCCCATCGCGTCGAAGATGAGGCCGCCGCCGAAAGCGCCGATGAAGCTGCCCACCTGGTGGCTCATGAAGGCCAGGCCCTGGATCATCGCCTGCCAGCGCAGCCCGAACATCTCGACCACCGCGCCGGCGATGAGCGGCGCCACGCCGAGCCACAGGAACCCCATGACGGCGGCGAACACCAGGGTCGCGGCCGGCGTCGGCGGCACGGCGAAATAGAAGCCGAGCGCGATCGAGCGCAGGACGTAGATCATCCCCAGCAGCCCCGGCTTCGACCAGCGGCCGCCGGCCCAGCCGAAGAACAGGCTGCCCATCATGTTGAAAAGGCCGATGGTGCCCAGCGTCTGCGCGCTCAGCATCGGGTCCATGCCGCAGATGGCGAGGTAGGACGGCAGGTGCGTGGTCAGGAACACGAGCTGGAGGCCGCAGACGAAATAGGCGCCGGCCATGACGAGAAAGGCCGGGCGCGACAGGGCCGTCTTCAGGGCCACGCCGAAGCTGGTGTCGCCGAACTGGGGGCCGGCGCCCCGGGGCTCGACGATGCGGTCGACGCGCCCGGCATACCAGGCGGCGGGCAGCAGGCCGAGGCAGAGCACGACGAAGGCCAGGATGCCGGCGCGCCAGCCGAACTCCACCGACATGGTCTGGCCGATGGGTGCCGCCAGGAACGAGCCCAGCGAGCCCGCCGCGCTGACCACCCCCAGCACGAAGCTGCGGCGTTCGGGCGGGGCCGCGCGCGAGGCGACCGAAAGCGCCATCGCCGCCGCGATGCAGGCAAGTGCGGCACCCAGCATCACGCCCGCACCCAGCATCACCATGACGATGCCGTTGGCGGCCGCCAGCACGCACAGCCCGCCCGCGAACAGGGCCGCCCCCACCAGCAGGATCGGCCGGAAGCCGATGCGCACGGCCAGCGCGCCGGTGACCGGCTGGAGGAAGCCCCAGGCCAGGTTCTGCACCGCGATCGCCAGCGTGAAGTCCGACACGCTGATCGCGACGTCCCGCGTCAGCGGCGTCATGAACAGGCCCAGGCTCTGGCGGATCCCCATGCTGAGGGTCATCAGGACCGAGGCCCCGATCAGGATCGGCAGCACCGGACGCAGGCTGGCTCGCATGGGATCACCGGGAGAAGCATGGCAAGGGCGGATGCCGGGGGCGCGTCGGCCAGCCCAGACTAGAACGGATGGCCGGTTCGAGCGCGTCAAATCCGCAGGGTCCGCGCCCGGATTCGTCAGCCCGCGCTATCGGGATGCCATCGCCGTCCGCAGCGGCTATGATGCGGCAGATCTGCCCAAGGCCGAGCGGCATCTGCCCCGGCGGGCGCGTCCGTTGCGGCAGGATCGCGTCGAGCCCGCCCCCCTACCGTGACGGTGATGAATTCTGGCGCCAAGAACTTCCGGATCGCCGATGCCGCCTGCCAGCGCCTCCGCCACCTACGACATCGTCTTCTACCACCAGTTCCTGGCGCGCCACCCGATGTGGCCGTCCCAGTCGAAAGCTGAGTTGGAGCTGGATCCGCGCCTGATGGTGGGGATGGCGACGGATGTCGCCCACCGGCGGGCACCGATGGGCCAGCCGGTGCTGATCACCAACGACGGCGCGGCGTTCGCCGGCCGGCCGCACCTGGCGATCGAGCGCCGCGAACTGGCCGATCCCGCGACCCTGCAATACGACCGGACCCGCTGCTACCGCGACTATATCGCGGCCCGCGTCGGGCGGACCGACCGGCTGGGCGCCATCTTCCTCGACACCGACGCGCTGGTGTTGCGGGAACTGGCGCCGCTGTTCGACCTGCCCTTCGATGTCGCGCTCACCTATCTGGAAAGCGCGCTGGAGCCGGCCGCCACCATGCGCGACCACTGGGGGTTGCCCAATGATGGCCGCCAGAGCGCCATCAATTTCGGCGTCATGGCGGCGCGCTTCACCCCGGCAGCCGTCGCATTCTTCGACGCGGCCCTGTCCCGCTTCGCGGCCATGGCGGCCGAAGGCACGGATTTCCTGGCCGGCCCGCGCAACCGCTTCCGCACCGCCGACCGCACGGCCGAGAGCTATTTTCAGGTCGACGACGTTCGCACCTGGGGCGGCGGACAGTTCGCCATGACCTCGCTGCTCGCCGATGCGCTGTTCGACCGGTTGCGACCGGACAGCGAGGTGGCGGGCGCCCGGGTGCGGCTGCTGCCGGCCGAATCCTGGAACTTCTCCCCCGGTGGCGGGGCCCTGGGATGGGATATGCTGGATGGTCGCCACATCCTGCACCTGAAGGGCAACCGCAAGGCGCAGTTCACCGCCATCGCGGCCCACCTCGCCTAGTTCTTCCTGATTCCAGTTCGCCCTGGTTTCAGTTCGCCCTGGTTTCAATTCGCCTGGTTTCGACCACAGCACTTCGTGCCCATTCGCCACCGCCGCTTCCGGAGTGCCCCATGCGCAAGATCACCCTAGACACCACGATCCCCGACCTGAAGCGGCTGGTCGGCGACTGCACGCGCGACGAGCTGCTGGCGACGGCCGAGCAGCAGCGCGCGATCGAGCGCCTGCACGCCGACGCCCTGTCGCGGGCAGCCCGAACCGGCTCCTCGGCACCGGCGACCGCCTACGAGACGGCCTGGCGCACCCATTGCCGGGCGACCGTCTATGCGGCGCTGGCCGCCCCCCTGCCGCCCGACATGCCGGCGCGCGACCACTGGTCGGCCGCCGGCGTGGCGGAGGTCTGGGAGCAGGGCTGCGCCTCGGCCGGCCAGGCGGCTTGGCAGGTCCACGCCGCCACCGTTAAGGCGCGCGACGGCGAGCGCGCCCGCAACGAGGCGGCGGCGGACGCCCCGCCCACCCGCGCCCGCAAGGGCACGCGCACCGCCCCGGCCGAGCGTTCGGAACGGCCGAGCGGGGCCGGCCGCCCGGAGGGTGCCCGCCCGGCCCGCGGCCGCCCGGATGCCCGCGGCCCGCGCGACGAACGACCGGCCGGCACCGCCCGCCCGACACGGGGGGCGGGCAGCGCCGACCGCGACCGCAGTGCCGCCCGGCCCGCCGGTGCGCGGCCGCCGCGGGACGAGCGGCCGCCGCGCTGGGATCGACCCGCCGCGGACGCCAGGCCCGCCGCCCGCACCGACCGTTCCCGATCGGCCCCGGCCCGCACAGCCGACGAGCGCGCGCCCGACCGGCCCCGGCCACCCCGCAACGACCGCGCGCCCGGCGATGAGCGGCCGGCGCGCGAGGCTCGGCCCGACCGTGGTGAGCGCCCGCTGCGCGGCGACCGGCCCCGGAGCAGCGCAGGCCCTCAGCGCAGCGAAAGCGCTCAACGCAGCGACCGGCCCCGCGCCGATGCCCGGCCGGCCGACCGCCAGACCGCCCGGCCTGGCGCCGCCCCCGGCCGCGGCCGCCCCGCCGCCGACGACCGCGGGGCACGCGAAGAGCGGCCCCAGCGCGCGGCCCGCCCGTTCGGGGACGCCAAGCCGGCGGGACGGCCGCGTACGCCAGGCCGCGTGGCCGGTGCCCCAGGGACCGGCGATGCCCACCGTCCAGCCCGGTCGCGCCCGCCGGGCCGGCCGGCCGGCGGCGACGGCCCGCCGCGTGGCGGGCCGCGACCCGGTCGCCGTCGACCGTAGGCAGCCGTCGCCCGCACCCTGCCAGCACCGAAGATAGAGCCCGAGGAGAGCCCGCATGACCGATGGCGCACGCGTCGAGGACCACTATGCCAGCGCTGGAATCGCCGAGCGTATCCTGGGCGCGCTGTGGTCGGCCAACGGGCTCGATTCGGCGGTGACGCCGGACGCCCTGGCGCCGCTCGACCATTTCCACGGCCGCGGTATCCAGGCGACCCGCGAACTGGTGGCCGTGCTGGGGCCACAGGCGGACGAGGAGATCCTCGACATCGGCAGCGGCATCGGCGGGCCGGCGCGCTGGATCGCCGCCACCTTCGGCTGCCGGGTCACCGGCGTCGACCTGACGCCCGAGTTCTGCGCGGCAGCCCGCGAGTTGAACCGGGCGACCGCCATGGAGGACCGCGTTCGCATCCTGGAGGGCAATGCCCTGGCCCTGCCGCTGCCCGACGACACGTTCGATCGCGCCTACTCGCAGAACGTGGTCATGAACATCGCCGACAAGCGCGGTTTCTATGCCGAGGCGCTGCGGGTGGTGAAGCCGGGGGCGGTGGTCGCCCTGTCGAACCTGATGGCCGGCCCGAACGGCCTGCCGCATTTCCCGGTGCCCTGGGCCAGCACCGCCGCGACCAGCTTCCTGTCGACCGAGGAAGAGACGCGCGCCGACATCGCGGCGGCCGGCTTCGAGATCCTGTCCTTCCGCGACACCGCCTTCGAGACGGTGCCCAAGCAGACGGCCTTCCGCCGCAAGCTGGAGAGCGAGGGCATGCCGCCGCTCGGCATGCAGGTGCTGATGGGCGAGCGGATGCGCGAGCTGACCATCAACTCCATCCGCAGCCTGGAAGAGGGCCGCGCGATCCCGGTCGAGATCCTGCTGCGCAAACCCGCCTGAGATCGCGCCCGAGCAGGGCACGACGACCGGTGTAGCCGGCGCCGACCCGTGGCAGAGTGGGCGCCTGCCGAAGCGCCCGCCTTTTCGTGGCGCGAGCAAACCCGGAGGATCCCCATGACCATCCCGCGCCGAGCCTTGCTGGCCCTGACCTGCGCCGCGGCGGCCCTGCTGCCGGTCGCCGCCGTCGCCCAGACCACCGATTGGCCGACCAAGCCGATCACCATGGTCGTGCCCTATCCGCCGGGCGGTGTGAACGACCTGGTGGCGCGCGCGGTCGCCGACCGCATGTCGCAGAGCCTGGGCAAGCCGGTGATCATCGCCAACCGGGCGGGTGCGGCCACCACCGTCGCCTCCAACTTCGCCGCCAAGGCGGCACCCGACGGCTACACCATCTATGCCGCCGGCACCTCGCTGGTGATCAACCCGACGCTGCAGGGCAACGTGCAGTACGACACCAAGCGGGACTTCCGCCCGGTCTCGCTGATGTCGGTCACGCCCTTCATCCTGCATGTCCACCCGGCCCTGCCGGTGGCCGACCTGGCCGGGCTGGTGGCGCACGCGCGGGCCAATCCCGACAAGCTGAACATCGCCAGCTCCGGCATCGGCGCCACCAACCACATGGCGGCCGAGCTGCTGAAGGAGGCGGCCCAGATCCGCCTCGTCCACGTTCCCTACAAGGGCGGCGCCCAGGCCGGCCAGGATGTCGCCGCCGGCAACGCGCAGATGATGTTCTCGGCCGCGATCGAGGCGATGCCGCTGCTCGACGGCAAGCTGACGCGCGCGATTGCGATCTCCAGCAACAAGCGCTCGCCCGCCTTCCCCGACCTGCCGACCATCGAGGAAGCCGGCGGCCCCAAGGGCTTCAACGTGATCTTCTGGCAGGCGATGGTGGTGCCGGCGGCGACGCCGCAGCCGATCGTCGACCGCATCTATGCCGCCACCCGCAAGGCGGTGGAGGACCCCGAGTTGCAGAAGCAGTTCGGCCGCCAGGGCGTCGAGCTGCGCGGCTCGACGCCAGAGGAACTCCAGCAGCTCTTCGACCGCGAGGAGAAGACCTGGGGCACGCTCATCCGCGAGAAGGGCATCAAGGCCGAGTGACGGCCGGCAGCCTCCAGACCTGAACGAAACGGAGACATCATGCAGTTGGACTTTACCGGCAAGCGCGTCCTGGTGGCGGGCGGCAGCCGCGGCATCGGGCGGTCGATCGCGCTGGGCTTCGCGGCCGCCGGCGCCGATGTCGGCATCTGCGCGCGCGGCGCCGAGACGCTGGAGCAGACCCGCCAGGAGATCGCGGCCCACGGCCATGCCACCCATGCCGCATCCTGCGACCTGGCCGACGGCCCGGCCGTCGGGCGCTGGGTGGCCGAGGCGGCGGCTGCATTGGGCGGGCTCGACATCCTCGTCAACAACGCGTCCGGCTTCGGCTCGACCGATGACGAGGAAGGCTGGGCCAAGGGCCTGTCGGTCGACGTGATGGCGACGGTGCGGGCCTCCCACGCCGCCATTCCGCTGCTGAAGCAGGCGGGTGGCGGCTCGATCGTCAACGTCTCGTCGATCTCGGGCTTCCATGCCTCGACCCGCTCGGCGCCCTATGCCGCGGTGAAGGCCGCCGTCATCCAGTACACGACCAGCCAGGCCCTGACGCTGGCGCCGGAGAACATCCGCGTGAACTGCGTGGCGCCGGGCTCGATCGAATTCCCCGGCGGCTCGTGGGAGCGCCGCCGGCTGGCCGGCGAGGCGCTCTATTCCAACGTGCTGGCCAAGATCCCCTTCAAGCGGATGGGCAAGCCGGAAGAGGTGGCGAACGTGGTGTTGTTCCTGGCCTCGCCCCTGGCCCAGTGGGTCACCGGCCAGACCGTCTGCGTCGATGGCGGCCAGCTCCTGAGCTGAGCCCCATCAGGTGAAGGCGGCGGCGACGGCGGCGAAATGCAGCGCCGCCGCCGCCAGCACCATGGCGTGCCACAGCGCGTTGTGGAACGCCACCCGATGGGCGAGGTGCGCCAGGGTGCCCAGCGAATAGACGACGCCGCCCGCCAGCAGCAGCCACAGCACGCGGGCCGGCAGGCCGTCTGCCATCGGCCCGATCGCCGGCAGCAGCATCCAGCCGGTGGCGAGGTAGAGCGCCAGGCCCAGCCGCTCGAACCGGCGCGGCCAGCCGAGCTTGAGGACGATGCCGGCCGCCGCCGCCGTCCACACCGCCACGCACAGCACCAGGCCCCAGGGCGGCGCCACCAGGTTGACGGCGAACGGCGTGTAGCTGCCGGCGATCATGGCGAAGATGGCGGCATGGTCGAGCCGGCGCAGCCATTCCTTGGCCGCTCCCGCCGGCGCCAGGTTGTAGGCGGCCGACGCCCCCAGCATCGCCGCCAGCCCCAGGCAGTAGACCACAACGCTGGCCGTGACGACCGCATCCCCGTTCGCGGCCACCGCCGCCAGCAGCAGCCCGCCGCCCACCACGGCAAAGAGTACCCCCGCCACGTGGATGACCGCGTCCGCCCGCCGCTCGGCCGGCGAATAGACGGGAAACGATGGGGGATCGGTGGGGGTCATGGCGGCGGCCAGGATACCGCCGAACCGGCGGAGAATCCGCGCCCATGGCGGGGCCTGGGTCTATAGTGAGGACCCGCCTTCGTCCCGACCAGCCACAGGACCGCCGATGCCAGCCGATCAGGGTGCGACCCGCACCGAGTATTTCGAGACGACCGATTTCCCGCTGGAGCTGGGCGGCAGCCTGCCCAAGGCACGGCTCGCCTACGAGGCCTATGGCAAGCTGGCGCCGGACGGCCGCAACGCCGTGCTGCTGACCCACGGCTTCACCTCCAGCCACCATGCCGCCGGCCGCAACCCGGAAAACGGCAACGCGCCCGGCTGGTGGAACGGCCTGGTCGGCCCCGGCAAGGCGATCGACACCGACCGCCTCTACGTCGTCGCCTCGAACATGCTGGGCTCGTCCTACGGCTCGACCAATGCCAAGGACATCGACCCCGCCACCGGCAAACCCTACGGCCCGACCTTCCCGGACATCACCGTCTCGGACATCATCGGCCTGCAGAAGCGGATGCTGGACCATCTGGGCGTGAAGCACCTGGCCGCCGTCGCCGGCAATTCCTATGGCGGCTTCCAGGCCTTCCAGTGGGCGGTCGACCATCCCGACTTCATGGATGCGATCGTGCCGGTGGTGACCGCCCCCGCCAGCCCGCGCCAGGCCTATCCCGAGCTGCATGCCCGCATCGCCGCCGACCCCAACTGGAACGGCGGCTGGTACTACGACACGCCCGGCGGCGTGACCGCGACGATGCGCGCGATCCGGCTGGAAACCCTGAAGCGCTACGGCGCCGACGAGGTGCTGGCCGACGAGGGCCTCGATCCCGCGGCGCGCGATGCCAGGATGCGCGCCCAGGCCGCGGCCTGGGCCGAACGCTTCGACGCCCATTCGCTGCTGATCCTGCGCAAGGCGGCCGATCGCTTCGACACCACGGGCAAGTTCGACCGCATCCGCGCCCGCGTGCTCTACGTCATCGCCCGCACCGACGTGCTGTTCCCGCCGTCGATCGTGCCGGACGTGATGGCGCGGCTGAAGGCGGCCGGCGTCGATGCCACCTATTTCGAGATCGACACCGAGTACGGCCACACCGCCAGCGGAGCCGACTGGAAGAAGTGGGAAGCCCCCCTGCGGCAGTTCATGGAGCCGCTGATCCCGTGACCGGAAGGGCCGGCGGCCGGCATCAGCCGCCGCCGGCCCGCCCCTCGGCCAGGACGCGCTTCAGCACCTTGCCCTGGCCGTTGCGCGGCAGCTCGGCCAGGATCGTGACCTTGCGCGGCGCGCGCACGCCCAGCCGTTCGCGGGCATATGCCAGCAGTTCGCGCTCGGCCAGCGCGGCTCCCGCCCGCAGCTGGACCGCGGCCACGGGGATCTGCCCGTGCACCCCCGAGGCGATGGGATAGGCGGCGGCCTCGGCCACGAGCGGGTGGCTTTCGAGGGCGCGTTCGATCTCGCCCGGGAAGATGTTGATGCTGTTGAGGATGATCATGTCGTCCGCGCGGCCATGGAAGGTCAGCATGCGGTCGGCGGACAGCGACATCATGTCCCCCGGCTGGAACCAGCCGTCGCGGAAGAAGCGCCGCGTCGCCTCGGCGTCACCGACATAGCCGGTCACCATGCCGGGCGCCCGCATGCGGATCTCGCCCACCGTCCCCGGTGGCACCGGCCGGCCCTCGGGATCGACGATCACGACCTCCATCCCGTCCAGCGGCCGGCCGACGACCTCGGCATCCGGCGTCAGTTCCTCGGGCGCTGCCATGCAGACGCCGGGCATGCCGCCGATCTCGGTCGCGCCATAGGAGATGTAGAGCCGCTGGCACACGCGGGCGCGGAACTCCGCCCTGAGCGCGGTCGACACCCGCGACCCGCCGATGCGCACGGCCGTGAAATCCGGCAGCCCGCCATGCTGGGCGCTGGCCCGCACCAGGTCGTGCGCGAGATAGGCGCTGAGGTCGAACCAGGTGACGCCCTGGTCGCGGCAGAGCTGGGTCAGCGGCACGCCGGAGCCGTCGCGGAAGATGCAGGCGCCGCCGTGATAGAGGCAGTAGAGCCGCAGCCGCTTGCCGTTGTTGTATTCGACCGGCGCCAGTTGGAGGATGCGCTCGCCGCGATAGTCGGCATAGGCGATGGCGGCCTGGGTCGCGATCTGGGACTGGCTGAGCGAGACCAGCTTCACGTCGCCGGTGGTCCCCGATCCCGGCAGGTAGATGGCCGGCCGGTCGTGGTCGGCCTGCCCGGGCGCTTCGTCGGCCGCTTTCGCCCGACCGGCCACCGCAACCGACGAACCCGCGCCCAGCAGCCGGGTGACGCCGACGCGCGCGGCCAGCCGGTCGCGCACCGGCTGCGGATCCTGGGTCCCCAGCGTGATCTGGGCGGCACCGATGCGCATGAGCGCCAGGCAGGCGACCAGATGGTCGATCTCGTCGGCGATCGTCAGCCCGACGACATCTTCGCGGCCGATGCCCTGGCCGCGCAGCATGGCCGCGCAGGCATCGACGCGCGTCATGAACGCGCCATAGCCGATCGTCCGGTCGCCACGCACCAGGGCCGGCGCCATGGGTCGGCGGGCGGCGTGTTCGTCCAACCTGTCGAGGAACATGGCCTTGCTCGCCCTTCCGATGCCGGTGCTTGCCGATGGCGCTGGGAAGGCGACTTTTCCTCTTCCGGATTGCATCGGGCAAGCCCCCAACGGTAGGGTCGGCGCCATCATGCAGACTTTGCCAGACGCATCCGAGGGCATCCGCGACCGTGGCTGGCTGGCGGCCGACGCGGCCGATCCGGACTTCTGGTGCGTGCGGCTGGACCAGCGGCACCTGAAGGGGCTGGACGGACCCGATGGCTCGGCCACCTTTCGCGCCGAGCCGTCCGCGCCCGTGCCCCCGGCCGGCGATCCGGCGTTGGCCGACATCCTGGAGCGGCTGGAACGGGGGCCGGGCTTCGTCGTGCTGCGCGGCTTCCCGGTCGACGATGCGGCGGCGGCCCTGCGCGGGCGCTTCTGGACATTCTGCCAGCGCCTTGGCACGCCCATCCCGCAGACCAAGGAGGGGGACCACCTGGTGGAGGTCGCCCATGGCGGCGAGGACACCGCCCGCCAGATCGGCCGCTGGTACGGCAGCCGCGAGCGCCTGACCTTCCACACCGACCGCTGCGACATTCTGGGGCTGCTGTTCGTGCAGGTGGCCAAGGCAGGCGGCGTCACCCGCATCGCCAGCTCGGTCGCGATCCACGCGGAGATGGCCCGGCTGCGGCCCGACCTGCTGGCGCTGCTTTACGGCGATCTCTTCTGGCGGGTGCCCGAGCGCCAGCCCGTGGGCGCGCCGCCCTTCTTCCGCCAGCCGGTCTTCGCCGTGGCCGACGGCCGCCTGTCCTGCTGCTACAATCGGTTCCAGATCGAGGCCGGGCATCGCTACCCCGGCGCCCGCCGGCTGACGGCCGAGGAGACCGAGGCGCTCGACCTGTTCGAATCCCTGGCCGAGAGCGAGCGCTTCAGCCACGCCATGCAGCTCGAGCCGGGCGACCTCCAGCTCGTCAACAACCACGTCGTGCTGCACGCCCGCACCGCCTACGAGGACGACGGCGCGCCCGAGAACCGGCGACGCCTGTTGCGCGCCTGGCTGTCGGTGGCCGACAGCCGGCCGCTCCATCCAAGCCGCGCCGCCACCTTCGGCGAATGCCGGGGCGGGCGGGTGCGCGGCTATTATTCTGCCGGCACCGTGCCGGCCTGACCCCCGGAGAGACGAAAGCGATGGACGAGCAGGCGATCCGGCGGGTGCTGGTGGATGCTCTGGAGATCGGCGGCGTTGCCGCCATCCACGAGCCGGCGATCCGCGACCCGTTCCTGGCGGGCACCGCCGATATCACGCTGGAGCGGCTGGAGATGGACAGCCTGGCGAAGATGGAACTGTGCATCGCCGTCGAGGTGGAGACGGGCGTGTCCCTGACCCCCGACGACCTTCTCGCCTATGCCACGCTGGGCCAACTGGTGCAGCAAATCGGACGGCAAGCCGGCCGTGGCTAGCGTTTACGCTACGCAGCTCGCCGCCTGCCGCACCGACAATGAGATCAACCGCCTGCACATCGCCCTCGATACGGTTATAACGCCGCGCGAGTTCGAGGCCGTCGCGGGGGAGATGGGCAATGGCGGGCCGCCGCCGGTCACCGCCTGGATAGAGCGCACGCGCCGGGCCATGCTGGTCAGCGGGTTGCCGACCCAGCCCTATGCCCGGCGGTCGATCGCCGGCCAGTTCTGGCTCTATTTCCATCCCGATCGCGGCCCGGCCGGCCGCGACCTCATCATCGCCTTCGCCGGCGACGCCCATCGCCTGATGCTGCCCACCCCGATCTTCCTGCAGCACTGCCGCGCCGAGACGTTCGACCTGCTGCTGCTGCGCGATCCGGCCCGCTCCTACTACCTGAAGGGCGTGGAGGGGATCGCGGACGATTTCCCGGGCCTGCTGGCCGCCGTCGACGGCCTGGTCGATCGTGCGCGCTATCGCCGGGTGCTGGCGCTGGGCTGCAGCGGCGGGGGGCTGCCGGCCATCTGGACGGCGATCGCGATGGACCTTGCCCGCGGCATCTCCATCGGCGGCACCAGCCCGACCCTCACCGACGACCCGCGGCTGGCCACGCGCGGCATCAGCTTCGCACCCCTGGAAACGCTGATCGCCAGCCGGCAGGGGGCCCTGCCGGACATGGTGGTGGCCTTTGGCGCCGACTGCGCCAACGACCGGCGCAAGGCCGAGGCACTGGCGACGGTGCTGCCGGTGCGGTTCGACATCGTGCCCGGCGTCGACCGGC
The DNA here is from genome assembly GCF_006738645.1 of Stella humosa. Lineage (GTDB taxonomy): Bacteria > Pseudomonadota > Alphaproteobacteria > ATCC43930 > Allostellaceae > Allostella > Allostella humosa. Next base: position 5,782,593 of record NZ_AP019700.1, on the reverse strand, counting down.
ATAATCTGGTGGCCGAGTTGCTCCAGCGGGGCGAACTGCGCGCCTTCCTCGACCGCATCCTGGCGATCGACGCGCCGCCCGCCGCCGCCTGATCGCATCCCGCCCGCGTCAGTGCGGGTGGGGATGCTCGTGGTCGTCGACGAAGCGGTGGACGTGATAGGGCTCGGCCCCCATCGCCGCGCAGAACGAGCCCACCACCTTCTCCAGCGCGCGCGCCATCTGGTGGGCCTCGCCGTTGGCCGCGCGCAGCCGCTCCATGGCGGCCTCGCAGCGGTCGATCAGGCGATCGACGTCGACCGTGGTCACGCGGCCGCCCGACACCACCATGCGCCCGCCGACCATCACCTCGGCGACGCCGGTGCCGTCCTCGGCATTGACGATCTGGACGGTGACGTCGTTGAGCGGCACGTAGTTCAGGTTGCGCCGGTCGAGGAAGACGATGTCGGCCTTGTAGCCGGGGGCGATGCGGCCCAGCTCGCCGGCGAAGCCCAGCGCCCGCGCGCTGCCCTCGGTCGCCATCCGGAAGACCTCGTCGCTGGTCAGCCAGCGCTCGTAGTCCGGCCCGCGCACCCGCGAGGTGTAGGAGGCCAGCCGCATCGCCTCGAACATGTTGAGGTTGTCCGAGCAGCTACGCGAATCCGTGCCGATGCCGACCGTGAGCCCCTGCTCCACCATGCGCCGCACGGCCGCCAGGCCGGAGCCGTAGCGCATGTTGCTGGCCGGGTTGTGGGCGACGGCGGCCCCCGCCCCTTCCAGACGGCGCATGTCCTCGTCGTCGAGCCACACCCCATGGGCGCCGGTGAAGCCCGGCCCGAGCACACCCAGCCGGTCGAGATGGGCCGTCAGCGTGCGGCCGTAGCGCTTCATGCCGGCCACCGCCTGCACCTTCGATTCGGCCAGGTGCGTGTGCAGGCCGACGCCATAGTCGCGCGCCAGCCCGGCCGCCCCCTGCCAGAAGCGGTCGGAGCAATGGAGCGGGATCGTGGGGGCGACCGCCATGCGCACGCGGTCGCGGTCGAAGTGCCAGCCATGCAACGTGCGGCGGGCATCGTCGAGGAGGCCCTGGCCATCTGCCGGCGGCCCGCCGCGGCCCAGGCGCTCGCGCGCCGCGTCCGGCAACGCCTCGAGCAAGCCGGGGATCGCGCGATAGAAGGACTGCGAGGCCATCATCGGCGCGACCACCGCGCGGATGCCGACATCGCTGTAGGCCTGGGCCACCGCATGCAGCCCGTCATGGGACGGCTGGGGAAATTCGTAGAAGAGGTCGTAGCAGGCGGTACAGCCCTTGCTCAGCATCTCCACGGCGCCGAGCTGGGCCGACAGGTATTTGTCCTCCAGCGTCTGGTTGCCGCGGACCGAAGGGTTCAGATGCAGCGCCAGTTCCAGCGTCCAGCGGTCGCCGGGGCTGCGCGGGAGGTTGGCATGGCTGTGGGTATGCGCGTTTATCAGGCCGGGCATCATCAGACGGTTGGTGGCGTCGACGACCACCGCCAGCGGCGGAGCATCCATTCCTGGGGGGCCGATCTCGGCGATGCGGTCGCCCGCGACCAGGATGTCGCGCGGGTCGACCCGGTGGCCGGGCGCGTCGACCAGCAGGCCGTTGCGGATGATCGTGTGGGCGGGCGCCATCTTCGGCCTCTCGGGCAATGGGCTTTCGGGAAATGGGCTCGTGGACAAGGGAAGGGCCGGCGCGGTACGCGTCCGGCCCACGATACTAGTTCGTCCCCGGAGAGATCGGCCATGCGGTCCTTGTGCCTTCGCGTCGCAGCCCTGCTCATGCTTGCGGCAGCGCCCGCCCACAGCCAGGAGCTGCGCATCGCCATGCAGGTCGAGACGACCTCGCTCGACCCGCACTTCACCAGCCAGACGGCCAACGCCAACGCTGCCGCCCATGTCTTCTCGGCCCTGGTCGAGCGCGACGAGCAGCTTCGGGTCATCCCCGGCCTGGCCACCGACTGGTCCCTGATCGGCGAGGATGTGTGGGAGTTCCGGCTGCGCCGGGGCGTGCGCTTCCACGACGGCGGCGAGATGACGGCCGAGGACGTGAAGGCGTCGATCGAGCGGGTGGCGGCGGTGCCGAACAGCCCCTCGCCGCTGACCGTCCATACGCGGCGCATCCAGCGGGTCGAGATCGTCGATCCCTACACCGTCCGCCTGCATACCGACGGGCCGGCACCGCTGACGCCGATCAACATCTCCAGCATCGCCATCATGTCGAAGAAGGCCATCGCCGCGGTGGCGACCGACGAGCATCGCGCCGGCCCGCTCTTCGCGACGTCCGAGCAGATCAGCGCCGGGCAGGGCGCGGTCGGCACCGGGCCGTTCCGCCTGGTCGAATGGAAGCGCGGCGAGCGCCTCGTCCTCGAACGGTTCGACCAGTATTTCGGCGAGAAGCCCGACTGGCAGCGCGTGACCATCCTGCCGATCGCCAACAACGCCGCGCGGGTGGCGGCCCTGCTGTCGGGCCAGGTCGACCTGATCGACTATGTGCCGCTGACCGACATCGCCGGGCTGAAGCGCAACCCGCGCCTGGCCCTGACGGACGCGGTCACCACGCGCATCATCTTCCTGGCGATGGACCGCCATCGCGACCAGCCGCCGCTGTTCACCGACCGCAACGGCGCGCCGCTCGGCCGCAACCCCTTCCACGACCTGCGCGTCCGCCAGGCCATCGCCAAGGCGATCGACCGGCGCGCGCTGGTGGAGCGGGTGATGGAAGGCCATGCCGTCGCCACCGGCCAGATCGTGCCCGAGGGCTTCGCGGGCTACAGCCCCGCCCTGGCCGCCGACGGCCACGACCCGGCCGGCGCCCGCCGCCTGCTGGCCGAGGCCGGATACCCGGACGGCTTCGGCATCACCCTGCATGCGCCGCGCAACCGCTACCCCAACGACGCCCAGCTGGCCCAGGCGGTGGGCCAGATGCTGGCCCGCGTGGGCATTGCGACCAACGTCGTGGCGGTGCCGCCGGCGGCCTTCTTCCCGGCCTCGGCGCGGCTGGAGTACAGCTTCCTGCTGACCGGCTACGGCATCGTCACCGGCGAGCCCTCGTCCTTCCTGACCTTCGGCCTGCTGACCTGGGACCAGGAGCGTGGGCGCGGGTCGGGCAATCGCGGGCGCTACTCCAACCCCGCACTCGACCGGCTCTACGACCAGGCGCTGGCGACGGCGGACCCCGCCCGGTCGGAGGATATCCTGCGCCAGGCGACGCGCGTGGCGGTGGAGGATGTCGGCTTCGTCCCCCTGCTGCACAACCTGCATAGCTGGGCGATGCGCGCCGACCTGCGCTATCCGGGCCGCACCGACGAATACACCCTGGCCCAGTTCGTCCGGCGGCGCTGACCCAGGCTCTGGTCAACCGGGGCGCTGGTCAACCGGGCCGCAGTTCCGCCACGGCGGCGGCCAGTTCGCGGGGATGGGCGATGATGCGGTCGGCGCCGACCGTCCTGAGTTCGTCCGCGCCGCCATAGCCCCAGGCGACGCCGATCACCGGCAGCCCGTTGGCGTGGGCGCCCTCGACGTCGTGGCTCCGGTCACCGACCATCACCACCGTGGCGGGCGACAGCCCCTCGCTGTCCAGGATATGGCGGATCAGGTCGGCCTTGCGGTCGAGCGCGCCGCCCGGCTCGGAGCCATAGATGCACTGGAACCGGGGGGACAGGCCGAAATGGTCGAGGATGCGTCGGGCGAAGACGGTGCGCTTGGCCGTCGCCACATAGAGCGTGCGGCCGGCCACCTGGAGCGCGTCCAGCGCCTCGACGATGCCGTCATAGACGGCGTTCTCGAAGAGCGCGCCGCGGCCGTAATGGTCGCGATAGTTGGTGATCGCCAGGGCCGCCCGGTCGTCGCCGTAATGGGCCAGCACGCGTGGCATGATGCTGTCCGGCGTCGGGCCGATGACGAAGGTGAGGTCGATAGACAGGTCGGGCTCGTGGCCCAGCGAGCGGATCGCGGCGTGGTAGCTGGAGATGATGCCCGGGCGGGAATCGGTCAGCGTGCCGTCGAGGTCGAGCAGGACGGCAACGCCGGCAGGGTTCTTCTGGATCATGGGAGCGTCCCGTCGGGGAGGTTGGCTGGTTGCCCAGCCTAGCCCCCGACGGGATGCGCCACCACCGACCGGATCTAGAAAATCCGGGCAGGGTTCAGAGCAGGAACCAGTCCTGGCTCAGCGAGCCCGTACCGGCGATCGTCAGCTTCGAGTCGCTGCCGAAATCGAGCTCCACGCCGGCGGCGGTGAAGTTGATCGTCGTCGAGGCGATGAAGTCGTTGTAGTCGGTGAAGTCGAAGGACGAGATGTCGATGTCGTCGCCCTGCGCGCCGTTGAAGTCGCGGATGACGTCGCTGCCGTCGCCCTGCATGAAGATGAAGCGGTCGGCGCCGCCGTCGCCCAGCAGGATGTCGTTGCCCTTGTTGCCCCAGATGACGTCATTACCTTCGCCGCCATAGACCGAATCGGCGCCCTGGCCGGCATAGATCGTGTCCGCGCCGGCACCGCCGAAGACCTGGTCGTCGCCCAGGCCGCCCAGCAGCATGTCGTTGCCGGCGCCGCCATCGACATAGTCGTTGTCGAGGTCGCCGGTCAGCGTGTCGGCGCCATCCTCGCCATAGATGGTATCCATGCCCTGGCCGCCGAAGCCGGCATCGTTGCCCGAGCCGCCGCCCAGCAGGTCGTTGCCCAGGCCGCCGGCCAGCACGTCGTCACCCTCGTTGCCGAACAGCCGGTCCTGGCCATTCTCGCCATAGAGGACGTCGGTGCCAGTGCCGCCGCCCAGCGTGTCGTTGTCCGGGCCGCCGGCCAGCAGGTCGTCGCCGTTGCTGCCGTCGAGCTCGTCGGCGCCCTCGTTGCCGAAGACCGCGTCGTTGCCGTCGCCCGCCAGGATCTTGTCGTTGCCAGCCAGGCCGGCCAGCAGATCGTCGCCGTTAAGGCCGAAGAACTGGTCCGCATCGCCGGTGCCGAACTGGACATCGGCATCATTCGTAAGTGTGAAGTTCGCCATGTTCGCCGCTCCCGTGAAGATTGATGCGACGAGGGAACGACGCCGACGCCAAAAGGTTGCATGGCTTCGCGTGACCGACGAACGTTGCTAGGGTCCGACATGGACAAATGCGGGGCGACCGACCAGCCATGATGCCCTTTCTCGACAATCTGATGAACAGCCTTCCGGTATTCCTGGCCCATGTCGGCATCACCCTGGCGATGCTGATCGCGGGCGTGCTCGCCTACGAGGCGATTACCCCCTATCGCGAGCTGGCCCTGGTGCGCGCCGGCAACACGGCGGCGGGGATAGCGCTCGGCAGTGCAATCCTGGGGCTGGCGATCCCGCTGGCGGCCTGCATGGCGCGCTCGGTCGCGGTCTGGGACATCATCGTCTGGGGCGTGGCCGCGCTCATCCTGCAACTGGCGGCCTTCGCCATCGTGTCGCTGCTTCTGAAGCGCCTGCCGGACGCCATCGCCAAGGACGAGCCGGGGGCGGCCTGCGTGCTGGGCAGCGTCCAGCTTGCCGTCGCCCTGGTGATCGCGGCCGCCGTCGGCGGCTGACCGGCCATGGGTCGCCTCTTCCGGCTGATCCTCATCATCGGCGTCCTGGGGTCCATCCTCCACAGCGTCTTCCTGCGCGAGGACCAGCCGGATTTCAGCCAGCCGCGCCGCGGCATGCCGGAGGCCTTCCGCGCGCCCGCCCCGCCGGAATCCTTCCCGCAGCGGCCATTGCCGCCGCCGTCCGCGGCCGACCCGCGCGGCATCATCGAGGTGCCGTCGCGCAGCGGCGACGCCCAGGGCACGGCCGCCGCCATCGACCCCAAGGGGATCTGGCTGACCGCCCGTCACGTCGCCGAGGGCTGCCGCGAGGTGCTGGTGGAGGCCAACGACCGCTGGGTGCGTACGCGGGTCGCTTTGCTGCATCCGCAGACCGACCTGGCGGTGCTGGCGACCCGTGGCGCCCCGCCGGCCTTTCCCATCGCCGGCGGCAATGCCGGCCTGCGCATCGGCCAGAGCGCGTGGGCCGTCGGCTTTCCCAAGAGCGTGCCGTCGGTCGTGGAGGGGCAGTTGCTGGGGCGCGGGCGCATCGGTTTCAGCGGGCGCATGCGCGGCGAGGCCTCCGTCACGGTATGGACCGAGCGCCGCCGCACGCCGGCCGGCGACGGCCCGCTCAGCGGCATCAGCGGCGGCCCGCTGCTCGATGCCGGCGGCCGCATCGTCGGCGTGGCCGTGGCCGCGACCGAGCGGCGCGGCCGCTTCTACGCCGCCTCGCCCGAGAGCCTGGCCGAGATGGTCACCCGCCTGCCGGAAGCCGACCGGCCCGGGCCGGTCCCGCCGCCCGACGTGCGCCTGCAGCCCGAGCGGGCGGCGGCCTTCGGCGCCTGGGCGATGGAGGCGCGCATGGTCACCCGCGTCGGCTGCCGTGGCCAGCGCTGAGGATCAGCCCTCCTCGTAGGGGTTGAGGAGGACGCAGACGCCGTTGCCGCGCTCCACCCGGCCCGGCGCACGCCGGCAGAAAAGATAGCCCGAGCGCCGGAAATGGGCGACCAGCGGCGGCCGACCGGGATCGTCGAGGAAATTGACCTGGCCCGCCGGTTGGCCCTTCTCGACCCAGGTGCCGAGCCGGTGGAACGGCTCGAACAGCCCGTCGGCCGGGGCGAAGACGTAGCTGTCGGCGCCGGCGATCTGCATGAGCTGGGTCGGCTGGCGTTCCGCCGGCGGGTCGGCCGGCAGGACGCCCAGATGGTGCAGCACGTTGCGCACGCCGCGCTCGCACACCTCCAGCCCCTCCAGCGAGACCGCGCCGGCGCTGCCCAGCTCTGACCCGATGACGACGAGGCCGCGGGCGAGCGCTGCCGCCGACGAGGTCCGCCGCTCGCCCATCGTGTCCATGACGACGGTCAGGGGCGCGTTGAAGGCCAGCACCGCGTCCAGCGTCCGCCGCCGCAGTGCCGCGTCGTCCGGGCGCTGCATCATCACGCTGGGGATGAGGTCGAGCGAGGACCCGCCCGAATGCAGGTCCATGAAGACGTCCGCCAGCGGGAACAGCACGCTGTCGACATAATGCGAGATCTGCTCGGTCGGGCTGCCCAGCGGGTCGCCCGGAAAGGTGCGGTTCATGTTCTTGCCATCGGCGGGCGACACCCGGTTGCCGGCGCGCACCGCCGGCAGGTTGATCGCCGGCACGAAGATCAGGCGCCCGCGGATCGTCCGTGGGTCGAGGTCGCGGATGAGGCGGCCCAGCACGATCGGCCCCTCATACTCGTCGCCATGGTTCCCGCCCATCAACAGGACGGTCGGACCGTCGCCGTTGCGGATGACGGCGGCCGGCACCGGGATCACCCCCCAGGCGTCGCTGTGCGGCGAATAGGGCAGGTTGAGGAAGCCGACCTGCCGCCCCTCCCGCTCATAGTCGAGGTCGGTGAAGATCGGCGAGGCGGACATGGGAGAGGCTCCGGCAGAAGCTGGGCGGCGGCCCCCGTGGGAGCCGCCGCCATCGGTCAGGGACGTTGGCTCAGAACACCGGCAGTTCGGGCATCTTGTAGCCGGCCCACTTCTCGAACAGGCGGCCGAAGTCGCCCGTCAGCTTGTGGAAATAGACGAAGGTGTTGACCCATTGCAGGAAGTCCGCGTCGCCGCGGCGCACGCCGATGGCGCCCGGCGACAGGCGGATCGTGTATTTGATGTCGAGGTTCTTGGCCGGATTGCGCTTGGCGATCTCGATCGCCAGCAGGTCGGCCGTGGCGATGATGTCGACCTGGCCCGACAGCAAGGCGGCCGTTGTCGTGGCGTCATCCTCGAAGCGGATGATCTGCGAGCCCTCCGGCGCCAGGCGCGTGAAGTCGAGGTCCTGGGTCGTGCCGCGGGTGATGCCGACCTTCATCCCCTTGGTCGACGCCATGTCGGCGATCGGCTTGTCCTTGGGCCCCAGCACCACGAGGCTGAGGGCGACGTAGGGGTTCGAGAACGAGACCGACAGCGCCCGCTGCGGCGTGATGCCGAAGGTGGCGACGACCACGTCCACCTTGTTCGTCAGCAGGAATGGCACCCGGTTGGGGCCGGTCAGCGGCACGATCTCCAGCTTCACGCCGAGGTCCTTGGCCAGCATCTCCGCCACCTCGACGTCATAGCCGGCGGGCTTCTGCTGGGCGTCGGTCAGGCCGTAGGGCGGCACGCCGAGGTCGATCCCGACCTTCACGGTGCCGCGCTTGACGATGTCGTCGAGCGCCCCCGCCGCGGCGGTCAGGGTCATGAACGGCAGCAGCAGCAAGGGCAGCAGCAACAGGCGGGCGACGAGACGGCGCATGACCAGACCTCCTTGGCGTTGCGGGCCGGTTCTCCGCCGGCCCCCGGGTTCGCTACGGCGTCCGAGTCTTCACGGAACCGCGCGCATCGGCAGGCCGCCGGTGTTGAGGCGGCGTTCCAGCCGGCGGCTCAGCAGCGACAGCGGGAAGCAGAGGGAAAAATATAGGAGCGCCACGACGATGAAGACCGAGAAGGGCTGGAAGGTGGCGTTGTTGATGACCTGGCCCGCCCGCGTCAGCTCGACATAGCCCACGATCGAGGCGAGCGAGGTGTTCTTCACCACCTGCACCATGAAGCCGACGGTGGGCGGAATGGCGATGCGCACGGCCTGGGGCAGAACGACGAGCCAGACGACGTAGAGGAAGCGCAGGCCGAGCGCCCGGGCTGCCTCCCACTGGCCGGCCGGGATCGCCTGGATGCAGCCGCGCCAGATGTCGGCCAGGAAGGCCGCGGCATAGAGGATGAGGGCGGTCGAGGCGGCCACGATCGCCGGCACGTCCCAGCCGAAAATGCCGAAGCCGAAATAGAAGATGAAGAGCTGCATCAAGAGCGGCGTGCCCTGGAAGAGCTGGACGTAGCCGGCCACCAGCCAGCGGCCCGGCCGCCAGGGCGCGATGCGCAGGATGGTGAGCGCCAGCCCCAGCAGCCCGCCGCCCGCGAAGGCGATCGCCGACAGCATCACCGTCCAGCGCATGGCGGTGACGAGGTAGAGGACCTCGCCCGGGCCGAAGTCGCGGATCATCGGCCGCGCTCGAAAAGTGCCCAGTGGACGCCGCGGAAGAAGCCGCGGAAGAGCAGCGCCAGCGCCAGGTACATCAGCGTCACCACCCCGTAGATCTCGAAGCTGCGGAAGGTGCGCGACTGCATGAAGTTGGCAGCGAAGGTCAGCTCCTCGGCCGAGATCTGCGAGACGACGCTGGTCGCCAGCATCATCAGGGTGAACTGGCTGGCGAGCGCCGGGTAGACCGTCTTCAGCGCCGGGAAGAGGATGAGGAAGCGGAACACCAGGAACCGGCTGAGGCCGAGCGCCCGGCCCGCCTCGATCTGGCCGCGCGGCACCGCCTCGATGCCGGCCCGCACGATCTCGGTGCAGTAGGCGCCCGTGTTGATGGTGAGCGTCAGCAGGGCAGCCGTGCCGGCCGACATGCGGATGCCGAGGCTGGGCAGGCCGAAGAAAATGAGAAAGAGCTGGACCAGGAAGGGCGTGTTGCGGATCGCCTCGACATAGCCCGCGATCGCCCAGCGCATCCAGCGCGGCCCGTTCGCCCGACCCCAGCCGCCGGCCACGCCGATCGCCAGCCCCAGCACGATGCCGGCGGCGGACAGCAGGACGGTCAACCACGCGCCCCACAGGAGCTGGTCGAAGCCGGCGAAGACCGATCCGAACTGGAACTGGTAGGCCAAGGCCGACGCCTCGTGCCCTCATGGCGGGAACAGGACGCTAGCGTTCGCGCGCGGCTGGCGTCAATGGCCGCCGGGCGGCAATCCGCGCCTATCGCACTTGGTCATTGAGGGTTCTTACCAAGCGTCGCTCCGGTAGGAATACTTTCTCCATCGCGGATGGGTAGGGGCGGTGCTCAATAGACGCTCTACTCCTCCCACGGCCGATTCCGCTTCCGGTCTGTGTGCTCGACGCGTTTGGTCGTCCAGTTTTTGCGCTCGTTCGAGGCCCCCTGCGAAACGATCGATGGTTGTGCATGATGCGGATCAGCGATGATCGCGCGTGCCAGTATGGAGGCGATAAGTTGGACAGTGTCATCCTCGGCGGTTTGGCGCGGGAGCCCACGACAGCGGTGGCCGGGCAGATCGAAGGCTGGGACGCTTCCGACGTGCTATGGCGTCTGGGAAGGTCGATAAAGAGTGGCGGAGAGCGCCTCGTACCGGAACAGGTTCAGGCGAGATTCTCCGATTTTGCTGGGCGTCTTCAGTTGAACGGGCGCGGAGATGGCGGATTGCTGTTGTTCGATCAGCCCTTCGATCTGCCGTTAATGAAGTTTACCCGCCTGTGCGATCATTTGGCACTGACCCTGTCGGCCCCACCGACGCGTGCCTCAATAAACGAGATCTGCGGTCGCATTGAGGAAGCCATGATTGCCATCCTGCGGCGGGTCGACGAACGCTCGCTATCGGACCGGCTACGCTGGAAAGTCAAGATGGGCTTCAATGGCGGAACAGTGATAGAGGCGACCCAGTACATTCTGGCCAGGCTGTTCGAACAGCTGGCGCGCGACTTTTCTGCCATGAGTATCGACGAGCAGAAACGCGTGGCGGAGCAGATCGCCAATGCGATTGACCGTCTCGATCCGGCAACACAGGCAATGGTTCGGGAAAGGTTGGATATCGATCGAATCGGTGCTGACGCGCTCCTGCGCACCGGTGCGATCGCATCGCTCGGTACCGGGCTTGGCACTGCCGTCGCGGTGGGAGGCTTCGGATCCTATACGCTCGTCACCTCCACCATCGCCTCGGTTGCGGGGGTGTTTGGCCTCACTCTTCCCTTCAAGTTCTACATTCTCGCCACGTCGTCGCTGGCGTTCCTTTCCAGCCCGATCACGCTGGCGGTTTTGGCCGTGGGCGGCGGCGCATTGCTGCGGGCACGAGCGAACCGGAGCATCCGTGAACGCTACCTTACCGTCCTGGCAGCTCTATCGGTGGTCGCCCGCGGCAACCCGTCCGAGCATGCCGATCCCGTCGAGGCCTTCGTCGCACATGCTCGTGCCCGCTATCGGGAGTTCGTGGTGGCCGATGACGCTCGGCAGCGCCGCTATCGATCGGCCTTCCCTTCGTTCCGGCTGTAGAAGCGCCCGATGGCATCCCAGGCCCCACCGTCGCTTCGCAGTTTGCCGCTCGATCCGGCGAGCCTCCACCACCCGCTCGAACCCACTCCCGATCGCGCATCGTACGTCTCGAAACTGCTGCTCGGCGACTTGGCCGGCTATGGCGGACTGACCGCCGCCGATCTCCTCTATGATGCTTTCCGTCTCGATCCAACTGCCATCGCGGGCATCGACTTCGTCCGAAGTGAGGATCTGTCGGATATCTTTCGCTTCTCTAAGTTCGCCTGCGATATTCAGGCGATGGCACCGGCCAAGTTCGCAGGCAATATCGCTCAGTTGAAAGGGTATGTGGCCGAGCGTGCAGCCGCTGCGGCATTGATGGCGGAAGGTGCGGACGTATCTTTTCCGGGAACAGCGACGGAACCGGGATGGGATCTGCTGGTCAACGGCGACCGCTTCCAGGTGAAGTGCCTGGGCTCACCTCGGGGCGTTTACGAACACATCGACCGCTATCCCGATATCCCAGTTATCACCAACTGCGAATTGGCGCCGTTCTTCAACGGCGACGTTCGTGTCATGCCGATAACCTCGCTCAGCAACGGTCAAGTCGAGGCGACCACAAGGTCGACGCTCAACGCCGGCACTGATCTGCTGGACCTCCAGATCCCCCTAATCGCATCCGGGGTGGCGGCCGCGCGGGCCGGCCTTGCTCTCCTGCGCCAGGAGTCCGATCCGGCATCCGCCATAGGCGCGGCAGCCGCCCAAGCGATGGGAGGGACGCTCGGTGGCAAGGCTGGCTCCGTCGTGACAGCGGCCGGCCTAGGGTTGCTCGGTGTCACTGGGGGGTGGTTGCTCATCATTGGTCCCGCAATTGGCTCAGCAGCCGGGATGTGGGGTAGCCGGCTGGCGCTGAATGCGCTTGGCCGAACCGTCCTGTGCCGTAGCTCAGCAAGCGCGCTTGATGGAGAGATGCGGGCATTCGCCGCCGCCGCGGCCGAAGTAGTTCAACGAATGCTGGACACCAGCTCGCGTCATTTGGCAGCCATCGAGACATTGCGCTCGCACAGCGGCACATTCGCTACCGCCCTACATGTGGATTGGCGATCCCGCGTCGAGCGAGAAATCGAGCATCGCACACACTTTCGGCACCGCCTTCGGGCGGCGGCTGCCGCACCTGGAAGCATCGATCCTTCCCTTAGCGATCCGCGCGAGGTTGCAGCACGGCTTATGTGGACGGCCGCCCGTGCCGGCGTGCTGCCGGTGAACGTCGGTCGCCAACTGCAGGCCTTGCATGGTTCGGCCAAAGCCTATGGTAGTGCACTGCAACGCTGGTTGTTGAGATAAACCCAGGGCAATCGGCCCGCCGCGATGCTCGACGGGCACCCGGCGATCTGCCAAAATCTTGGGCATCCCCACTTCCCTCCCCCTGCCCCCGATCCAGAGGTATTCCCCATGAGGCGCGTGCTGTGCGCGGTGATGGCGCATGAGACCAACACCTTCAGCAAGGACCCGACCGACCTTGCCGCGTTCAAGCGGCGCGACTTCTACCTGGGCAACCAGATCCCCGAGGCGCGCCGCGGCACGCGCTCCAACTTCGGCGGCAGCTTCGAGGCGGCCGACAAGTTCGGCTGGCAGCTGATCCACCCGATCAACGCCAGCGCCAACCCGTCCGGCACCGTCACGCGCGAGGCGTTCGAGTATCTGGTCGGCCAGATCCTGGACGCGGTCGACCAGGCAGGCGGCATCGACGCGGCCCTGCTGCACCTGCACGGCGCCATGGTGGCCGAGGGTTTCGAGGATGCCGAGGGCGAGCTGCTGCGCCGCCTGCGCGAGAAGGTGGGGCCGAAGGTGCCGATCGCCGTCACGCTCGACCTGCACGGCAACATCACGCCCCTGATGGCGGAATCGGCCAATGCGCTGATCGCCTTCAAGACCTACCCGCATATCGACCAGTACGAGTGCGCCTGGAAGGGTGCCGAGATCCTCGAGCGGGCCATGAACGGCGAGATCGAGCCGCGCGTCGTGCTGGCCAGGCGCGCCATGCTGACCGGCCTCGACATGGGCCGCACCCAGGGCGGCCCGATGAAGGAACTGGTCGACCAGGGTATCGCGCTGGAAGAGAAGGGCGACCTGCTCAGCGTCTCGGTCTTCGCCGGCTTCCCGCATTCCGACATCCGCGAGGTCGGCCCCAGCGTGGCGATCGCCTATGACGCCAAGGCCGCCGGCCGGGCGGAGGAAGCCCGCGCGACCGCCGAACGCTTCATGGACCGCTGCTGGGAAACCCGCGACTTTGCCGCGCTCACCTTCCTGACGCCCGAGCAGGCGGCGAAGAAGGCCAAGGCCGAGGAGCAGGGCGTGACCAAGCCGCTGGTCATCGCCGACTACACCGACAATCCGGGCGGCGGCGGCTATGGCGACACGACGGCGCTGCTGAAGGCGATGATCGACGCCGACCTGCAGAACGCCGCCTTCCACGCCATCTGCGACCCCGAGGCGATCGCCGAGGGCATCAAGGCCGGCGTCGGCAACACCGCCACCATCTCGGTCGGCGGCAAGTGGGACCCGACCAAGGGCGGCGGGCCGCTGACGCTGACCGGCAAGGTCCGCGTCATCAATGACGGCGAGGTCTGGGCCTATGGCCCGATGGGCGGCGGCGTGCGGCGCGAGTACGGCCTCAGCATGGTCTTCCGGGTCGGCGGCATCGACATCGTCTTCATCACCAACAACGGCCAGGCCCTGGACCTCGGGCAGTACACGGCGCTGGGCATCGATCCGGCGCGCAAGGCCACGGTGGCGGTGAAGTCGATGCACCACTTCCGGGCGGCCTTCCAGCCGATCTCCCGCGAGGTGATCGTGGTCGATTCGAACTCCCTGTGCTCGGAGAACTTCAAGACCTTCACCTTCAAGAACGCCCACCGGCCGATCTGGCCGCTGGACGAGATCACCGACCCCAGCCGGTGATCGGAGCGGCGTTCCGTCGGTGATCCTGACGACGTTCGACGCGGCGGCACTGCCGGCGGCGCTTGCCGGCTTTGCCGAACGCCTTATGGACCAGGGACCCGCCGGACGGACGGCGGCGGCCCGGGCATTCGCCCGGATCGCCGCCAGCGGCCGCCATGGCGGGCCGGAGGACACGGCCGCGCGCCGGGCGCAGGCCGTGGCCTTCGCGCGGTCGCTCGGCATCCCCACCCTGGCGGAGGCGCCGGCCGACGCCTTCTCCTGGGACGGGTCGGTCCTGCGCACCGACAGCGAGGCCTGGGTGATCCTGCACGAGGTCGCCCACTGGCTGCTGGCACCGCCCTGGCGGCGGGGCCTGCGCGACTTCGGCTTGGGGGCCGGGCCGGAAACCGGCCGCAAGCCCGAGGCCGACCAGGACCGCCGCCTCGACGAGACGGCGCTGGCAGCCGAGGAAGCCGAGGCCTCGCTGCTGGGCATCCTGCTGGAGGCCGCCCTCGACCAGCCCGCCCTCCACGCCTTCCTGGAGCAGAACTGGCTGGAAGGCTGGCAGCGGCCCTCGACCGCCGACTATTTTGCCGCCGTCGTCGGCCGCCTGCTGGCCCAGGGGATGATCGACGCCGACGGATGGCCGACCGCGGCCCCCCGCCGGACCAGCCATCGCGCCGCATGATGCGACGGACGATCGCGGGGCGGACGATCGCGGGCACGCCGTCGACGGGGCGGATCGTCGCGCTGGTCTTCCTGCCGTTCGCGGCGGGCTATTTCTGTTCCTACCTGCTGCGGACGGTGAATGCGGTCGTGGCGCCGGACCTGGTGCGCACGATTGGCCTGACCGCGGGCGACCTGGGGTTGCTGACCTCGGCCTACCTGCTGTCCTTCGCGCTGCTGCAGGTGCCACTCGGCGTGGCGCTCGACCGCTGGGGCCCGCGCCGGGTGCAGGTGGCGCTCCTGTCCACCGCCGTCGTCGGCATCCTCCTCTTCTCGCAGGCCGAAACGCGGACCGGCCTGTTCCTGGCACGCGCCGTCATTGGCCTCGGCATGGCCGGCGGGCTGATGGCCGCCCTGAAGGCGATCACCCAGTGGTTCCCGCGCGAGCGTTGGCCGCTGGTCAATGGCTGCTTCATGGCGACGGGTGGCCTGGGGGCGCTGGCCGCCACGGCCCCGGCCGAGGCGCTGCTGCATGTGACGGACTGGCGCGGGCTGTTTCTCGGGCTGGCCGGCATGACCGCGGTCGCCGCCGTGCTGATCCTGCTGGTGGTGCCGGACAAGCCGGGTGCGGCCCCCGCCGGCCGGCTGCGCGACCAGTTCGCGGCCGTGGGCACGATCTATCGCGACCCGTTCTTCTGGCGGGTGACCCCCGTCGCGGTGACCACGCTCGGCATCGCGACCGCGATCCAGACCTTGTGGGCCGGCCCATGGCTGCGCGACGTGGCCGGCTTCGACCGCGAGACGACGGCCGCCTATCTCTTCGCGGTCGCCGCCGCCCTGACCGCCGGCTTTGCCCTGTCGGGCGTGGTCACCGACCTGCTGGTGCGGCGCGGCGTGCCGCTGACCCGCATCCTGGGCGGGGCCGTCGCCCTGCTGATAGTCGTCCAGGCGCTGTTGACCTTCGGGGCTGGCCTGCCCGTCCTGCTGCTGTGGGTGCTGTTCGGTTTGCTGTCGAACGGGGCGGTGGTCTTCTTCCCCATCCTCAACCGCCACTTCCCCGCGGCCATCGCCGGCCGCGTCAACACCGCGACCAACCTGCTGAACTTCGGCATCGGCTTCCTGGCCCAGGCAGCGATCGGCTGGATCGTCGACCTGTGGCCGGCAGTCGACGGCCGCTACCCGGCCGAGGCCTATCGCTGGGCCTTTGCCACCATGCTGGGCTTCCAGGTGGCGGCACTGCTGTGGTTCCTGTGGCCGCAGCGCCGCCGATAGCCGCGCGCGCCTACGCCTTCAGGGCCCCGTGCTTCACCAGGATGGCGCGGATCGCGGCCTCGGTCTCGGGATAGACGTCGGGGTCGATGGCCGAGATACGGGCCGGCCGGCCGGCCGCGCGGTTGACGATGCGCGCGGTCCAGCCAGCATAGTGCAGGATCACGTCCTCGCCCAGGTTGCGGCCATAGTCGCCGGGCAGCGCGCGGTGGGCGGCGTCGATCGAACCGCTCGCCATCGCCACGATCTCGCGCATCGCCCCCTTGGGGATCGAAGCGCCGCGGCCCTTCAGTTCCTTGATGAACAGCCGTTCCAGGCTGTCGCCGAATATCCCGAACATCGTCCGCTCCCTTGGCCAGGGTGCGGTTATAGCCGCGCCGGACCCGATCCGGAAACCGCCCCCTCGCCATGCAGGGTGGCGATGCGCTCGGGCGTGTAGCCCAGCACCCCGGCCAGCACCGCATCGGTGTCCTGCCCCAGCAGCGGCGGCGGCCGCGGCGGCACCACCGGCGTATCGGACAGCCGCAGCGCGCTCGCCACCAGCCGCAGCGGCCCGATCGTCGGATGGTCGACCGTCGCCACCATGCCGCGCGCCAGCACCTCGGGCGCGCCCAGGGCTGCCGGCACGTCGCGCACGATGCCGGCCGGCACGCCCGCCGCCTCCAGCCGGGAGAACCATTCGGCCGTCGTGCCGCCGGCAAAGATCGCCTCCAGCAGGGGCACCAGCACCTGGCGGTGGGCGACGCGATCGACGTTGCGCACGAAGCGCGGGTCCTGGGCCAGGTCGGCCCGGTCGAGCGCGCGTCGGCACAGGGCCTGGAACTGCAGGTCGTTGCCGCAAGCCAGCGCCACCATCCCGTCGGCGGTGGCGAAGATCTGGTAGGGCACCGTGGTCGGGTGGGCATTACCCCAGCGTCCCGGCGCCTTGCCCGAGACGAGCCAGGCACTGCCGACATTGACCAGCGCCGCCACCGTCGAATCCAGCAGCGCGATGTCGATGAGCTGGCCCCGGCCGGTGCGGCCGCGGGCGATGAGGGCGGCCAGGATCGCCTGGGTCGCGTCCTTGCCGGTCAGCACGTCGCATATGGCGACGCCGACCTTCATCGGCGCGCCGTCGGCCGCCCCGGTGATCGCCATCAGCCCGCCCTCGGCCTGGACCACGAAGTCGTAGCCCGGCCGGTCAGCCATCGGGCTGGACCGGCCATAGGCCGAGATCGAGCAATAGATCAGGCGCGGGTTGGCGGCCGACAGGGTTTCCCAGTCGAGCCCGTACTTGGCCAGGGCCCCGGCCCGGTAGTTCTCGACCAGCACGTCGGCCCTGGCGGCCAGGTCGCGCACGACCGCCTGTCCACCCGGCGTCCGCAGGTCGACGGCGATGCCCTTCTTGTTGCGGTTTACGGCCAGATAGTAGGCGCTCTCGCCCTCCGCGAAGGGCGGACCCCATTTGCGGGTGTCGTCGCCGCCATCCGGGTTCTCGACCTTCCAGACCTCCGCGCCGAGGTCGGCCAACGTCATCGTGCACCAGGGGCCGGCCAGCACGCGCGACAGGTCGAGCACCCGAATGCCGTCGAGCGGCGGGGTCATATCGGTCATGGCGCCGCCGGGGCCTCGATCAGGTGCAGGCCGGATCCCAGGTGGGCGCCGCCATCGACCTGGAGCATCTGCCCGGTGATCATGGCCGCGGCCGGCGAACCCAGGAACGCGGTCAGCTCGGCCACCTCGTCCACCGTCGTCGTCCGGCCGAGCGGGGTGGCGGCCACCAGCCGGTCGAGGATCGCCTGGCCCGCCTCGCCCGCCAGCCCGCCGGTGACGACAGTGCCAGGGCCGATGCAGTTGAGCCGGATGCCGGCCGGCGCCCATTCCAGCGCCAGCGTGCGCGTCAGCGCCAGGACCCCGGCGCGGGCCGCGATCGAATGCGCCATGCCCATCGAGCCGCGGTCGACGCCCGACAACGAGATGTTGACGACGGCCGCCCCCCGGCCGGCCGCTGCCGCCCGCGCCAGGAAGGGGTGTGCCGCGCGGGTGACGGTGAAGACCGCGGTCAGGTTGAGATCGATGACCGCGGCCCAGCCGCGGGCCGATATCTCGGTCGCAGGCGCGAAGAACTGCCCGCCGGCATTGTTCACGAGCAGGTCGATGCCGTCCGCCTCGCCGGCCTCATGGATGAAGGCTGTGGCCGCCTCGGCCTCGCGCAGGTTGACCGCGACATGGCGGAAGCGGCCGCCGGCGGCGGCCACGAGGCGCCCCGTCTCCTCCAGCCGGCCGGCGGTACGGCCGCAACCGACGACGCTGGCGCCAAGCGACGCCAGGCGCAGCGCGATCGCCCGGCCGATGCCGCTGCCCGCACCCGTGACGACGGCGACGCGGCCGGCCAGCGCGCCCGCCGCCAGCACCGCCGTCATTGGCGGACCAGCCGCTTTGCCTTGTGGGTGAAGCGCTCCAGCGCCATCGGCGCCAGCACCTCGACCGTGGCCCGAACCAGCAGCTTCGTGCGGATCGCATCTGCCAGGCGATGGCCGATGTCGGCCGGGGCGTCGGCGGCGGCCTCGACCTGCAGGCGGATGCCGGTCGGAAAGCCGGTCGCGGGGTCGCGCACGGTTTCGTCCAGGATGATGCGGTACTCGTCCGCCAGACCCGGCATGGCGCGCACCACATCCTCGACCGCGGTCGGGAACAGGTTGACGCCGCGGATGACGATCATGTCGTCGGCCCGGCCCCGCACCCCGCCCGGCAGGCGGGCATGGGTCCGCCCGCAGGCGCAGGGCCGGCTGTCGCGCACGACGATGTCGCCGGTCGCCCAGCGCACCAGCGGGAAGGCCTGCTTGTCGAGATGGGTCAGCACCAGCATGCCGGGCGTGCCGTCGGGGACGGCGGCACCCGTTGCCGGGTCGATCACCTCGACATGGGCGAAATCCTCCACCAGGTGGCCGCCCGCCTGTGCCGCGCAGTCCCAGGCGATCGGCTGGAATTCCAGGCTGCCATAGCAGTCGAAGACCTTGGCATCCCACAGCGCCTCCAGCCGGGCGCGGGTCGCGGGCACGCCCGCCCCCGGCTCGCCGCCGACGCCGATATGGCGCACCTTGGACTGGCGCAGGTCGCGGCCCATGCGCTGGGCCACCTCGGCCAAGTGGGCCGCGAAGGACGGCGTGGCCATGATCGTCGTCGTGCCATAGGCGAACAGCGTCTCGATCTGCCGCTCGGTGTCACCGCTGCCGCCGGGAATGACCATGCAGCCGATGCGCTCGAAGGCCGCGGTGGCGCCGAGCCCGCCGACGAACCAGGGATAGGAGAAGAGGCACTGGAAGACGTCGCCCCGGCGCACGCCCTGGCTGTAGGCGGCCCGGCCGTAGAGATCGGCCCAGCGCGCCAGGTCGGGCCCGGTCCAGGCATCGGGCGTCGGGCGGGACGTGGTGCCGGACGAGAAATGCAGCCGGCGCACCGCCGCCGGGTCGCACGCAAGCGCGCTGCCCCAGGGCGGCCCGTCGTCGAGGGCCGCCATGTAGTCCTGCTTGGTCGTGAGTGGCAGGCGCGCCAGGTCGGCCGGCTCGCGAAAGTCCGCCGCCCGGAACCCGGCCGCGGCGAAGCGTGCGCGGTAGAAGGCGCTGTTGGCCTCCACATAGGCGAGCTGGGTCGCCAATGCCTTTTTCTGGAAGGCGGCCAGGCAGTCGCGCGACCAGCTCTCGGCCTTGCTCCACTGCGTCGGCGACCAGGGTGTCGCACTGTCGTTCTCGATCGTCACGGCCGCAGCCCCCGCACCACGAATTCCACCATCTCGTCGGCGATCGCGGCCTGGGCCGCCGCATCCTCCGGCTGGCGCGGCCGATACCAGACCGTCAGCCAGTTGAGCGAGCCCAGGATCGGCTTCACCGCGCGGCGCGCCACCACCGGGCGGAACTCGCCCGATGTCACGCCCGCCTCCAGCACGCCGACGAACAGCGCCTCGTAGGCGTCGCGCATCTGGATGACGCCTTCGAGCGCGCTGCGCTGGCGCTCGGTCACCTGACCCGCCAAGTGGCGCTCCAGCCCCTGCACCGACACGCGCTGGAAGGGAAAGCTCGCCATCAGCAGCAGCGCATGGGCCCGCACCATGCCGGCGATCCGCGCCGCGGCGGGGCCAGGGGCGGCCGCCAGCGGCGTCATCTCGTCCAGCATCCGCTGCATGGCGTAGCGGTGGATGTCGAGGAAGATGTCCGCCTTGCTGCGGTAGTAGTGGTAGACGCGGCCCTTGGTGGCGCCCAGCCGGTCGGCGATGTCGTCGATCGTGGTGGCGGTATAGCCGCGCTCGGTGAAGGCGGCGGCCGCCGCCTCCAGGATGGCGTCCCGCCCCTCGCCGCGGGCGGCCGGCCGCGCGCCGCTGGGCGGCTCGGCATCGGCGGGCAGGCCGGCCATGTCAGCCCCCTCCGGCGGCTGTCTCGGCCTCGGCCTCGGCCTTGATCGCGCGGCCGATGACGACGCGCTGGATTTCCGAGGAGCCCTCATAGACCTCGGTGATGCGCTGGTCGCGATAGAGCCGCTCCACCAGGTTGGGCTTGCAGTAGCCCTCGCCGCCCCAGACCTGGACCGCCACGTCGACCGCCTTGTGGGCCACCTCGGTCGCGTAGAGCTTGGCCATGGCGCCCGGGAGCGAGATGTTCTCCCCCCGGTCGTAGGCGGCCGCGGCCTCGTACATCATCATGCGGGCGGCCGACACGGTCGTCGCCACGTCGGCAAGCTGGAACGAGATGCCCTGGAAGTCGACGATCGGCTGGCCGAAGGCGATGCGCGAGGCGGCCCGGTCGCGCGCCGCCTCGTAGGCAGCCAGGGCGATCCCCATCGACTGGGCGGCCACCACCACCCGGCCGACATCCAGCGTCTTGAAGGCCAGGCGGAGCGCGCGGCCCTCGGTGCCGACCAGGTCCTCGGCCGCCACCAGCGTGTCGAGCTTCAGGTTGCTGGTGCGGGTGCCGCGGATGCCCATCTTGTCGGAATAGTGGTCGACCGCCACGCCCGGCCGCTCCTTGTCGACGACGAAGGCGCTGATGCCGCGTGGGCCCGCGGCCGGGTCGGTGCGGGCGAAGACGACGTAGTAGCGCGAGATGCCGCCATTGCCGATCCAGTACTTCTCGCCGCGCAGGCGCCAGCCGTCGCCTTCGCGCACGGCCGTCGTCGCCAGCGCAGCGGCGTCGGAGCCCGACCCCTGCTCGCTCAGCGCGAAGCTGATCGAATGACCACGGGCGAGCTCGCCCAGATATTTTGCCTTCTGCTGCGGCGTTCCTTCGAGCAGGATGGGGAAGGCGCCGAGCTGATAGGTGGAGATGATCGCGGCCGTCGTGGCGCAGCCGGCGGCGACCGCCTCGGCCGCCGCGGTCAGCGCCGTCAGCGAGGCGCCGCTGCCGCCGAATTCCCGCGGCAGGAACATGCCGCAGAGGCCGCTTTCGACCATGACCGGGATGGATTCATGGGGGTAGCGCTGGTCGCGGTCGATCTCGGCTGCCAGCGGGGCGAAATGGGTCCTGGCCAGCGTCTGGGCACGCGCCTGCCATTCCGCCGCTTCGGCATCCAGCCGCGGCCCCCAGATCACAGACATCCCATCCTCCCGATCCCTTGCCTTGAACCTACCGGGTAGTATCATGCCCTTCCCCACCCTCGACATGCAATGCGCCGGAGAGAGCGAATGACCTTGGAAGACCGCGGGCCGGGCCCCGACGCCATCTATCGCGAGGAGCTGCTGGCCGGGCGCTTCACCGTTCAGACCTGCGGCGATTGCGGCCAGTCCAGCTTTCCGCCGCGCGTCTTCTGCAAGCATTGCGGATCGGCGGCGCTGACCCGTGTCGAGGCGTCGGGCGACGGCGTGGTCTATTCCACCAGTGCGGTCCGCAACCGGCCGGACAAGGGCGGCGACCACAACATCGCGCTGGTCGACCTGGCCGAGGGCGTGCGCCTGCTGACGCGCGTCGACGGCGCGGGGCCGACCGAGGTGCCGATCGGCGCCCGGGTGAAGGCCCGTATCGTCGGCGGCGACGTGCCGCATGTGGTATTCGACCTGGTGAAGGAGTAACGGCCATGACGCACCACGAACTGCGCGGCGCCAGCGCCGTCGTCGGCGTCGGCCTGGCCGGTTGCGGCGAGGCCCCCGGCCGCACCGCCATGGAACTGATCGGCTCTGCCGCCTGGAACGCCGTCACCGACGCCGGGCTGAAGATGACGGACATCGACGGCGTCTTCGGCGTCTCGGCCGTCCACGGCATGCCGTCCGTCACCATCTCGGAATATCTCGGCATCAAGCCCAGCTATTCCGACGGCAGCATGATCGGCGGCTCGTCCAACGTCGCCCACATCCTGCAGGCGACCATGGCCATCCGCGCCGGCCTGTGCTCGACCGCACTCGTCATCTACGGCTCCAACCAGAAGAGCGCGTCGGGCAAGCTCGTCTCCTCGGCAGCCGAGTTCAACCCCTACGAGCAGCCCTACAAGCCGCGCTTCCCGATCACCGCCTACGCGCTGGCGGCCGCCCGCCACATGCACCAGTTCGGCACCACCCGCCAGCAGCTGGCGGAGGTGGCGGTGGCCGCGCGCGGCTGGGCCAATCTCAACCCCGAAGCCTACATGCACGGGCCGCTGTCGATCGACGACGTGCTGAACGCGCGCATGGTGTGCGACCCGTTCGGCCTCTTCGACTGCTGCCTGGTGACCGACGGCGCCGGCGCGCTCGTCGTGGTCGGCCGCGACCGGGCGAAGGACTTCCCCAAGAAGCCCGTCTATTTCCTGGGCGGCGGCATGGCCCACTGGCACCGTTCGATCATGCAGATGCCGGACATCACGGTGACGGCGGCATCGGAATCCGGCCCGCGCGCCTTCGAGATGGCCGGCATGGAGCCCGCCGACATCGACGTGCTGGAGCTCTACGACGCCTTCACTATCAACACGATCCTCTTCCTGGAGGACCTCGGCTTCTGCCCCAAGGGCGAAGGCGGGCGCTTCGTCGAGGGCGGGCGCATCGCGCCGGGCGGCAGCCTGCCGGTCAACACCAATGGCGGCGGTCTGTCCTGCGTCCACCCCGGCATGTACGGCACCTTCATCCTGGTCGAGGCGATCCGCCAGCTCCGCGGCGAGGCCGGCGACCGCCAGGCCAAGGGGGCCGAGACCGCGATCGTGCACGGCAATGGCGGCGTGCTGTCGAGCCAGGTGACCAGCATCTTCGGCACCGAGGCGACGCTATGACCCGGATGGTCGACGGCAAGGTGGCGCTGGTCACCGGCGCCGGCGGCGGCATCGGTCGCGAGATCGCGATCATGCTGGCCGCCCACGGCGCCCGCGTCGTGGTGAACGACGTCGGCGCGTCGGTCAGCGGCGAGGGCGCCGACCAGGGTCCCGGGGCCGAGACGGTGGAAGCGATCCGGACGGCCGGCGGCCAGGCGGTGCTGAACACCGACAGCGTCACCGAGCGGCGCGGCGCCGAGACGATGGTGCAGACCGCACTCGACGCCTTCGGGCGCATCGACATCGTCGTCAACAATGCCGGCATCCTGCGCGACCGCATCTTCCACCGCATGACCGAGGACGAATGGGATTCGGTCATCGCCGTGCATCTGAAGGGCAGCTTCAACGTCAGCCGGGCGGCCGCCAACCACTTCAAGGAGCAGGGGTCGGGCGCCTATGTCCACATGACCTCCACCTCCGGGCTGATCGGCAATTTCGGCCAGGCCAACTATGCCGCGGCCAAGATGGGCATTGCCGGCCTGTCGCGCTCGATCGCGCTCGACATGGCGCGGTCGGGCGTGCGCTCGAACTGCATCTCGCCCTTTGCCTGGAGCCGGATGATCGGCGCCATCCCGACCGACACGCCCGAGCAGGCGGCCCGGGTCGAGAAGCTGAAGCAGATGACGCCCGACAAGATCGCGGCCGTTGCCGTCTACCTGGCATCGGACGCGGCCAAGGACGTGACCGGCCAGATCTTCGCCGTGCGCAACAACGAGGTCTTCCTGATGAGCCAGCCGCGGCCGATCCGCGGCCTGCACCGCGATGGCGGCTGGACGCCCGAGACGCTGGCCGAGCAGGTGGGCCCCGCCTTCCGCTCGATGCTGGTGCCGCTGGAGCGCACGGCCGACGTCTTCTCCTGGGACCCGGTCTGAGGGAGGCCCCCGATGGCGATCGACTATGACCGGCTGATGGCCCGCCCCTTCCCGGAGCGGCGCCACAGCTATACCCGCCAGGATTCGATCCTCTACGCCCTGGGCCTGGGGCTGGGTGCGGACCCGGTCGACCCCGCGCAGTTACAGTTCGTCTACGAGGACGGGCTGAAGGCGTTCCCGACCATGGCGGTCGTGCTGGGCTATCCCGGCTTCTGGATGCGCGAGGCCGACACCGGCATCGACTGGGTGCGCGTCGTCCATGGCGAGCAGCGGCTGACCCTGCATGCCCCCGTGCCGCCCGAGGGGACGGTGATCGGCCGCACCCGCATCTCGCACCTGATCGACAAGGGCCCGGGCCACGGCGCCCTGGTGATCCAGGAGCGCACGGTGACCGATGCCGCCACCGGCACGCTGATCGCCACCATCGACCACACCACCTTCTGCCGCGCCGACGGCGGCTTCGGCGGCCCCAAGGTCGAGGCACCGGTGCCCCATCGCCTGCCCGAGACCGCGCCCGACTGCCATTGCGACATCGCCACCCTGCCGCAGGCCGCACTCATCTATCGCCTGGCGGGCGACGACAACCCGCTGCATGCCGACCCGGCCGTGGCCCGCGCGGCCGGCTATCCACAGCCGATCCTGCACGGGCTGGCGACCTATGGCGTGGCCGCGCAGGCGGTGCTGAAGACCTTTTGCGGCATGGACCCGGCCCGGCTGCGCGCCTTCGACCTGCGCTTCTCGGCCCCGGTCTTCCCGGGCGAGACGGTGCGGACGGAAATGTGGCGGGCGGGCGACACGGTGTCGTTCCGCGCCCGCGTGCTGGAACGCGATTCGGTCGTGCTCAACAACGGCCGGGCAATCATCGCCTGACGGGGAACACCATGATCCGCCGATCCGCGCTGCTGGCCGCGGGCCTGTTGCTGGCCCTGCCCGTGCTGCCTGCCCTGGCCCAGACGATCGGCGGCACCCCACCCACCTATACCGACCGGCAGCCCGGGCCGGTGCCCAACGAGGCGGCGATCGATCGCCGCTTCTGGGCGCCCGGGCTGGACGACGGCTATGTGCCCCAGGGCATCACCGTCGCCGACGGCGTCCTGCTGGTCAGCGCCTATCGCAGCATCGACCCCAAGGTGGGCGGCGGGCCGTCGCGCATCTGGGCGATCGACCCAAAGACCGGCGCCACGCTGGGGCAGTTCGACCTGCCGCCGGCCTTCGCCCATGCCGGCGGCATCGCGGCCGGCAGCGACGGCCAGCTCTATGTCGCCGACACCCGCCTGCTGGGCCGGTTCGACCTGAAGCGGGCGCTGGCCGCGGGCGGCGTGGCGGAGCCCCTGCGGACCTGGCCGCTGGCGGCCCCCTTGCGGGGCTCCTTCATGTCGCGCCATGGCGGGGCGGTCTGGATCGGCGGCTGGAATCCCGATGGCGAGGGCCGCATGTTCGCCGTCCCGGAGGCCGATCTGGAGGATGCCGCGGCACTGGACGAACCTATGGCCGCGCGCAGCTTCCCCATCCCGTCGCGGGCACAGGGCGCCGGCTTCGATCCGGCAGGCGCGCTCTGGATCACCCGCTCGTCGAGCCGCATCGGCCAACTGCTGAAGCTCGACCCCGTCGACGGCCGGGTGGTGGCCACCCACGAGACGGCGATCGGCATCGAGGATATCAGCTTCGATGCCGACGGCGGGCTGTGGTCGGTGTCGGAGGCGGGCTCGCGCCGCTGGCTCGCCTGGGCGACCTTCTATCCGCTGCTGTTCCGCATGGCGCCCGACCGGCTGCGCTGAGGGGAAGCCCGCATGGACGAGTTCATCCTGCTCATGCATGGCGAGGTCGGCGCTCCCGACGCCGCATGGGGGCCATACTTGGCGCGTCTGCGCGAAAGCGGCGCATTCGCCGGCGGCAGCGCCATCGGCGACGGCATCTGCGTCAGCAAGGAAGGAACGGCGGCGCCGGTCACCGCCCACCTGATCGGCTATATCCGCGTGAATGCCGCGGGTATCGAAGACGTGCGCGCGCTCCTGGTCGGCAACCCGCACTTCGAGGCGGGCGGCACGGTCGAGATCCGCCGGTTGCCGCGCACGGGCTGACGCCGGTCACCCTGCCGGGGGATTGTCGATCGCCCGGCCGTTCATCAGTTGGTCCAGTAGCTGCGACAGCCGGCGCGAGACGATCGCCATGCTGAGGGTGTCGTGCTCGCCATAGCCCGGGATCGGCACGAGGCGGCAATTGGGCAGGTCGCCCAGGTTCTGGGCCGCGGCCGTGTCGCCGGCATTGTCGGCGCCATAGACGATGGTCGTATGGGGGATCCGCCGGGCCGCCAGGAAGAGCGGCCGCAGGTCCTCCACCAGGTCCGGCCGCTCGTCGTGGACGCGCTGGATCATCGGCGTCTCGGCCAGGATCTCGGGCGGCACGATCAGGTTGGTGGGCGGCGAGAAGGCCAGCACGCCGTCGGCCTCCAGCGCCAGCCCGTGGCGGAGCGCGGCATAGCCGTTGCCGGAGAAGCCGAAGCAGAAGCGCTGCCGGGCGCCCAGGCGGTCGGCGATCGCCCGCAGGCTGCGCGCGGTCGTCGCAACGTCCGGGCCCAACCCGGGCAGGCCGGCCAGGCCGAACAGGGTCGAGGGGTCGCTGACATAGACCGCGTGGCAGTCTCGCCGGCGCAGGTAGCTCTGCAGCACGACATGGGCGAACGGCGCCTCCTCGCCACCGGCGAAGACGATGGCGACCTTCTCCGCGCCCGGGCGGGCAACGATCTGCGGCCCGCCGGCCGTGGACGGCAGCGCGTGGTCCTGCCGGTGGATGTCGGCCAGCATCGCGCTGATGGCGCCCTGCGCCTTGTCCTCCGCCACGAAGCCCAGATGGGTGGCCCGCTGGCTGGCGGCGATCAGCCGGCGGCCGATCCATTTAAGCTGCGGGCGCGACGACATGCTCTCGACCGCCGTCATGGCCTCCTTGACCCGGCCGCTGGCGATCATGTCGCGCACCGCCGCGATCATCGCCTCGTCGGCCGGCGACAGCGGCGAGCGGGCGGCGCCCACGGGCGGCTGGGGCTTTGGCGGAACCTCGGTCATCGTCCGATCTGCATCCTCAGGTCGGCATTGTCAGGTTGTGGGCAGGCCGCCCCGGGCGGCCCGCTGAAGGATGAAGACGCGGATGGCGCCCGACAGGTTCCCGGTGCGCCGGCGGTCGATGTCGGCGATCAGGGCGGCGACCGAACGGCCGTCGGCTGTCGCGATCGCCCGCAAGGCATCCCAGAACGCCGCCTCCAGCGACACGCTGGTGCGATGGCCGGCAATGACCACCGAGTGCTTGCGCAGGCGCGCCTCGGCGGGGTCGATCACGGCCGGCCATCCACCCGATCAGCCTGTTCCGGCCAGCCCGTTCCGGCCATCCGGTCCGGTCAGTAGGACGGGATGTTGGCGAAGAAGTCGTTGCCCTTGTCGTCGACGACGATGAAGGCCGGGAAATCCACCACCTCGATCCGCCACACCGCCTCCATCCCCAGCTCGGGATAGTCGACCACCTCGACCTTCTTGATGCAGTCCTGCGCCAGGCGCGCGCCGGGGCCGCCGATGGAGCCCAGATAGAAGCCGCCATGGGTCTTGCAGGCCTCGGTCACCTGGCGCGACCGGTTGCCCTTGGCCAGCGTCACGAAGCTGCCGCCCTTGGCCATGAAGTCGCCGACGAAGGAATCCATCCGCCCCGCGGTGGTGGGGCCGAAGGCGCCCGACGCATAGCCCTCCGGGGTCTTGGCCGGACCGGCATAGTAGATGATCCGGTCGCGGAAATAGTCCGGCATGGGCTCGCCCTGCTCCAGCCGCTCGCGGATCTTGGCGTGGGCCAGGTCGCGGGCGACGATCATCGGGCCGTTCAGCATCACCCGCGTCTTCACCGGATACTGCGACAGCGTCTGGCGGATCTCGGCCATCGGCCGATTCAGGTCGATCGACACCACCGGGCCGGCCAGGGCCGCCATGTCGACCTCCGGCAGGTACTGTGCCGGGTTCTCCTCGAGCTGCTCCAGGAACACGCCGTCGGCGGTGATCTTGCCCACCGCCTGGCGGTCGGCCGAGCAGGAGACGCCGATGCCGATGGGGCAGGAGGCGCCATGGCGCGGCAGGCGGATCACCCGCACGTCGTGGCAGAAATACTTGCCGCCGAACTGCGCACCGATGCCGTTCATCTGCGTCAGGGCGTGGATCTTCGCTTCCATCTCCAGGTCGCGGAAGGCCTGGCCCTGGCGGTTGCCCTCGGTCGGCAAGGCATCGAGGTACTTCGTGCTGGCCAGCTTCACCGTCTTCAGGTTCATCTCGGCCGAGGTGCCGCCGATGACGATGGCCAGGTGGTAGGGCGGGCAAGCCGCCGTCCCCAGCGTCTTGATCTTCTCGTCCAGGAACTTCAGCAGCAGGTCGGGCTTCAGCACCGAGGGCGTCTGCTGGTGCAGGAAGACCTTGTTGGCCGAGCCGCCGCCCTTGGCCACGAAGAGAAACTTGTAGCTGTCGCCTTCGGTCGCATAGAGGTCGATCTGGGCCGGCAGGTTGTCGCCGGTATTGACCTCCTGGAACATGGAGAGCGGCGCCAGGTTCGAATAGCGCAGGTTGGTGTCGAGATAGGTGCGGCGCACGCCCTCCGACAGGGCGGCCTCGTCGCCGCCGCCGGTCCAGACCTGCTGGCCCTTCTTGCCCATGATGATGGCGGTGCCGGTGTCCTGGCACATGGGCAGGACGCGGCCGGCGGCAATGTTGGCGTTCTTCAGCAGGTCGAAGGCGACGAAGCGGTCGTTCGCCGACGCCTCCGGATCCTCCAGAATCCGCCGAAGCTGGGCCAGATGGCCCGGACGCAGCAGGTGGGCGATGTCGGCAAAGGCGGTCCGGGCCAGCAGCGTCAGCGCCTCGGGCGCCACGGTCAGGATCGGCCGGCCGGCAAAGCTCTCGCGGCCGACGAAATCGCCGGTCAGCTTGCGGTACGGCGTCCCGTCGGAGGAGAGCGGGAACATTTCCTGGAAAAGGCCGTCGGGCATGGCACACCTGCAGGGGGAGGCGGTTTGGAAAAGGTGCCCGCCGAACACCACGGATCGGGGGCGCCCGTCAAGAGCGGCCGATCCGTGGGTGGGCCGCTCACGCCATCTCGGCGCGCACCTTCTGGCGCAGCACGTCGATCGCCACCAGCCGCTTCTGGCGCTCGACATGCCAGAAGGTCCAGCCGTTGCAGGCGGGCGCGCCCTGCACGGAGGCGCCGATCTGGTGGATCGAGCCCTTGGAATCGGCGGTGATGACACTGCCGTCGGCGCGCACCTTGGCGCTCCAGCGGCGCTGCTGGTCGAACAGGATCTCGCCCGGCCGCACCAGGCCGCGCTCCACCAGCGAGCCGAACGGCACGCGCGGCTCGTCGCGGCGGGTGGCGATATGGACGGCCGCCCCCTCGGCCACCGTCACCTGGTCGATGCGCTCGCGGGCGATGGCGGCATAGTCGGGGTCGCGCTCGATGCCGATCCAGCGCCGGCCCAGGCGCTTGGCGACCGCCCCCGTCGTGCCCGTGCCGAAGAACGGGTCGAGCACGACGTCGCCCGGCCGCGAGCCCGCCATCAGCACACGGTGCAGGAGGGCCTCGGGCTTCTGCGTGGGGTGGGCCTTGCGGCCGTCGCGCTTCAGCCGCTCGCCGCCGGTGCAGATCGGCAGCGACCAGTCGCTGCGCATCTGCAACCCGTCGTTCAGCGCCTTCATCGATTCATAGTTGAAGGTGTATCGCGCGTCCTGGCGGCGCGAGGCCCAGATCATGGTCTCGTGCGCGTTGGTGAAGCGCCGGCCGCGGAAGTTCGGCATCGGGTTGGTCTTGCGCCAGATCACGTCGTTGAGGATCCAGAAGCCCAGGTCCTGCAGCTTGGCGCCGACGCGGAAGACGTTGTGGTAGCTGCCGATGACCCAGACCGTGCCATCTTCCTTCAGCACGCGGCGGACGGCGGTCAGCCAGTCCGTGGTGAAGCGGTCATAGGCGGCGAAGTCCTGGAACTTGTCCCATTCGTCGTCGACGCCATCGACGGCCGAGTTGTCCGGGCGACGGAGATCGCCGGAAAGTTGCAGATTGTAGGGCGGATCGGCGAAGACCATGTCCACCGAGCCCGCGGGCAGCCGACCCATCACCTCGACGCAATCGCCGAGGTGAAGCTGATCGACCGCATTGTCTGGAAAGTCCCCCATGGCGCGCACCATGACCGCCACTGTGGACAAGGTCAATTCCGCCGGTTGAAACAACCACTTATCGAGTCAACCGAGTCTCGGGACTCAACATCTGGGAAATCGGCGCGAAGCTGCGGCGGTGATGGCGCGTCACCCCGAATCGGGACAGGCCGGCGCGGTGGGCCTCGGTGCCGTAGCCGACGTTGGTTTCCCAGCCATATCCGGGGTGGCGCAGCGCCAGCCTGGCCATCATTCCGTCGCGCAGCACCTTGGCGACGATGGAGGCGGCCGCGATCGACAGCGACAGCGCATCGCCCTCCACCACCGTCACGACCCGGCAGCCGAGCGGCGGCGCGCGATTGCCGTCGACCAACGCCGCGTCGGGCCGCGCCGGCAGCCGCGCCAGGGCGCGCGCCATGGCGATGAAGGTCGCCTGTAGCACATTGTGACGGTCGACCTCGCCGGCACTGGCGGCGCCGACGCCGACCAGGGCATGGGCAGCGATGGCAGCCGCCAGCGCCGCACGCCGGGCGGCCGGGATCTTCTTGCTGTCGTCGATCGCATCGCGCAGGTCGTGGGGCAGCCGCGCGGGATCGATGATCACCGCCGCGGCCACGACCGGCCCGGCCCAGGGGCCGCGGCCGACCTCGTCGATGCCGCAGACCAGGCCGCCCAGTTCCATCTCCAGCCGATAGTCCGGCATTGCCCCTTGCCCGCACTCTGATTGCCGTCGATTCGCCACAAGCTGATAGCATCAAGAGAGCGGCTTCGGGGACCCATGGAACTTATTCACCAGATCATCTTTGCCGGCGCGCTTATCATCCTGCTGAGCATCCTGGCGGGGCGCCTGTCGTCGCGCTTCGGCGCGCCGATCCTGCTGGTGTTTCTGGCCCTGGGCATGCTGCTGGGCGACGAGGGGCCCGGCCAGGTGCAGTTCTCGGACCCGCGCGCGGCCTACTTCTTCGGCAGCGTGGCGCTGGCGGTCATCCTCTTCGACGGCGGGCTGCGCACCTCGCGCGAGAGCATGCGCCTGGCCTTCGCGCCGGCCGTGTCGCTGGCGACGATCGGCGTCGTGATCACGACCCTGATCACCGCCGTCGCCGTCTCCTATGCCATGGATTTCTCGCCGGTCGAGGCGTTCCTGGTGGCCTCGGTCGTGGCCTCCACCGATGCCGCGGCGGTCTTCATGCTGATGCATCTGCGCGGGCTCGACATCAACCGGCGCGTCGGAGCGACGCTGGAGGTCGAATCCGGCATCAACGACCCGATGGCGATCTTCCTGGTCCTGGGCGCCACCGCGCTGATCGACAACGACCTGACCTCGCCGGACGCCGGCGCGATCCTCAGCTTCGCCTGGGAGATGGGGATCGGCGCGCTGGCCGGCTGGCTGGGCGGGCACGCGCTGGTATGGCTGGTGAACCGCCTGCAACTGGCGGCCGGGCTCTATCCCATCCTGGCCATCGCCGGTGCCGTCTTCATCTTCGGGGCCACGCTGGTCGTCCATGCCAGCGGCTTCCTGGCCGTCTTCCTCGTCGGCTATGTGCTGGGCAACCGGCGGCATCGCGGCAACCAGCTCATCGTGCGCTTCTCGGACGCGCTGGGCTGGCTCAGCCAGATCGCGCTCTTCGTCATGCTGGGGCTGTTCGTCACGCCGTCCACGGTGCTGCCCTACATCTGGCCGGCGCTGGCCATCTCGTTCGCGCTGCTGCTGGTCGGGCGGCCGGTGGCGGTGTGGATCAGCCTCTCCTTCTTCCGATTCCAGACCGCCGAGAAGATGTTCATCGCCTGGGTCGGCCTGCGCGGCGCGGTGCCGATCTATCTCGCCATCATCCCGCTGCTGCACGAGATTCCCCAGGCGCACGCGATCTTCTCGATCGCCTTCGTCGTCGTCATCGTCTCGCTGGTCCTCCAGGGCTGGACGCTGCCGATCGCCGCGCGGGTGACGGGGGTGGAGGTGCCGCCGGAGACGCATTCCGACGACCGCCTCGACCTCGACCCGCTGCATCGCCAGTCGCGCGAGCTGGTCGGCTATCGCGTCGCCGCCGGCAGCCCGGCCGTCGGCATGACGCCGTCCGAGCTGCACCTGCCGGCCGAGGCATCGGTCGTGACCGTGCTGCGCGACGACCGCGTGCTGCGGCCGGAGAGCGGCGAGCCGCTGGCGCCCGAGGATCTGGTGCTGGCGCTGGGCCGGACCGAGACGCTGTACCGGCTCGACCGCATGTTCGCCGCCCGCGTCCGCCCGATCCACAAGGAGGCCGGGCTGGTGCTGGGCGACTTCCCGATCGACCCCGCGGCCACCATCGGCGCCATCGTCGATTTCTACGGCCTGCCGGCGGGCGTGGAGATTCGCGGCCAGACCGCCGAGGCCTATGTCCTGCGCCTGCTGGGCCGCATGCCGGTCACCGGCGACGCGGTGCCGCTGGGCGTGGCCGAGCTGGTCGTGCGCGAGACCGGCAAGGGCCGGATCGAGCGGCTGGGCCTGCGCCTGGACCCGGAGGCCTCGCGCTCGCCCGCCGCCCGTTTCGGCCGGCAGGTGCGTCGCCTGATCAAGGGCACCGGCCGGCGCATCGGCGCGGCCAGGCGGCGGCAGGGTCAGTCCAGGCCGTAGCGCCGGTCGGTGGCGCACGAATAGGTCGTGCGCCGGTTGCCCGCCTGGCGCACCAGGCGCGACTGGCCGCTGGCATGGGAGAATTCGAAGCGCACCGCCTCGCGCGTCTCGGCATCGACCCAGTCGAGCCTGATCGCGGGGCTGCCCAGGCGCTTCTCGCAGCATTCGGCCACGCAGCCGGGGCCGGCACAGCAGCCCCAGGGCTTGCCCGGGTCGGCCACGCAGGCATGCAGGGGCGGCGGCACCGCGACCGCCACCAGGGGCGACTGGTCCAGCACCCGCACGCGGGCGAAGCCGTCCTCCAGCACGATCAGGCGGGCGCGGGCGAAGCGCCGCTCCAGGCCCGCCAACAGGGGCGTCATCTGGGTGCCGCGGACGATGTTGCGGAACTCCGCCCCGCTCATGGTGAAGCCGACGAGGTAGCCGCGCCGGGGGCTGCCCTGCAAGGCGCCGGTGGCGAAGGCCGGGCCGCTGCCGACCCGCGGCCCGCCGCACAGCACGAAGCCGGTGCGCCGGCATTCCGGGCAGGCATCGTCGATCGTGCGCAGGATCGCCTGGCGCCGGTCGGGCGGCAGCATCAGCCCATCGGCCGCCGCCGGCAGCGCCCAGGCCAGGAGCGCCAGCACCAGGGCCAGCACGCGGCCCGGCATCAGAGCACACCGGTCACGGCAGGCCAATCGCGGCAGGCCAATCGCGGCAGGCCGATCACGGCAGGCCGATCACGGCAGGAAAGTGGGCTTCTCGGTCGGCTCGGCAATGATCACGAACTGCCACAGCGAGTGCTGGAAGCCGTAGGGACCACGATTGACGAAGGCCTCGATATGCTTGGCCGCCGTCAGCTTGTCGACATCCGTCCACAGCGTCTGGCCGGGGCGCACGGTGTCGCTTTCCTTCTTGCAGTCGAGCTCCAGCTCGATCGGCGTGCCGAGCGCGACATTGCCGCGGAAGACGCGCGAGATCTTGCCGTTGACGATGCAAAGGCCGGGCGTGGGCGACGGCACCCGGACCTGGTCGATCGCGATCTGGAGGTGATATTCCGACTTCACCCGGGCGTCGCGATAGACGCGCTGGGGGAAGCCCTGGGCCGCCGCGGGCAACGCGCCCGCGACGGCCAGGATGGCAGCCAGGATTGCCGCGACCGAGGCCCGGCCCGGCCGGCCGGGCATCATTCGGCCGCCTGCTGGGTGACCGCGGGCGGGCGCCAGCGGAGCTGCGGCTTGCGCGCGGCCGCGGTCTCGTCCAGGCGGCGGCGGGGGGTGTAGCGCGGCGCCTCGTGGAACCACTCGGCAGCCCCCGGCTGGCGGGTGCGCTCGGCGAGGGCGCGAATGACGGCGATGAACTGGTCCAGGCTGTCCTTGCTTTCCGTTTCGGTCGGCTCCATCAGCAGGGCGCCATGGACGACCAACGGGAAGTACATGGTCATCGGGTGGTAGCCCTCGTCAATCATCGCCTTGGCGAAGTCGAGCGTGGTCACCCCGGTGTCCTTGAGGAAGCGGTCGTCGAAGAGCGCCTCGTGCATGCAGGGCCCCTCGAAGGACGCCGTCAGTACGTCGCCCAGCCCCGCCATCAGGTAATTGGCGTTCAGCACCGCATCTTCGGCCACCTGCCGCAGCCCGTCGCCGCCATGGCTCATCATGTAGGCGAGCGCGCGCACGAACATGCCCATCTGGCCGTGGAAGCCCTTCAGCCGGCCGATCGTGCCGGCCGTGCCCGAAGCGGCATCCGCCTCCTCGACCAGGCGGAACCCGTCCGGGCCATGCACGACCCAGGGCAGCGGGGCGTAGGGCGCCAGCGACTCGGCCAGCACCACCGGGCCGGAGCCCGGGCCGCCGCCGCCATGGGGCGTGGAGAAGGTCTTGTGCAGGTTGATGTGCATGCAGTCGATGCCGAGGTCGGCCGGCCGCACCCGCCCGACGATGGCGTTGAAGTTGGCGCCGTCGCAGTAGAAGAAGGCGCCCGCCTTGTGCACTGCCTCGGCGATCTCGACGATCTCGCTCTCGAACAGGCCACAGGTGTTGGGGTTGGTCAGCATGATGGCGGCGACGCCGCTGTCGAGCTTGGCCTTCAGCGCTTCCAGGTCGACGCGGCCGCGGGCATTGGCCGGGATCGATTCCACGGCATAGCCGCAGGCCGCCGCCGTCGCCGGGTTGGTGCCATGCGCGGATTCCGGCACCAGGATGCGCTGGCGCATGTCGCCGCGCGCCTCAAGCGCCGCACGGATCGTCATGATGCCGCACAGCTCGCCATGGGCGCCGGCGGCCGGCGACAGGGCGACGGCCGGCATGCCGGTCAGCGTCTTCAGCCAGTGGGCGAGCTGGTCCATCAGTTCCAGCGCGCCCTGGATCGTCGCCTGCGGCTGCAACGGGTGCAGGTCGCCAAAGCCCGGCAGGCGCGCCATCCGCTCGTTCAGTCGCGGATTGTGCTTCATCGTGCAGGAGCCCAGCGGGTAGAGGCCGCTGTCGATGGCGAAGTTCTTCTGGCTGAGGCGCGTGTAGTGGCGCACCACCTGCGGCTCGGACAGGCCGGGCAGGCCGATCGCCCCCTTGCGCGCGAGCCCGCCCAGGCGGTCGGCCGCGGCCGGCGGCGCCGGAAGGTCGACGCCCGTGCGCCCCTCGGCGCCCTGCTCGAAGATCAAAGGCTCCTCGATCTGCAGGCCGCGGTTGCCGCTGGTCGTGTCGGTTCCGGCCCCGGCGGCCTGGAACCGGGACAGGGCCTTGCTCCAATCGCTCATCGCAGGCTCTCCTCGAGCGCCGTCACCAGCGCGTCCATGTCGGCATCGGTCACCGTCTCGGTCACGGCCAGGACCAGCAGGTCGTCATGGCCGGACGCGAAGCGCGATACCGGCACGCCGGCGATGATCGGGCGGGCCGCCAGGGCATCGACGATGCCGGCCGCCGGCCGCGGCAGGCGCACGGTGAACTCGTTGAAGAAGGTGTCGTTCAGGACGGTGACGCCGGGGATCGCCGCCAGCCGGTCGGCCAGCTTCGCGGCCTTGGCGTGGTTGATCGCCGCCAACTGCGTCAGCCCCGCCTCGCCCAGGAGCGACAGGTGGATGGTGAAGGCCAGCGTGCACAGGCCGGAGTTCGTGCAGATGTTGCTCGTCGCCTTCTCGCGGCGGATATGCTGCTCGCGCGTCGACAGCGTCAGCACCCAACCGCGGCGGCCCTCGGCGTCGACCGTCTGGCCGACCAGCCGGCCCGGCATCTGCCGCACGAAGCGGTCGCGGGTGGCGAACAGGCCGACATAGGGGCCGCCGAAATTGAGGCCGTTGCCGATCGACTGCCCCTCGGCCGCGACGATGTCGGCCCCCATCTCGCCGGGCGAGGTGAGCGCGCCCAGCGACACGATTTCTGTCACGACGACGACCAGCAGCGCACCCTTGGCGTGGCAGGCCTCGGCCAGCGGCCGCAGGTCGCGCACCCGGCCGAAGAAATCCGGGTTCTGGACCACGACGCAGGACGTCTCGCCATCGACCAGGGCGGCCAGGTCCTCGCTCCCGGCCGGGTCGAGGGGCTGCGAATCGACGCGGAAGCCGACGAAGCGGGCCAGCGTCTCCACCACCTCGCGATAGTGCGGGTGCAGGCTGCCCGACAGGACCGAGCGGCGGCGGCCGGTGACGCGGTTGGCCATCGTCACCGCCTCGGCCGTCGCCGTGGCGCCGTCATAGAGCGAGGCGTTGGCGACATCCATCCCGGTCAGCAGCGCCACCTGGGTCTGGAACTCGAAGAGGTATTGCAGCGTCCCCTGGGTCACCTCCGGCTGGTAGGGGGTATAGGAGGTGAGGAACTCGCCGCGCTGGATCAGATGGTCGACCGCGGCCGGGACGTGGTGGCGATAGGCGCCGCCGCCCAGGAAGAAGGGGACGGAGCCGGCGGCGACGTTCTTGGCCGCCATCGCCGACAGGGCGCGCTCGACCTCCAGCTCGCCCTGGTGCGGCGGCAGGTCGAGCCCGTCCTTGCGGCGCGCGACCTCGGGCACGTCGCGGAAGAGCGCGTCGACCGATGGCGCGCCGATGGCGGCCAGCATGTCGCGCCGATCCGCCTCGGTCAGCGGCAGGTAGCGCATGTCAGTGCTGCCCCTCGGCAAAGGCGGCGTAGCCCGCCTCGTCCATCATCGCGTCCAGCTCGGCCGGCACGGCCAGGCGGACCTTGAAGAACCACGCCTCGCCCTGCGGGTCGGCATTCACCTTGGCCGGCTCGTCGACGATCGCCTGGTTGATCTCGATCACCTCGCCGGTGACCGGCGAATAGACCTCGCTGGCGGCCTTCACCGACTCGACGACGGCGGCATCGCCGCCCTTCGTCACCTTCCGGCCCACGGGCGGCAGTTCCACGAACACCACGTCGCCGAGCTGGTTCTGGGCGAAATCGGTGATGCCGACGGTGCCGACGTCGCCTTCGACCCGGATCCACTCATGCTCTTGGGTGAACTTGATCGTGCTCATGGTGCTCCTCATGGCCGGTAGTAGCGGTGGGGTACGAAAGGCATCGGGGCGACGGCGGCCGGGCGCGGCTGCCCGCGCACGACGGCCTGCAGGGCGGTGCCGTCGGCGGCATGGGCGGCATCGACATAGCCCATGGCGACCGGGCCGCCGAAGCTGGGGCCGAAGCCGCCCGACGTGATGGTGCCGACCGGGTTGCCGGCGGCGTCGGTCAGCGGGGTCCCTTCGCGCGCGGGCTGGCGCCCCTCGGGCAGGATGCCGACGCGGCGGCGCTTCGGGCCGTTGGCCAGTTGCTCGGCCACGACGGCCGCACCCGGATAGCCGCCCTCGGCCCGGCGGCGCTTGCCGATGACCCAGTTGAGGCCAGCCTCGATCGGCGTGATGGTGGCGTCGATGTCGTGGCCGTGCAGGCAGAGGCCGGCTTCCAGGCGCAGCGAATCCCGCGCGCCGAGGCCGATCGGCTTCACCTCGGGCTCGGCCAGCAGGCGCCGGGCGATCCGCTCGGCTTGGTCGGCCGGAATGGCGATCTCGTAGCCGTCCTCGCCGGTGTAGCCCGAACGGGTGACGAAGCAGGGAACGCCGTCGACGGCGATCTCGCGGCCGGCCATGAAGCCGAGACTGCCGGCCTCGGGCGCCAGCCGCAGCAGGACGGCGGCCGCCTGCGGGCCCTGGAGGGCCAGCAGGGCGCGGTCGAACTGCGCCTCGATGGCGACCTTGCCGCCGAGATGCGCCTGGATATGGGCCAGGTCCGCATGCTTGCAGCCGGCATTGACGACGACGAAGAGATGGTCGCCGGCGTTGGTGACCATCAGGTCGTCCAGGATGCCGGCGGCGTCGTTGGTCAAGAGCGTGTAGCGCTGACGGCCGGGGGCCAGGCCCTTGATGTCGCCCGGCACCAGGGTTTCCAGGTGCTGCGCCACATCGGCGCCGGACAGGCGGATCTGGCCCATGTGCGACACGTCGAACAGGCCGGCGCCGGCGCGCGTGTGCAGGTGCTCGGTCAGGATGCCGGTCGGGTACTGGACCGGCATCGCATAGCCCGCGAACTCCACCATGCGTGCGCCAAGGGCGACATGCAGGGCGTGAAGCGGCGTTTCCTTCAGAGCTGATTCGGTCATCGGCCTCGGAACCCGACAGTTGCTGAAAACCGGCGCCATCGGGCACCGGTTGCCGCCCCCTCTGTCCCGAGAACCTGAAAGATTCACCGCAACGCGGCTTACCTCGTCGGTGGGACGGTTGCCCGTCCGCTTTCCAGAGCGTCCTACCCCTCGCGGTCCGTTTGCCTGAGCGTTTCCGGGGCGGTTGCGCCTTCGGCTCCGACGATGGCCGCACCGTTCCAGAGAACGAAGCGGCCCGCCGATCTCTCCCGCGGGGGGTCTATCGGACTGGCCCGGAGGCTAGTCCCTGCGCGGCAAAAGTACAACAGTCTCCCGCGGCCGCGGCCCGCGGGCCGCCGTCAGCGGCGGCGGTTCTG
This sequence comes from Stella humosa, assembly GCF_006738645.1. Taxonomy (GTDB): domain Bacteria; phylum Pseudomonadota; class Alphaproteobacteria; order ATCC43930; family Allostellaceae; genus Allostella; species Allostella humosa. The sequence goes on along the minus strand of NZ_AP019700.1, from coordinate 5,743,859 downwards.
GTTGAGCTGCTCCTCGGTCAGCGGGAAGCCGACGAAGATCTTGTGGCCGGCACCCGTGCCGCCGCCCAGCTGGATGACCTGCTCGATCTCCTCGCTCGCCTGCATGCGGGTGACGTTGCCCTCGAACTTCACCGGCACGGTGAAGGTCTCACGCGCCAGAACCTGGTTGGCGGCGTCGGCCACGGCGACGAAATAGGTGACCTGTGCCTGGCGGGCGCGATCGGCGGGGCCGCGCTCGACCACCAGGTTCACCGTCGTCTGCATCGTCACCTTGCGCCGGCGGTCATACTCGCAGGTCGAATCGACCCGCTCGATCCCGGCGCTGTAGACCACGTCGGACAGGTCGCGGCCGGCGCCGGGGCGGTACTCGGTCACCCGCGACAGGTCGTTGACGACGACCGCCCTGGGGCAGGCCGGCGGCGTCTCGGACTTGCCGAATGGATTGAGGCTGCCGCAGCCCGCCAGCACGAGGCCGGTCGCGGCCAGGGCCAGCAGGGTCGGGGCACGCAGATTGCCAGTAGAATTCGCCATCAAGCCCTCTCGTGGCTGCCGTCGCACAACGGCGCGTTCGCCGTCCGCTTGCAGCCGCAAAACCAGATTTCCCCATCGGCCGCGGCCGTCCACTGCATCGCGGTGATGCCGGTGCCGCCATGGGAGCCGTCGCAGAACGGCTGCTGCCGCGACCGTCCGCAGGCGCACCAGAAATACTTCCGGCCGGCCCGCACCTTCACGTTGTAGGGCGCGAGCTGCGCCGGCACCGGGTCGGTCATCGGTCACTTCCGTCGTCGCGCCGGCCTGCGGCAGCCCGGCCCATCGGTTGCTTTGCGCCCATCGGTTGCTTTGCAAGGCGAACGGCCTTGGTCTAAGTTCCGCCGCCCGGCCCCCGAGGCGGCGAATGTAGTCGAGCGGGCGGAGCCGGTACAAGCACGAGGGTCGCCCGGGGGGTGCCCCTGGCATCCACGAGCCCCAGCGGAGGCGGTTTGGCCGTCTATACCGACGTTCCCGACGACGAGCTGGCAGCCTTCGTCGCCGAATACGACCTGGGGGCCGTGACGGCCTTCAAGGGCATCGCCGAGGGTGTCGAGAATTCCAACTTCCTGCTGCGGACCGAGCGCGGCAGCTACATCCTGACGCTCTACGAGAAGCGGGTGCGCGCGGGCGACCTGCCTTTCTTCCTGGGCCTGATGGAGCATCTGGCGGCGCGCGGCTTCGCCTGCCCGACACCGGTGAAGGGGCGCGACGGCCTGGCCCTGCGCCAGCTCTGCGGCCGCCCGGCGGCCATCGTCACCTTCCTGGAGGGGCTGTGGCCGCGGCGCATCCTGGCCGTGCATTGCGCGGGGGTCGGCGAGGGCATGGCGCGCCTGCACCAAGCGGGCGAGGGTTTCGCCATCCGGCGGCCCAACGACCTGTCGGTCGGCGGCTGGCCGCGGCTGCTGGCGGCATCGGCCGAGCGCGCGCACGAGGTGCGGCCGGGCCTGGCCGAGGAACTGGCGACCGAGCTGGCCTGGCTCGAGCGGCACTGGCCGCAGGACCTGCCGGCCGGCGTCATCCATGCCGACCTGTTCCCCGACAACGTCTTCTTCCGCGACCTGGAGCTGACGGGCGTCATCGACTTCTACTTCGCCTGCAACGACGCCTTCGCCTATGACATCGCGATCTGCCTGAACGCCTGGTGCTTCGAAGCGGACGGCAGCTTCAACGTGACCAAGGCGCGCCTGCTGCTGACCCGCTACGAGGCCGTCCGGCCCCTGTCGGCGGCCGAATATGCCGCACTGCCGGTGCTGGCCCGGGGCAGCGCGCTGCGTTTCCTGCTGACCCGCCTCTATGACTGGCTGAACCAGCCGCCGGGCGCCTTCGTGAAGCCGAAGGACCCGCTGGAGTATCTTTCCAAGCTGCGCTTCCACCAGGGCGTACGCGATGTGGGGGCCTATGGACTTGGGTGAGACGACGAGCGACGGCACAGCCGGCGAGGCCGTGGACCTGTTCACCGACGGTGCCTGCAGCGGCAATCCCGGCCCCGGCGGCTGGGGCGTGGTGCTGCGCTGGCGCGGGACGGAGAAGGAGTTGGCGGGCGGCGAGCCCATCACCACCAACAACCGGATGGAGATGATGGCCGCCATCGCCGGCCTGGAATCCCTGACGCGGCCGATGACCGTGCGCATCCATACCGACAGCACCTACCTGCGCGACGGCATCACCAAGTGGATCCATGGCTGGAAGCGCAACGGGTGGAAGACGGCCGACCGCAAGCCGGTGAAGAACGTCGACCTGTGGCAGCGGCTGGAGGCCGCCGCCGGCCGCCACGCCATCTCGTGGCACTGGGTTCGCGGCCATGCCGGCCACCCCGAGAATGAGCGCGCCGACCGGCTGGCGACCGGCGCCATCGTCCGCGCGCGGGCCTGAGCCGACCGCCATGGCCGGCGCCGACGAGGACCCCTTCCGCGGCTTCGCCCGGCGCGTGCCGGACGGCGATTCGCTGGAGCGGCTGGTCTGCGGCGATTGCGGCTTCGTCCACTACGAGAACCCCAAGCTGGTCGTGGGGTCGGTCGTCACCTGGGGGGACCGGTTCCTGCTGTGCCGGCGGGCGATCAACCCCCGGCGCGACTACTGGACCCTGCCGGCCGGCTACATGGAGCTGAACGAGACCACCGCCGAGGGGGCGATGCGCGAGGCGTGGGAGGAGGCCCAGGCCCGCATCGTCATCGACGGGCTGCTGGCCGTCTACGAGATCCCGCGCATCAGCCAGGTGCAGCTCATCTACCGCGCCCGGCTCGACGCGCCGGTCTTCGCGGCCGGGCCCGAGAGCCTGGAGGTGGCGCTATTCGGGTGGGACGAGATCCCGTGGGACCGGCTGGCCTTCCCATCCGTCCGCTGGGCCCTGCATCACCACCGCGAGGCGGCCGGCGAGGTGGTGCCGATCCCGCGCCGCAACCCCGAGGGCGACGCGGGCGACCATCGGTAGGCCCTACACCTTGTCGGGCGTCGGCACGTCGGGTGTCGGCTCGGGCTCGGCGTGGCGGCGCATGTAGGGAAGCTGGGTGAGCGTGAAGGCGATGGTCAGCGCGATCAGCCCGAACACCTTGAAATTCACCCACAGCTCGGTCGTCTGGGTGCGCCACACCGCCTCGTTGAGGGCGGCCATGGCCAGGAAGAAGGCAGCCCAGCGATAGCCCAGCCCACGCCAGCCGGCCGGCGTCAGGTTGATGAAGCCGCCCATCAGCAGCTTCAGCGGGTGGCGGCCGAGCCAGCTTCCCACCACCAGCACCAGCGCGAACAAGAGGTAGACCAGCGTCGGCTTCATCTTGATGAAGGTCTCGTCGGCCAGCAGCAGCGTCAGCCCGCCGAAGACCATGACGATGACACCGGTCACCAGCGGCATCGTCGCCAGCCGCTTCTCGACCACCCAGGCGAGAATGAGGACGATGACGGTGGCGACCATCACGGCCGCCGTGGCCGCCATGATGCCGCCCAGATAATAGGCAACGAGGAAGGCCGCGAGCGGCCCGTAGTCGACGATCGCCTTCATTTCATCGCCTCCAGCCCCATCAGCCCGCGCGCGAAGGAGGTGGCGTCGAACGACCGCAGGTCGTCGGCCCCCTCGCCCACCCCCACGGCATAGACCGGCAGGCCGAACCGCTCGGCCAGCGCCACCACGACGCCGCCCTTGGCGGTGCCGTCCAGCTTGGTCATCGCCAGGCCGGTGACGCCGATCATGTCGCCGAATATCTCCACCTGCTGGTGGGCGTTCTGGCCGACCGTGGCATCCAGCACCAGCACGCAGTCGTGCGGGGCGGCCGGATCGAGCTTCTTCAGCACGCGCACGACCTTGCGCAGCTCTTCCATCAGCCCGGCCTTGTTCTGCAGGCGCCCGGCCGTGTCGATGATGAGGATGTCGGCGCCGTCGGTACGCGCCTTGGTCAGCGCATCGAAGGCGAGCCCGGCGGCATCGGCCCCCGGGGCGCCCGAGACGACCGGCACCCCGGCGCGTTCGCCCCAGACCTGGAGCTGCTCGACGGCGGCCGCGCGGAAGGTGTCACCGGCGGCGATGATGACGCGCTTGCCCTCGGCCCGCCAGTTCTTGGCCAGCTTGCCGATGGTGGTCGTCTTGCCGCTGCCGTTGACGCCCACCACCAGCACGACGTGGGGGCGGCTGGCGGGCACCAGCGGCCGGGCGACGGGCGCCAGGATCTTGGCGATCTCGCGCGCCAGGTGCTCGCGCACCTCCTCGGCCGAGACCTCCTGGCCGAAGCGCTCGCGGCGCAGGCCGGCGACGAGCTGCTCTGCCGTCTCGACGCCGAGGTCGGCCTGAATGAGCAGCGTCTCCAGCTCCTCCAGCGTCGCGTCGTCGAGCTTGCGCTTGGTGAAGATGGCGCCGATGCCCTCGGCGATCCGCGACGAGGTGCGGGCCAGGCCATCCTTGAGGCGGCGGAACCAGCCCCGCTTTTCGGGGGTTTCGGTGTCGGTCATTCTGGAATGCGCGGGCGTGCGTCAGGCGGCGACGGCGAGCAGGCGGTCGTCCTGGGCGGCGGTAATGCGACAGGCGACGACGCGGCCATCCAGCCCCGCCGCGCCAACGATCGCGACCGGCGCGAAATGGGCATCGTGGCCGCGGCCCTCGGCTTCCACCAGGACGCTGGCGGCGGTGCCGACGCGGGTCGCCAGGTAGGCGCCGGCGGCAGCCGCCCCGGCCTCTCGCAGCAGGCGGGCGCGCTCGCGCACCACCGGCCCCGGCACCTGGGGCATGCGGGCGGCGGGCGTGCCGGGCCGTGGCGAATAGGGAAAGACATGCAGCCAGGTGAGGCCGACCTCGGCCACATGGCCCAGCGTGTTGGCGAACATCGCCTCGTCCTCGGTCGGGAAGCCGGCGATGAGGTCGGCGCCCAGCACCAGGTCCGGCCGCAGGCGGCGCGCGCGCTCGGCCGCGCCGATGGCGTCGGCGCGCGAATGGCGGCGCTTCATGCGCTTCAGGATCATGTCGTCGCCGGCCTGCAGGCTGAGATGCAGGTGCGGCATCAGCCGCGGCTCCTCCGCCAGCAGGCGATAGATGTCCTCGTCCATCTCGGCCGGGTCGAGCGAGGACAGGCGCAGCCGCGGCAGGTCCGGCACGAGCGCCAGCAGCCGGCGCGTCATCTGCCCCAGGCTGGGCCGGCCCGGCAGGTCGGCGCCATAGGCCGTCAGGTCGACGCCGGTCAGCACCACCTCGCGGTAGCCGGCCGCCACCAGCGACCGCACGCGGTCGACGATGGCGCCGATGGCGACCGAGCGGCTGGGGCCGCGGCCATAGGGGATGATGCAGAAGGTGCAGCGATGGTCGCAGCCCTGCTGCACCTCGACGAAGGCGCGCGCGCGGCCGTCGAACCCTTCGACCAGGTGGCCCGCCGTCTCGCGCACCTGCATGATGTCGGCGACCGCCACCTTGGCGCCGCCGGGCGCAAACGCATCGGGCAGCAGCTTGTCGGCGTTGCCCAGCACGCGGTCGACCTCCGGCATCGCCGACCAGCGCTCGGGCGCGATCTGGGCGGCACAGCCGGTGACGACGATCTGTGCCCCCGGCCGCTCGCGGCGCAGGCGACGCACGGTCTGGCGCGCCTGGCGCTCGGCCTCGGCGGTGACGGCGCAGGTGTTGACGATGATCGTGTCCGACACGCCCGACGCCGCGGCGTTGGCCCGCATCACCGTCGATTCATAGGCGTTGAGGCGGCAGCCGAAGGTGACGATGTCGACTGTGTTGCGAGCGGGCGTCATGCCGCGAGCAGCGAGGGATGGATGGTGCCGCTGAAGGCGGTCGCGACCGGCCCCGTCATCAGCACATGGCCGTCGCGCAGCCACTCGATCTCCAGCGTGCCGCCGTCGAGGATCACCTCGGCCCGGCGGTCGACCAGGCCGCGGCGGGCGGCCGCCACCAGGGCCGCGCACGCACCCGACCCGCAGGCGCGCGTTATGCCGGCGCTGCGTTCCCACATGCGCAGGCGGATCCGCCCCGGCGCCAGGATCTGGGCGAAGCCGATATTGGCGCGCTCGGGGAAGATCGGATTGCGCTCCAGCACCGGGCCGATGTCGGCGACGGCGATCGCCGCCACGTCGGGCACGAAGAAGGTCGCGTGCGGGTTGCCCATGTTGGTCGCGACCGGGTCGGAGACCGGCCCCAGTGCCAGCGGCACATGCAACGTGTCGCAGGCCTGGGCCAGCGGGATCTCGCGCCAGTCGAGGCGGGCCGGGCCCATGTCGACGGCGATGCGCCCGTCGCCCGTCGCCTCGGCGTCCAGCAGGCCGGCCACGGTTTCCACCACCGCATGGCCGCGCCCGCGCTCCTCCATCAGGAGGCTGGCGATGCATCGGGTGGCATTGCCGCAGGCCTCGGCCTCGCTGCCGTCGGGGTTGCGGATGCGCATGAAGGCGTCGGCCAGGCTGCTGACCGCCGGCTCGATGACGATGAGCTGGTCGCAGCCGATGCCGGTGCGGCGGTCGGCGATGGCGCGCGCGCGCGGCCCGTCGACGACGATGCCGCCGGGCCGCGCGTCGATGACGACGAAGTCGTTGCCGAGCCCGTGCATCTTGAGGAAAGGCAGGGCCGCTGCCGCCGATGGTTCCATGCTGCAGTTATTAGAGGCGGCGGCGCCCCGGTTCAAGGCACCAGCAATAGCCGCTACAGCGGCTGGCCGCGGGCCAGGCGCGGCAGGTCGCCCGTAGTCCCCATGGCGTGCTGCATGAAGAGGCGCTTCAGGGGCGCCATGCGGTCGACCGCGGCCAAGCCCAGCCGGCGTGCCGCGCGCAACGGCGCCACGTCGTTGGAAAAGAGGCGGTTCAACCCGTCCGTCACCAGGCCCAGCATCGTCGTGTCCAGCCGGCGCCAGGCGGCATAGCGCGCAAGCGGCCCGGGCTGCCCGACATCCAGGCCGAGGCGACGGGCATCGACCAGGCATTCGGCCAGGGCCGCCACGTCGCGGATGCCGAGGTTCAGGCCCTGGCCGGCGATCGGGTGGATGACATGGGCCGCATCGCCCACCAGGGCCAGCCGGTCGGCCACCATGCGGTCGGCCCATTGCAGGGCAAGTGGATAGGCAAAGCGCGGCCCGCTGGGCCGGACGGCACCCCAATGGTCGCCGAAGCGGGCTGCCAGCTCGGCCGTGAATGCCGGCTCGTCCAGCGCCAGCAGGCCGGGTGCCGCGACCGAGCGCTCGGTCCAGACCAGCGACGAGCGGTGCGGCTCGCCCTCGGCCGGCGTCAGCGGCAGGATGGCGAAGGGGCCGGCCGGCAGGAAATGTTCGATCGCGACATCGCGGTGCGGCGCCTCGTGCACGGCCGTCGTCACGATCGCGGTCTGTGGATAGGGGTGTGTGCGCACGCCGATGCCGGCGGCGGCCCGCACCGCGGACTGCCGGCCGTCGGCCGCGACCAGCAGGTTGCCGCGCCAGGCCTGGCCGTCATCCAGCGTCACCGTGGCGCCGTTGGCGTCGCGGTCGATCGACACCACCTGCCGGGGCGCGAGATGGCGCAACGTCGGCAGGGTGGCGGCCAGGCGATGGAGGGCGTGCCGCAGGACCCGGTTCTCGACGATGTGGCCCAGCGGCTGGTCGCCCACCGCGCGATGGTCGTAGTGCAGGAAGAGCGGGGAACCGGCATCGACGACGCGGATTCCGGCGATCGGCGCGGCATCGTCCGCCACCAGCGGCCACAGGCCGATCCCTTCCAGGACGCGCCGAGAGCCGTAGGCGATGGCCGAGGCGCGGCCGTCGAAGGCCGGCGCCAGGGCCGTTGCCGGCGGCTCTCGGTCGACCACCAGCACGTCCATCCCCGCCTGTGCCAGGGCCGCCGCCAGCGTCAGGCCGACGAGGCCGCCGCCGACGACGATCGTCTCCACCCGCTGGGGCCGGGCGACAGGGTGCGCGCGTGTCATGGGGCGAACATCCATCGCCGGGGCGCGCCTGTCCAGGCAGGGTTTGCCGGCGCGACATCGCAGGCCGGCCCGGCCGCCGCGGCACGGTTCTTGTATATTTCTTGGGCAGGAGCCCCGAGGTACTGAGGAACGACCCATGAAGCTGGTGATGGCCATCATCAAACCCTTCAAGCTCGATGATGTACGCGAGGCGCTGACCGCGCTTGGCGTCCAGGGCCTGACCGTCGGCGAGGTCCGCGGCTTCGGTCGGCAGAAGGGCCAGACCGAGATCTATCGCGGCGCCGAATATGCCGTGAGCTTCGTGCCCAAGGTGAAGATCGAGGTGGCGGTCGACGACGACCTGGCCCTGCCGGTCGTGGACGCGATCCAGAAGGCCGCCAACACCGGCCGCATCGGCGACGGCAAGATCTTCATCCTCGACATTGCCCACGCCGTGCGCATCCGCACCGGCGAGACGGGCAGCGAAGCCTTGTAGCCACCCCCAGGATTTCCCCTTCGCCGCTTGGCGCAGCCGACTGCGTCGGGTGGCGGTCCCACGCCCCGCCGGCTGCCGCCGGCGGGGCGTCCAATTTCGGACCTTCGAGCGGCGACTTCGAGCCGGACACGGAAAAGGCCAGCGGTTGCCCGCTGGCCTTTTGCCGTTCGGACCGGCGCCTGGCCGGCGTCCCCTGGCGGGGGCGCCGGCCGGCTCGGGCCTAGTAGAGCAGGAAGTCGGAGAAGAGCACCGAGCTGGTGGTGATGTTCTTCACCGTGATCGACGTGTCGTTGCTGAACGAGATCTTCATCGCATCCATCACCGAGTCGTTGTTGGTGTCGACGTCGGTGCTGATGGCCAGGATCTCCGACAGCGTATCGAAGGCGACGCCGTTGAAGGTGCCGTTATCGATGTCGAAGGACAGGTCGTCGACACCCTGGACGAAGTCGGTGATCAGGTCATGACCGACCTTGTTCTGTTCGAAGACGAAGTCGTCGAACCCGGCACCGCCGGTCATGGTGTCGTTGCCGATCTGGCCGAGCAGGAAGTCGTCGCCGTCGCCGCCGTCCAGGGAGTCGTTGCCCTGGCCGCCGAGGACGATGTCGGACCCGAGACCACCGAAGACCTGGTCGTCGCCGATCTCGCCCGTCACCCAGTCGTTGCCGTCCTCGCCGAACACGGAGTCGTTGTCCTGACCGCCGCGGACGGTGTCGTTGCCGTCGCCACCGAAGACGCTGTCGTTGCCCTTGTTGCCCATGACGTGGTCGTCGCCGGCGTCGCCGTGGACGGTGTCGTTGCCGTCCATGGCGGTGATGAGGTCGTTGCCCGATCCACCATTGATCAGGTCGTTGCCCTCGCCACCGTCGATGTAGTCGTCACCGGCATCGCCGTTGAGCAGGTCCGCGCCATTGCCGCCGGAGAGGGAGTCGTTGCCCGCGCCGCCGCTGATGGTGTCGTTCCCGTCCTCGCCGAAGAGCATGTCCTGATCGTTGCCACCGTTGATCAGGTCATTCTCGCTGCCGCCGTAGATGGCGTCGTTGCCATCTTCGCCGTTCAGCGTGTCTTCGCCGGCGCCGCCGTAGATCAGGTCATCGCCGCCGTTGCCGTTGAGGATGTCGTCGCCACCCAGGCCGTAGATGGTGTCGTTGCCACCGAGGCCGCTGATGGTGTCGTCACCTTCCGTGCCGGTCAGCACGTCCGGACCTTCCGTCGCACCCGTCGGCGGGGGCTCGTCCGCACCGATGGTCAGACCCAGCGTGTCGGAGCCGCCTTCCGAGCCCGTCACCTCGAAGGTGTAGAACCCGGAGCTCAGCACCGTCGCGTTGGTGTAGCTCCACGCACCCGCGCCATCGACCGGGATGTTGGTCGCGATGGTCAGGCCGTTGCGGATGATGTTGACCGTCGAGTTCGGCGTACCCAGGCCGAAGATCGTCGGCGTCGTGTCGGTGGTCACGCCATCGCCGATGGTGCCGGTGTCGTCGGTGAAGTTCGTGATCGTCACGAACCCATCCGGGGCCGGCGGGGCGGGGCGGCGGGGCGGCTCGAACGAACCGGTGATCGTGACGATCATCCGGTTGTTGACCGAGTCGTAGGTCCCGGTCGCCGCGCCGATGACGCCGGGGAGCTTCAGGGTCGGGAACCCGCCCGTGGGCAGGACCAGAGAACCGTTCACACCCTGGGTCAGGGACGCGGTGAGGTCACCGCTCTGCTCGATGATGATGACGTCGGACGCGGGGTCGAACCCGTAGATCGTGTCGTTCGCGAGTTCGGTGACCGTGCCGAAGATGGTGTCGTCGCCATCGCCGGGGTTCACCGAGTCCGCGCCGGGGCCGACATAGATGGAGTCGTTACCGCCACCACCGTCGAAGGTGTCGGCACCGTCTTCATCCTGCCCGTCGAACCGGCCGAGCACGTCGTCGCCGGCGCCGCCGCGGACCACGTCGGCACCCTGGCCGCCATAGACCGTGTCGTTGCCTTCGTCGCCGTCCAGCGTGTCGTTGCCGTTGCCGCCGAGGATCGAGTCCTGGCCGTCGCCGCCCACGATCGAGTCCGCACCGGCTTCGCCGAGCAGCGTGTCATCCGACCCCGGCCCGCCACCGTCGATGGTGTCGTTGCCGTTGCCGCCGAGCGCGCTGTCGTCGCCGGGGCCGACATCGATGAAGTCGTTGCCGTTGCCGCCGAGGACCGTGTCGTCGCCGATGCCGCCGAGCAGGCTGTCATTGCCTTCGTCGCCGAAGACGCTGTCGCTGCCGTCGCCACCATCGGCCGTGTCGTTGCCGCCGCCGCCGTAGACGATGTCGTCGCCGGCATCGCCGGAAACGCTGTCGTCGTCGGCATTGCCGCTCAGCGTGTCGTTGTCGCCACCACCGAACAGGGTGTCGGCACCGTTGCCGCCGGTCACATAGTCGAGGCCGGAGCTGCCATAGAGCTGGTCGGAGCCGTCCTCGCCGTCGACGGTGTCGTCGCCGCCTTCGCCGATCAGCGTGTCGTCGCCGATCCAGCCCAGGATGCTGTCGTTGCCGTTGCCGCCGAAGGCGAGATCGCTGCCTTCCCAGCCGTCGATGGTGTCGTTGCCTTCGCCGCCATCGATGGCGTCGTTGCCGGCGTCACCGTCGAGCGAGTCGTTGCCGTCGCCACCGGCGATCAGGTCGTTGTCGGCACCGCCGTCGATGTAGTCGTCGCCGGCATCGCCGCTCAGCGCATCGCTGCCCTGACCGCCATAGATGCCGTCGGCATCGCCGCCACCGAAGACGGTATCGGCACCGTTGCCGCCCACCAGGCTGTCGAACCCGGCATTGCCGCTCAGGTAGTCGCTGCCGTCCTCGCCCAGCACGGTGTCGCTGCCGTCACCGGCCGCGATGGTGTCGCCGCCCGGCGTGTTGTTGCCGACCAGCGTGTCGCCGTAACCGAAGAGGCTGCTGTCGCCGAGGATGTAGTCGTCGAACACGCTGCCGATGATGCTGTCATTGCCAGCGCCGCCGGTGAACGTGGCTTCCGCCAGCTCCGCGAAGCTGGAGAGGACGACCGTGTCGTTGCCTTCCTGGGCGTCGATCCGGTTGTCGACGAGCGGGTCGACGTCCTCGAGCTTCACGCTGTCGTTGTTCGGCGTGAACACGCCGTCGCCGACCATGCGGATGATCGTCTGCCCGGTGCCGGTGTCGTAGATGGCGGTAACGTCCTCACCGATCAGGTTCGGGTTGGTGAAGTAGATCTCACCGCCGACATTGACCGTGTCGAGGTCGAGGACGCCGACATTCGTATCGGCGCTGGCCACGATCGTGCCGGCAACCAGGAACTGGATGTCGCCATCGACGACGATCCGATCCTCGTCGACCGTGAAGGTCTGGATCGTGTCGTTCGTCAGGTCGTTGAGGGTGCCATAGAAGGTGTCGGCACCCTTGTCGCCGAACATCAGGTCGCCATCGGCACCGCCGATGATCGAGTCCGGGCCGTCGCCGGCGCGGATCGTGTCGGCACCCGCATCGCCGAACAGGGTGTCTTCGCCCTGGCCGCCGAGGATCGAGTCCTGCTCCGTGCCGCCGTAGGCGATGTCGTTGCCGGTACCGCCGATCAGCAGGTCGAGGTCGTCGTTGCCGAACAGCGTGTCGTTGCCGTTGCCGCCATCGACCGTGTCGCGAGCCCCGCCGCCGAGCAGGCTGTCGTTGCCCTCGTTGCCCATGACGGAGTCGGCATCGTCGTTGCCGAAGACCGTGTCGTCGCCATTGCCGCCCTGGAGGGTGTCGGTGCCGACGCCGCCGTCGATGGTGTCGCCACCCTCGCCGCCGAGCAGGCTATCGTTGCCGTCCAGGCCGATGACCGTGTCCTGACCATCGCCGGCATCGATCGTGTCGTTGCCGAGCTCGCCCAGGAGCGAGTCGTTGCCGTTGCCGCCGAAGATGCTGTCGTTGTCGTCACCGCCCTGGATCGTATCCTGGTCGTTGCCGCCGAAGAGCGTGTCGGCACCCGTGCCGCCGACGATCTCGTCGCGACCGTCGCCGCCGTCGATGTTGTCGTCCTCGGAGCCGCCGTCGACCGTGTCGTTGCCCTGGCCGCCGGTGATCAGATCGCGGCCGTCGTCGCCCTCGATCGAGTCGTTGCCGTTGCCGCCAGCGATGGTGTCGTTGTCGACGCCGCCCTCGACCGTGTCGTCGCCTTCCCCGCCGGACAGCGAGTCGGCGCCGTCGAGACCTTCGATCAGGTCGTCGCCTTCGCCGCCTTCGGCCGTGTCGTCACCGGCATTGCCGAAGATCTCGTCGTTCGAGCCTTCGCCCATCAGGAAGTCGTTGCCGCCGCCGCCGACGATGGAGTCCTGCTGCTCGCCGCCATAGAGGCTGTCGTTCAGCGCGCCGCCGTCGAGCGTGTCTTCCTGGTCGCCGCCATAGAGAACGTCGTTGCCGCCGGCGCCGACCAGCTCGTCCTTGCCGTTGCCGCCATAGACCAGGTCGTTGCCCTGGTCACCGTTGATCGACTCGGCATTCTCGCTGCCGAAGATCGTGTCCTTGCCGTCGCCACCCGAGAAGGTGTCGTCCAGCGTCGAGTCCGGCACCAGCAGGGCGTCGCCGCCCTTCAGGGTGACGAGGTCGTCGCCGCCCAGCGCGCTGGAGGCGTTGCCGATCTCGGACAGGTCGTAGGCCGACAGGTTCACCGTGTCGGACTGCTCGGTGAAGATCGCCTGGATCAGGTCGATGTTCGTGTTGCCGGCGCTGTCGTCGGTGTAGCGCCAGAACCAGCCCTTGCCGCCCGTGCCGGTCACCGTCATGTCGGCGGTGCCGTCGAGGTCGATGTCGAGCTTGTCGGTCAGCGCGGCGACGATGGTATCGCCGGCGAGGTTGAAGCCCTCAACGACGATCAGGTCGACGTCCTTGTCGACGAAGCTCGTGTTGAAGTCCGTGATCGTGTCGCCGTCGAGGTCGAGGTTGTTGTAGACGCCATAGACCGTGTCGCTGCCCGTGCCGAGCGTGATCACGTCGACCGCGATCGCGCCGCCGGCATCGGGGCGGATCGAGTCGTCGCCGGCGCCTGCATCGATAATGTCGGCGCCATCGCCGGCACCGAGAGTGTCGTTGCCGTTGCCGCCCATGACGCTGTCGCCGCCGGCGCCCGCCTGGACTTCGTCGTCGCCCTCGCCACCATCCATGGTGTCGTTGTCGCCGCCGTTGTCGGTCAGGAAGTCAGAGCCATCGCCGCCGCTGACGACGTCGGCGCCCGCGCCGCCCTCGATCGTGTCGTCGCCCTGGCCACCGAACACGGTGTCGGCATCGGTGCCGGCGTCGATCGAGTCGTTGCCGATGTCGCCGGAGATCGAGTCGGCCCCATCGAAGCCCTCGATCACGTCGTCGCCGGTGCCGCCGTCGATCGTGTCTTCGCCGATGTCGCCATAGACGCTGTCGTTGTCGGCGCCCGCGAGGACCGAGTCGTCGCCGCCGCCGGCGTTGATCGTGTCCGCGCCCTGGCCACCCAGGATGGTGTCGTCGTCGGCGCCGCCCGTGATGGTGTCGTTGTCGGAGCCGCCGTCGATCGAGTCGGCCTCGTCGTCGCCGTCGATCGCATCACCGCCGGTGCCGCCCAGGATGGTGTCGCGGCCCGTGCCGCCCACCAGGCTGTCGGCGCCGACTCCGCCATCGACATAGGAATTGTCGCTGCCGTCGATATTGACCGTGTCGTCGCCGGCGCCAGCATAGATCGTGTCGGCGTTGTCGGCCGTGCCGCCGATGATGCTGTCGTTGCCGTCGTCGCCATAGACGAGATCGTCGCCGGCTTCGCCATTGATCGTGTCGTCATCGGCGCCGCCACGGATCGTGTCGTTGCCGGCGCCGCCGAGAATGGAGTCGTCCTGCGTGCCGCCGTCGAGATAGTCGTTGCCCGAGCCCTCTACGGTGTCGCCCTGGAGGGTCGGCGGAACGATCTGCGCGCCATAGACGCCGTCGCCGTGGATCGTGTCATCGCCCTGACCGCCATAGACGATGTCGCCATCGAAGTTGCCGAACAGAATGTCGGCGCCTTCCTGGCCGTAGATGGTGTCGATGCCGGCATTACCTGCCAGGAAATCGTCCGCAAGGCCGCCGTAAAGCAGATCGTTGCCTGCCGCGCCTTCAACCCCGTCCGCGCCGCTGTTGTCGCCCGCGCCCGACGGAAATGTGTCAGCGAAATTGGTGAGTACAAGATTCGCCATCGAAAGCCCCCTTGGAGTGCGACAACCGGGCGTGTCCGAGCCACCCGGTGCGCGCGTACGGATTCGGACCCCCTCCGCCCGCGCAGATTCTCAACGTCAATCAACGCAACTCTGCGGGCAAAGTCAACGCGTTATTGGTTTCTGTTCGCAGGCGTGGCCGCCGCGCAACGATTGCGAGCACCGCAGTATTTGCGTTGCCCACTAGCCCTGCCACGGGAATCCCGGACCATCCCCAGCATATGGGTCGAGGCGGAACGCCGCCGCATCGGACGGGCTCGCCCCCGGCTGGAAGGGCGCCGGCCGGATGAACGCAGCGCGGCAAAAGAGAAGGGGCGGCCTTGCGGCCGCCCCCAGGTCTGCCTTGCGGGACGGAGCCCCGCGGGTCGGGTTGCCCCGATCAGATGATGTAGATCAGGACCGAGTTGTCGGCACCCAGCATGGTGTCGGTATGGCCGCTGAGCGCATTGCCGTCCTCGTCGAGGAAGGTGATGTCGGTGCCGCCGACCTTGGTGAGCGAGAGCACACCGTCGAGCAGCTCGATGTTGGCCAGCAGCTTGTTGTTCTTGGACTGCAGGCCGGTGATCACCACCACGTCGGAGTCGTCGTCCTTCGAGTTGCCGGTGTTGAAGCCGGCCAGCGTGTCGCCGCTGAGGAAGGCGACGGTGCCGTAGACGCTGTCGTGCGACGTGTCGCCGTTCCCGGCATCGCCGGTCGCGGTGTCTGCGTCGCCCAGGTCGATATAGTCGGACCCGGCCTCGCCATAGAGACGGTCGGCACCCGTGCCGCCCTTCATCTTGTCGTCGCCAGCCCCGCCGATGATCGTGTCGGCGCCCGTGCCGCCATCCAGCGTGTCGGCACCCGCGCCGCCTTCGAGGCGGTCGTTGCCGTCGCCACCGACGCCGAGATCGTTGCCGTTCTCGCCGTAGACGGTGTCGTTGCCGGCCTCGCCGTAGAGCGAGTCGTTGTCGTTGCCGCCGTAGAGGGCGTCGTTCTCGGTCCCGCCATAGACGAGGTCGTTACCGTTGCCGCCCTTCAGCGTGTCGTTGGCGGCGAGACCGAAGATCTGGTCGTTGCCGTTCTTGCCGTCGATGTTGTTGATGCCGGGCCCGCCGACCAGCACATCCGGGTTGTTGGTCGAGGTGTTGCTGCCCTGGATGATGATCGGGAAGGGATCCGACGGGTCCGACTCGTTGGAGGCCTGGTCGGTGGAGGTGGCCGTGAAGCCGTGGATCCCATAGGCCAGCGACGTGCCGGTGAAGTCGAAGACGAATTCGCCGTCGCCGTCCACCGTCGCCTGGCCGACCTCCTTGCCATCCTTGAAGATGGTGACGGTGCTGTCGGGCTCGGCCTCGCCGTAGATGTAGAGCGTCTGGTCGGTGGTGACGTTGTCGACCGTGTCGCCGGTGTTGTCCGAGAAGGACGTGATCACCGGCGCATCGGGCGCGATGTCGTCATTGTCGATGATCCAGATGGTCGTCTGGCCGGTGCCGCTGTCGAAGTCCGCGTCGATCTGGCCTTCGACCGGGTTGCCGTTGTTGTAGAGGTAGATCGCCGTGACGGTGTCGTTGAACACCACCGCACCCGACATCGTGTCGCCGTCCAGGTCGCGGTAGTCCCCCTCGACCACGATGTAGTCCGACTGCGACGGGCTCTTGCCCGAGGTGAAGTCGAACACGCTGTCTTCGCCCAGGTCTTCGGCGCTGTAGCCGCGGATCTCGTCGGCGCCGGCGCCGGTCCAGATCGAGTCGCCGTACATGTAGCCGCCGTAGCCGTGGCCGGTCTCGATCGTGTCGTTACCGGTGCCGCCCGACAGGTAGTCGCGATCCTCGGTGCCGAAGAGGCGATCCTTGCCCTCGTCGCCGAAGATGGTGTCGCCATCCTCGTCGCCGTCTTCGTCGTAGTTGTAGTGGGCGTAGCCACCGAACAGCGAGTCGTCGCCGTTGCCGCCGTAGATGATGTCCTCGTCTTCGCCGCCGCCGATGGTGTCGTTGCCGTTGCCACCAGAGAGCGTGTCGTAGTCCTCGCCGCCGAAGATGCTGTCATCGCCGTTGCCGCCGACGATCGAGTCGTCGCCGTCATAGCCCATCGCGACGTCGTTGCCGTTGCCACCCAGCAGCGAGTCGTCGCTGTAGCCGCCCCACAGCGAGTCGTTGCCATTGCCGCCGATCAGCGAGTCTTCGCCGTCGTTGCCCTCAATCGAGTCGTTGCCTTCGCCGCCGAGGACGGTGTCGTAATCCTCGCCGCCCTCCAGCGAGTCGTCGCCGTTGCCGCCGATGATCGAGTCGTCGCCGTTGCCGCCCCAGGCGTAGTCGTTGCCGTTGCCGCCGAGGATGGTGTCGCTGCCGTCGTCGATCCCGTTGCCGCCGTAATAATAGTCGGACCAGGAATCGCCCATCAGGCTGTCGTCGCCTTCCCCACCCGTGATGGAGTCGTCGCCGTTGCCGCCGAAGATGGTGTCGTTGCCGGTGCCGCCGTCCAGCGAGTCGTCGCCGCCATAGGTGCCGTAGTAGTAGCTGCCGATCTCCCAGTCGCCGTCGATGACGTCGTTGCCTTCGCCGCCCTCGATGGTGTCGTCGCCGTTGCCGCCGAAGAGGAAGTCCTCACCGTTGCCGCCGACGATCGAGTCGGCATTGAAGCCGCCGAAGATCGTGTCGTCGCCCTGGGCGCCGATGACCGTGTCTTCGCCGAACCAGCCGAAGATCGTGTCGTCGCCGCCGTTGCCTTCGATGCTGTCGTCGCCGTTGCCGCCGAACGCGTAGTCCGCGCCACCATTGCCTTCGATGGTGTCGTCGTCCTCACCGCCCCACAGCGTGTCGGCGCCGGCACCGCCGGCCAGCTTGTCGTCGCCGTTGCCGCCGAACAGGAAGTCGTTCCCGTCGCCGCCGTCGAGCTTGTCCTTGCCGCCGCCGCCGGCAATCAGGTCGTCGTCCTCGTCGCCGAACAGGAAATCGTTCAGCACGCCGCCGAACAGCGTGTCATCGCCGTCCTGGCCGTAGATCGTGTCGTTGCCGCTGGCGACGACCGTGTCGCTGGAGCTGTCGCCGAAGAGGCTGTCGTCGCCGGCGCCGCCATAGATCAGGTCGCCCGCGTCGTCGCCGAAGATGGTGTCGTTGGCTTCACCGCCGTCGATCGTGTCCTTGCCGGCCAAGCCGTAGATCAGATCGGAGCCGGAGTTGTCTTCAACACCCGGAAAATTGTCGGCACCAGTCGTCAGCGTAAAAGTGGCCATAGTCGCCCCCCGGAGACACAAAAGACGGTCGCTCACGCCGCCTAGCGGAGCAGACCGGGATCAACTTAATCGTATAATCAATCCGAACCGGCATTCCCGGTCAATCGAATTGTCCGGCCCGCCCCCGGGCCATGTCCCGGCGTGTCCGCCATGTCACGCTTCCTGATGGTCGAGGGCGTAGCCGGCCGAGCGCACGGTGCGGATGACATCCAGGTCGTCGTCGCCGTTCACGGCCTTGCGCAGGCGGCGGATATGCACGTCGACGGTGCGTGGCTCGACATAGACGTCGCGGCCCCAGACGGCGTCCAGCAACTGCTCACGCGAGAAGACGCGGCCCGGATGCTCCAGGAAGAAGCGCAGCAGGCGGAACTCCGTCGGGCCCAGATGGATGTTGCGGCCGTTTCGCGTAACGCGATGGCCGGTCAGGTCCATGGCGAGGTCGGAGAAGCGCAGCATGTCCTCGGCCGTGGACGGCCGGGCACGCCGCAGCACGGCCTTCAGGCGGGCCGTCAGCTCGGACGGCGAGAAGGGCTTGGTGACATAGTCGTCGGCGCCAGAGTTCAGGCCGCGGACCTTGTCGGCCTCCTCGCCGCGCGCCGTCAGCATGACGATCGGCAGGGAGCGCGCCTCGGGCATGCGCCGGATCTGGCGGCAGACCTCGATCCCGGACACCAGCGGCAGCATCCAGTCGAGCAGGACCAGGTCCGGCTTGTGGTCCTTGACGGCGACCAGCGCCTCCTCGCCGTCGCGCGCCTCGGCGACGCGGAAGCCTTCCTTCTCGAGATTGTAACGCAGCAGGGTGAGGAGGGGGACCTCGTCCTCCACCACCAGGACCAGCGGCTTCATGGGGCATCCATCGACTGAACAGCGGTAACCGGGGGTTGGGGAATGACGGCGGTCGAGCGGTCGCCCTTGGGCCGCAATTCGCGCAGGCGGTCGCCGCGCACCAGGAAGTGGATCGTCTCGGCGATGTTCGTGGCGTGGTCGCCGATGCGCTCGACGTTCTTGGCCATGAAGAGGAGATGGGTGGCAGCGCCAATGCTGCGCGGGTCCTCCATCATGTAGGTGAGGAGCTCGCGGAAGAGGCTGGTGTACATCTCGTCCAGCTCCTCGTCGCGGCGCCACACGGCGACCGCCCGCTCCGCGTCGCGCTCGACATAGGCGTCGAGCACGTCCTTGATCATCGCCTGGGCATAGGCGCCCATGCGCGGGATGGCGAAGGCGGGGCGCACCGGCGGGGTCTGGTTCAGCGCGATCGAGCGCTTGGCGACGTTGGCGGCATAGTCGGCGATTCGCTCCAGGTCAGCCGCGATCTTGAGCGAGGAGACGATCTCGCGCAGGTCGGGCCCGACCGGCTGGCGCAGCGCCAGCAGGCGCATCACCTGCTGGTCGACCTCGGTCTCGAGCTGGTCGACGCGCAGGTCGGCCGAGACAATCTCGGCCGCCAGGACGCCGTCGCGCCGGGAGACGGCCTGCATGGCGGCGGCCAACTGCGACTCGGCCAGCCCGCCCATCTGGGTCAGCGTGTTGGCGAGACGGCGCAGCTCCTCGTCATAGGAGCGGACGGTGTGTTTGGTCGGCATCGGTCTTCGTCCCTCGCCAGAATGACGTGTCAGCCGAACCGGCCGGTCACATAGTCGCGCGTGCGGCCCAGCTTCGGGTTCGTGAACATGGCCTCGGTCTCGCCGTACTCGATCAGCCGGCCCAGATACATGAAGGCGGTGTTGTCGGACACGCGGGCCGCCTGCTGCATGTTGTGGGTGACGATGATGATGGTGTAGCGGCCCGACAGATCGTCGATCAGCTCCTCGATCTTGGCGGTCGCGATCGGGTCCAGCGCCGAGCAGGGCTCGTCCATCAGCAGCACCTCGGGATCGGCCGCGATCGCGCGCGCGATGCACAGGCGCTGCTGCTGGCCGCCCGACATGCCGAGCGCGCTCTGGTGCAGCCGGTCCTTCACCTCGTCCCACAGGGCCGAGCCCTTCAGCGCGCGCTCGACCGTCTCCTCCAGCACGTGGCGGTCGCGGATGCCGTCCACCCGCAGGGGGTATATGACGTTCTCGAAGATCGACATGGGGAAGGGGTTCGGCTTCTGGAACACCATGCCCATACGCTTGCGCAGCGCGATGACGTCGACCCGGCGATCGTAGATGTCGGTGCCGTCGAACATCACCCGGCCGCCGGTGCGCAGCCCGTCGATCAGGTCGTTCATGCGGTTGAGCGAGCGCAGCAGGGTCGACTTGCCGCAGCCGGACGGGCCGATCAGGGCGGTGACCAGGCCGCGCTCGACCGTCATCGACACGCCGTGGAGGGCCTGGGCGGCCCCGTACCACAGGCGGAAGTCCTCGATCGCGAGCGCCGTGCCCTCGGGCCCGCGCTTCAGGTGATAGACGGTCTCGGTCTCCGTCACGCTGGGACGGACATCGTCTGCGGCGAGCGCCACCATGCTGTTCTCCTGACCGTCAGAACTGGCTGCCGGCGAACTTCCGCTTCAGCCGATTGCGGATGACGATCGCCGAGATGTTCATGAGGAAGATGAGGCCGATCAGCAGCAGCGTGGTGACGAACACCATCGGCTTGCCGGCCTCGGAATTGCGCGACTGGAAGCCCACGTCGAAGATGTGGAAGCCCAGATGCATGAAGCTGCGTTCGAGGTGGAAGAAGGGGAAGTAGCCGTCGAGCGGCAGTTCGGGTGCCAGCTTCACGACCCCCACCAGCATCAGCGGCGCCACCTCGCCCGCACCGCGCGCCATCGCCAGGATGATGCCGGTCATGATGCCGGGCATGGCCCGCGGCAGGACGATGTGGCGGATCGTCTGCCACTTGGACGCCCCGCAGGCGAGCGAGCCCTCGCGCATCGAGCGCGGCACGGCCGACAGCGCCTCCTCGGTGGCGACGATGACGACGGGCACGGTCAGCAGCGCCAGCGTCAGCGACGCCCACAGGATGCCGCCGGTGCCGAAGGTCGGGTTGGGCAGGCGCTCGGGGAAGAAGAGGCCGTCGATCGACCCGCCCAGGACATAGGCGAAGAAGCCCAGCCCGAAGACGCCGTAGACGATGGACGGCACCCCGGCCAGGTTGTTGACCGAGATGCGCACGATCGACACGAGCCGGCCCTGGCGGGCGTATTCCCGCAGGTAGAGCGCGGTGACGACGCCGAAGGGGGCGACGACGATGACCAGCAGCAGCGTCATCACGAAGGTGCCGAAGATGGCCGGCAGCACGCCGCCCTCGGTATTGGCCTCGCGCGGCTCGTCGGACACGAACTCCCACCAGCGCGAGGCGTAGACGGCGAGCTTGCCCGCCAGGTCGAGGTCGTTGGCGGGATAGAGGCGCACGACCGAGGACAGGTTGATGGTCTTCTCGGCGCCGCCGACCTCGGCGAGCGTGATGCGGCTCAGCGCGTCCTCGGCCTTCAGGGCCTGGGCCTCGGCGGCCAGGCGCGCATAGTCGGCCTGCAGCGCCTGTTCCAGTTCGGCGAAGCGGGCCTGGGCAGCCGTGTGCTCTGGCGTGCCCTTGCCGTTCTTCAATGCGACCCGGCGCAGCGCCAGCCGCCCGCGCTCCAGCCGGTGGTTGATGTCGCCGATCAGGTCGCGCTCGATATGGCGGATCTGGCGCCAGCGCGCGCGCGCCGTGTCGTGGGCGACGGCGAGCGCGGCGCGATCGGCCGCCAACTCGGGGCGGGCCTGGCCATCGACGGCAACGCCGGCGATGCGGCCGACGAACGGGCCCCATTCCAGCCGCTCGACGAAGACCAGGCCGGGCGGCGTCGCGGTGCCGGTCACGGCGAAGTCCGACACCCAGCGGAAGTCCTCGTTGTAGATGTCGTAGTTGCCGGTGCGGTAGAGGGTGCGCGTCGCCGTGCCGCCGGCCGCCGCGATCGCGCCGCGGACGGCGGGGTCGAGGGTCGCCAGCAGCTCCGGCCCGGGGCGGAACGTCTCGCTGCGGAAGGGTTCGCCCGCGACGCGCGCGCCGTCGGCCTGGGTGACGACGACGAGCGGCTTGGGCCAGAAGGTGGCGACGCCGTTCCAGAACACGAGCAGCAGGAAGCCCACGATCATGGCGCAGCCGAAGGCGAGCGCGCCGCCGAAGGCCCAGAGGTTGGGTTCGCCCACCGCACGCATGTCGGTGGTGCGGGTGCGGGCGGCATGGGCGGCGGTGCGCGGCGCCACGGCATCGATCGGGGTCGAGGTCATCGGGTCCATCCGTCGGGGCTGGGCGTTCGGGGCTGGGCGCTAGAGCTGGACCGCGCGCTTGCGGAAGCGCTGGCGGATGATTTCGGCGCCGGTGTTGATGACGAAGGTCATCACGAACAGCGTCAGGGCGGCCAGGAACAGGGTGCGATAGAGCGTGTCGTCCTTCACCGCCTCGGGCAGCTCGACTGCGATGTTGGCCGACAGCGCACGCAGCCCGTTGAAGACGTTCCATTCCAGGATGGGCGTGTTGCCCGCGGCCATGACGACGATCATCGTCTCGCCGACCGCACGGCCCATGCCGACCATGACCCCGGCGAAGACGCCGCTGGCCGCCGTCGGCAGGATGACCGAGATCGCCGTCTGCCAGGGCGTGGCGCCGCAGGCGAGGCTGGCCGCGCGCAGGTGCTCGGGCACCGCGTTCAGCGCATCCTCGGCGATGGTGTAGATGATCGGGATGACGGCGAAGCCCATGGCGAAGGCGACCACCAGCGTGTTGCGCTGGACATAGGTGTCGACCACGCCGCCGCGCGGATCGAACCCCGCGCCGGTCAGCAGGCGCGCCGCCAGGAAGGCGATGAGCGCCGACGCCGCCAGCAGCGCCACCCAGCGCACCAGGTCGAGCAGGCCGGCCGCCGTGCCGCCGCCCCGGCGCTGCATCGCCAGGAACCAGGGGCCGGCCAGCCGCTCGAACGCCGTCATCGCTACCAGGAAGGACAGCGGCAGCAGGACCAGGAACATGAACGGCGTGCCGGTGCCGATGTCGCGGTTGACCCAGGCCTTGAAGTTGCCGGCGAACAGGGCCTGCTCGAACCCGCGGCCGAGCCACAGGCAGGCCAACAGGCCGACGCCGAGCGCCACGAAGATGAGCACCAGCTTGGGCAGGCCGCCGAAGCGCCGGGCGGTGTCGCCGGGCAGCAGTTGCCACAGGTGGGCGGCGGCGAAGAGCGACAGCGGGATGGCGAAGAAGGCGAGCAGGACCGACGACAGCCAAGTCTCGACCAGCGGCGCCAGGATGAGGGCGGCGATGAAGCCCAGCACCACCGACGGCAGCGAGGCCATCATCTCCATCGTCGGCTTCACCACCGCGCGGACGCCGCGATGCACGAACTCCGAGGTGTAGATGGCCGCCAGCAGCGCGATCGGCACGGCGAACAGCAGCGAATAGAGCGTCGCCTTCAGCGTGCCGAAGACGAGCGGGACGAGGGACAGCTTGGGCTCGAAGCTGTCCGTGCCGGACGAGGACTGCCAAGTGTAGGAGGGCGCGGAGTAGCCTTCGTACCAGACCGGCCCGAAGATGGTGCCGACCGTCGTCTCGGGGTGGGGCACGTCGATGCGCCACAGATGGACCCGGCCGTCGGCGTCGACGGCGACGATGCCGTCGTCGCGCGGCGTGATCTGGGCCGAGGCGATCGCCTTGCCGCCGGCCGCGGCCAGCTTCAGCATGGTTTGCTCGCTGGTCGAATGGCGCAGCCAGACATTGCCGGCGGCGTCGCCGGTGACCAGCATCTTGGTGCGCTGGCTGGCGCCGATGGCGGTGACGGCGGCGGGCTGCGGCGCCAGGCGATGGGCGCGGACCAGGGCATAGCCGTCGCTGCTGCGCGCGCCCGGCCGCTGCAGGCGGAAATAGACGTCGGTCGTGCCCTTGGAGCCGCCGACCACCAGCGAGATCTCGCCGATCAGGAAGTAGAGGCTGGTCAGTTCCTCGTCCGCGCCCAGCAGGTCGACCGATTCGGCCAGGGTCGGCTGGGCGAAGTCGCGCGTGTCGAAGCGATGGATCATGCCGCCCGCCTCGCCGACATAGACCTGGTCGGCCTTGTCGGTCATCAGCACGGTCTTCACCTTGGTGCCGGCCGGCAGCGCCGGCAGCGTCGCGGTGCGGGTTTCGGTGCGGGACTGGCGCGTCAGCATGTTGGTGCGCGTCTCGCTGGTGCCGATGCGGGCGATGCCGCTGGCGTCGACCGCCACGAACGCCTTGGTCGGGCGCTCCGTCGTGCCGCCGATGCGATAGTCCAGCGCGATGATCGCCGAGCCGTCCTCGGCGATCTTCTGCGGCGGCTCCAGGGCCAGTTCGGGCGCGATCCGGCGCACCTGGTTGCCGGCGATGCGCGACCACACGACCTTGCCGTCGGTCAGGTCGCGGTCGTCAAGCCGGGTCAGGCCGGGGGGAAGCTGGTCGGCGGGCAGGACCTGGGTCGCCATGCGCATGCGCGCGAAACGGATCGTGCCGTCGGCGAAGCCGAACGCCATGTCTTCGCGCTTCAGCGTCCGGCCGAAGCCGGTGACGGGCACGCCCGCGAAATCATAGGCCAGCGGCGCCAGGGGGCGGCCGGTCGGCAGGTGGAAGGCGACGACGGCACCGGACGGGCCGATCTTCAGGCCGATGGTCCGGTATTCGTCGGTGGAAACCATGAGCGTGCCGGTGTCGCTGCCGGCCACGGCATAGTCGGCCCGGTCCTGGACATGGCCGCCGGTGAAGAGCGGCACCACCACCTGGGCCAGGAACGCCATGATGCCGAACACGGCGACGATGACGAACAGGCCGCCGATGGTGATGGTCCAGTCGGCGACCTTGTCGGCAATCAGCACCGAGCGGCGGGTCTCCTTGCGCCGGCGCGGCGCGGACGGAGAGGGGGTCGAGGCGGCGGGATCGATTGCGGACATGGCACCAGGCTCCGGCGGACGCGGCTTGAAGGAGGAGGCGGAGGGGCCGGTCGCGACCCCTCCGCCATGCGCCCTACATCAGCTTCTTGGCCTTCAGGTCTTCCTCGGCGATCGCCTGGGTGACCGGGAAGTAGCCGTCCTTCAGTACCGCTTCCTGGCCCTGGCGGGAGTAGACGAACTTGATGAATTCGCCGCGGGCCGGGTCGAGCGGCTGGTTCGGGTTCACGTTCGCATAGATGTAGAGGAAGCGGGCGAGGGGATACTCGCCGGCATAGGCGGCGGCCGCCGTGGCGGGCGCGCACTTCTCGCCGGCCTTGCCGGCCAGCGGCACGGCGCGGACATCGGCCGTGGCGTAGCCGATGCCGGAATAGCCCATGGCGAACTTGTCCGAGGCCACACCCTGGACGACCGTGGACGAGCCCGGCTGTTCCTTCACGGCGTCCTTGAAGTCACCGTTGAACAGGGCGACTTCCTTGAAGTAGCCGTAGGTGCCCGAGGCCGAGTTGCGGCCGTAGAGGGAGACCGGCTTGGCCGCCCATTCGCCCGTCAGGCCGAGGTCGCCCCAGGTCGCGGCCTCCTTGTTGGAACCGCCCTTGCGCGTCTTCGAGAAGACGGCGTCGACCTGCTGCAGGGTCAGGCACTGGATCGGGTTGTCCTTGTGGACGAAGACCGCCAGGGCATCGACCGCGCCGCGGATGGCTGCCGGCTTGTAGCCGTACTTCTTCTCGAACGCGTCGATCTCCGCCCCCTTCATCGGGCGCGACATCGGACCGAACTGGGCCGTGCCCGCGACCAGCGCCGGCGGCGCGGTCGAGGAGCCCTTGCCCTCGATCTCGATCTTCACGTTCGGGTACATCTTGTTGAAGCCTTCGGCCCACAGCGTCATCAGGTTGTTCAGCGTGTCGGAGCCGATCGACTTGATGCTGCCGGACACGCCGGACGTCTGCTTGTAGCTGGCCAGCGCCGGGTCCAGCGTCTGGGCGTGGACCGGGACGGCGACCGAAACGGCGACCGCGGCGGCGATGAGCGTGGTGTTCCGCACCATGTGCGCGTCTCCTCTGGGGGGATACCGGGGGACGGGACCGAAGGTTCGGCCTCGTCGCTGCGCGGCACCCTACCGACCAGGCAGGACGCTTATATGACCTGGGCGTTTCAGTTTGATGACGGCGGCGGCTCGGCCACGGGCAGGTGGATGGTGAACCGGCTGCCCTGCCCGGGCTCGCTGGCGATGTCGAGCCGGCCGCGATGGCGGGCCACGATGTGCTTGACGATGGCCAGCCCCAGCCCTGTCCCGCCCATGGCGCGCGAGCGCGCCGGGTCGACGCGGTAGAAGCGCTCGGTCAGGCGCGACAGGTGCTCGCGCGGGATGCCCTCGCCCTGGTCGGCCACGGCAAGCGCTATGCCGGGGCGGCCGCCGGCCAGCGTGCCGCGCGGCGAGCGTTGCAGGGTGATGGCGACCGGGGTGCCGCGGCGGCCGTACTTGATGGCGTTGTCGATCAGGTTCTGCAGCACCTGGGCGATCTGGTCGGCATCGGCCTGGACCAGGGGCAGGCCGGCGGTCGCCACCAGGTCGATCGACGAGCCACGCGAGCGGGCCTTCATCTCCATCGTCTCGACGGCGGCGTGCACGATCTCGCCCAGGTCGACGCGCCCCGACGGCGGGGTATGCTCGTCCTGCTCGATGCGCGACAGCGACAGCAGGTCCTCCACCAGGCGGGCCATGCGGTGGGCCTGCTCGTGCATGATGGCAAGGAAGCGGTCGCGCGCCTCCTCGTCGTCGCGCGCCGGCCCCTGCAAGGTCTCGACGAAGCCGACCAGGGTGGAAAGCGGCGTGCGCAGCTCGTGGCTGGCATTGGCCACGAAGTCGGCGCGCATGCGCTCGGCCCGCTTGATCGCCGTCACGTCGTGCAGCGACAGCAGGGCCGCCACATCCTCCAGCACACCATCCCTGGGCATGCCGGCGGCGTGTTCCAGCCGCATGATGCGGGCCACCAGCTCGCGCGCGACCGGGGTCGAGACCGCGAAATCGACGGCGCGCGACGCCTCGCCCGCCAGCACGGCGTCGGCCGCGGCCAGGACCGCCGGGTGACGGATCGCGGCCGCCAGGTCGCGCCCGACCGGGGAGCCGCCGAACAGCTCGGCCGCGGCGGCATTGGCACGCACCACCCGCCGCGCCGGATCGATCAGCAGCAGCGGATCGGGCAGGGCGGTCAGGATCGCCTCCTCGGCCTGCAGCCGCTGCTCGACGGCGCGCCGCCCCTGCTCCTTCTCGTGGTGCATCCGGCGCACGGCGTCCCACACCCGGCGCAGGCTCTCCGACGGGCCGGTGTCGGGCCCCGGCGAATCGCCATGCCGTTCCAGCCGGTCGACCGCCACCTGGAGGCTGTCCACGCCCAGCACGTAGGGCCAGACCAGCACCGCCGTCGCCAGCAGCACGACGGCCAGGGCGAGCGCGGCCACGCCCGGGGCGATGACGCCCAGGACGAGCAGCAGTAGCAGGACGAGCAGCCCCGGCGAGGCAACGGTGGCCGCATGCAGCACGACGCGGCGAAGGGTCGGCCACCGGTCCATGGTGCCGCCCGCCGCTGCGCTGTCGCCCAGGGGCCGCCCGGCCCTAGCGCGTGGCGTCGTGGGCCGCCAGGACCGCCATGTTGACGAGGTCGGACACCGTGGCCGACGTCTCGACGATCTGGGCCGAGGCCGACAGGCCCATCAGCAGCGGCCCGATGACGACGCCGCCGCCCAGCACCTGGAGCATCTTGGACGAGATGTTGGCGCTGTGCAGGGCCGGCATGATCAGGATGTTGGCCGGGCCCGACAGGCGGCAGAAGGGGTAGAGCCGGCGCATCAGGTCGTGGTTGAGGGCGACATCGACCGACATCTCGCCGTCATATTCGAAGTCGACCTTGCGCTGGTCGAGGATCGCCACCGTCTCGCGCATGCGCTCGGTGCGCGAGCGGGCCGGGTTGCCGAAGTTGGAATAGGAGAGGAGCGCCACGCGCGGCTCGACGCCCATGGCGCGGGCCTGGGCCGCGGCCTGGACGGCGATCGAGGCCAGTTCCTGGGCGGTCGGCAGCTCGTTCACCGTGGTGTCAGCCATCAGCACCGTCTGGCCCTTGGCCAGCAGCAGCGTCATGCCGAACACGACCTGGTCGGGCTCGGGGTCGATGACCCGGCGGACTTCCTCGTAGGCATCGAAATAGTTACGGGTGACGCCGGTCACCAGCGCGTCGGCATCGCCGCAGGCCACCATCAGGGCGGCGAAGACGTTGCGGTCCTGGTTGACGAGGCGCTGGCAGTCGCGGCGCAGGAAGCCGTTGCGCTGCATCCGGGTATAGAGAAAGTCGGTGTAGCGCGGGTTCTGCTGGCTGAGGCGGGCGTTGTGGATCTCGATCCCGTCATGCCGGGCGAGCCCGATCGAGCGCATGCTTTCGAAGATGCGCTCCTCGCGGCCGATCAGGACCGGGGTGCCGAAGCCGCCATTGGCGTACTGCACGGCCGCCCGGATCACCTTCTCCTCCTCGCCCTCGGCGAAGACGACGCGGCGCGGGTTGGCCTTCACCTTCTCGAAGATGAATTGGAGGATGTCGGCGGTCGGGTTGAGGCGGGCGCGGAGCTGGCGGCGATAGCCGTCCATGTCGGTGATGGGCTTGCGGGCGACGCCCGAATCCATGGCCGCGCGGGCGACCGCCTCCGGCACCTTCTCGATCAGGCGCGGGTCGAACGGCACGGGGATGATGTAGTCCGCGCCGTAGCGCAGGCGGCGGCCGGAATAGGCGCTGTCCAGCTCGTCCGGCACGTCCTCGCGGGCGAGTGCGGCCAGCGCCTCGACGGCGGCGATCTTCATCGCGTCGTTGATTGTGGATGCCCGCACGTCGAGCGCGCCGCGGAAGATGTAGGGGAAACCCAGGACGTTGTTCACCTGGTTGGGATAGTCCGAGCGGCCGGTCGCCATGATGGCGTCGGGGCGCACCTCGCGCACCAGCTCCGGCCGGATCTCCGGGTCGGGGTTGGCCATGGCGAAGATGATCGGCCGGTCAGCCATGCTGCGGACCATGTCGGCCGTGACCGAATCCTTCACCGACAGGCCGAAGAAGATGTCCGCGCCCACCATCGCCTCGGCCAGCGTGCGGGCCTCGGTCTGGACGGCGTGGGCCGACTTCCACTGGTTCATGCTCTCAGTGCGGCCCTGATAGATGACGCCCTTGGTGTCGCACAGGATGGCGTTCTGGTGCGGCAGGCCCATCGACTTCAGCAGCTCGACGCAGGCGATCGAGGCCGAGCCGGCGCCGTTGATGACCATGCGCACGTCGCGCAGCTCGCGACCCGTCAGGTGCAGGGCGTTGACGAGGCCGGCCGCAGCGACGATGGCGGTGCCATGCTGGTCGTCATGGAAGACCGGGATGTCGAGCAGCTCGCGCAGGCGCTGCTCGATGATGAAGCATTCCGGCGCCTTGATGTCCTCGAGGTTGATGCCGCCGAAGGTGGGGCCGAGGAAGCGCACGCAGTTGACGAACTCGTCCACGTCGCGGGTATCGACCTCCAGGTCGATGGAATCCACGTCCGCGAAGCGCTTGAAGAGGACGGCCTTGCCCTCCATCACCGGCTTGCCGGCCAGCGCGCCCAGGTCGCCCAGGCCCAGCACCGCCGTGCCGTTCGAGATCACCGCCACGAGGTTGCCCTTGGCCGTGTAGTCGTAGGCCTTGGACGGGTCGGCCGCGATATGGAGGCAGGGAACCGCCACGCCCGGCGAATAAGGCCAGGGACAGGTCGCGCTGGGTCGTCAGCGGCTTGGTCGGGGTGATCTCGATCTTGCCGGGCTTGCCGTTCGAATGGAACAGCAGGGCCTCTTCTTCGGTGACACGGAGTTCGGCGTCTTCCATGGCGTGTCTCGGAAACCTCCCCAGCGAGGCCCCTTGCCGGGCCATCGGAATTTGCGGCCGGGCATAGTGCCCGACCATCGGCCTTGTTGACCAGCCTCAAGACGGGAAGCCCTGACGGGGCGGGCCGTGCCGCCCGCCCCGTCAGGGGCCACGGACCCTAGACGATCATCAGGTCGTCGTCGGTCAGGTCCTTCCGCGCGACCCCCAGCAGCGTCGCCGACGCCCCGTCGCCGAGGTCGATCACGGCATCGCCGTTGATGTCGCTGACCCGCTCCAGGAAGCTGTCGAAGTCGATGATGCCGCTGCCGTTCACGTCCGACGCGATTTCCAGCCGGTCGGACCCGGCCTCGAAATCGGTCACCACGTCGACGCCGCTGTCGGCCAGGAAGACGAAGACGTCGTCGCCATTGCCGCCGGTTATGGTGTCGGCGCCGCGGTCGCCGGCCAGCCGGTCGACGCCCTCGCCGCCATCCAGCACGTCCTGGCCCTGGCCGCCGCGCAGCGTGTCGGCGCCGTCGCCGCCGAACAGCCGGTCGTTGTCGCCGCCGCCATTCACCTGGTCGTTGCCGTTGCCGCCCTCGACCGTGTCGGCGCCGAGGTCGCCGTTCAGCCCGTCGTCGCCCTTGCCGCCGCGGATCAGGTCGTCGCCCTGGCCGCCCCAGACGGTGTCGACGCCGCTGGTCGTGCCGGCGATGTCGTCGCCCCAGATCGTGTCGTTGCCCTTGCCGGCCGGCAGGAAGTCGTTGCCGCCGCCGCCGATCAGGCTGTCGTTGCCGTCATGGGACACCAGGATGTTGTTGCCGGAATTGCCGATCATCACGTTGGGCAGGTCGTTGCCGTCGGCATTCAGGTTGGCCTGGCCCTGCATCGTGATGTTGGGGATGAAGTCCGGCATGTCGACCGAGGCCGAGCTGTTTACGAGCCCGATCCCGTCCTCCTCCTTCACCGCATCCAGTTCCTGGAAGGTGGTGATGGTGATGGCCTTGCCGCCGGGCTCCGGCGCCGGGCCCGGATCGTCGGGCGGCGGCGAGGCGGGGGCGGTGTGCGTGCCCTTGGAATCCTGCACCTGCTCGATGCCCTTGGCATAGATCGCCGCCAGCTCGCTGTCGGAGAAGGCCAGGGCCAGCGCGCGCACGATGTCGTCGGTGCCGCCCTCGTCGAAGGCGATGCGCGTCACCTCGTCGATGCTGTCGAGGATGTAGAGGTCGTTGCCGGTGCCGCCATTGTAGGCGTCGACGCCCTTGCCGCCGTCCAGCGTGTCGGCGCCCGCCCCGCCGACCAGCGTGTCCTTGCCGCCGAACCCGAGGATCAGGTTGTTGCCGCCATTGCCGACCAGGGAATCGTCGCCGGCATCGCTGCCATAGAGATCCTCGAAGCCGGACAGGCGGTCGCCCTCGGCGTCGCCGCCGGCCTGGGCCCCGTCGCTCGCCAGGTTGACCGAGACGCCGGCTGCCGACAGGGCATAGCTGGCGACGTCGCGGCCGCCGCCGCCCACCAGCGTGTCGGCGCCGGCCCCGCCCTCGATCAGGTCGTCGCCTTCGTCGCCCGAGATGGAATCGGCGTCGTCGCCGCCCGAGATGGTGTCGGCGTCGGCCCCGCCCGAGATCGTGTCGGCGCCGGCCAGCCCGGCGATGGCATCCTTGCCGCCGCCGCCATCCAGCCGGTTGGCGACGGAATCGCCGCCGATCGTATCAGCCCCGGCCGAGCCGATGACCCCTTCGACCGCGCCGAACTCGTCGTCCTCGGCATCGCCGCCGCTGCCGGTGCCGCCGGCTAGGTCGATCGTCACCGGTGCGGCGGAGGTGGCGTAGGAGATGACGTCGAAGCCCTCGCCGCCGTCGATCTCGTCGCCGCCGGCACCGCCGTCGATGGTGTCGTTGCCCTGCCCGCCGGTCAGCGTGTCGTCGTCGGCGCCGCCCGCCAGGAAGTCGTTGCCCGAGCCGCCGTCGACGACGTCGGCCCCGCCCTCGCCCTCGATCGTGTCGGCGTCGGCGTCGCCGGTCAGCGCGTCCTGGCCGGCCCCGCCCAGGATCGAATCATTGCCTTGCCCGCCCGAGATCGTGTCGGCGCCATTGCCGCCATAGAGCGAATCGATGCCGTTGCCGCCCTGGATCCAGTCGTTGCCGCCGTCGAAGTCGCGCTCGTCGATCAGGTCGTTGCCGTTGCCGCCGATCAGGCTGTCGCCGCCATTGCCGCCATGCAGGCGGTCGTCGCCATCCTCGCCGCGCAGGTCGTCGGTATCGTCGCCACCCAGCAGGCTGTCGTTGCCCTGGCCGCCCAGCACCGTGTCGTCGCCGGCATCGCCCAGGACGGTGTCGTTGGCCTGGCCGCCGACGATGCTGTCGTCGCCGCTGCCGCCGTCGACGAGGTCATTGCCGTCGTCGCCCAGCAGGATGTCGTTGCCGGCGCCGCCGTCGAGGGCGTCGGAGCCCTGGCCGCCATGGATCGTGTCGGCGTCGGCATCGCCCGCGATCGAATCCGAACCGTCGTCGCCATAGATCAGGTCGAGGCCATTGCCGCCCGCCAACGTGTCGTTGGCGAGGTCGCCCAAGATGGTGTCGTTGCCGTCCTCACCGAAGATCAGGTCATTGTTGCCGTCTCCGTCGAGAGAGTCGGCACCATTGCCGCCATACAGCGAATCCGCGCCGTTGCCGCCGAACAGGTAGTCGACGTCATCGCCGCCGAGCAGGATATCGTCGTCGTTGTCGCCATAGACGGAATCCGAGCCAGCCTCGCCCCAAAGCGAATCATCGCCGGGGCCGCCGCGAATGACATCGACGCCATTGCCGCCCAGCACGGTGTCGTCGCCATTGCCGCCCGTGACGGAGTCCGCCCCATCGTTCAGCCCCTCGGTCTCGGGCCAGAACGCGTCGCCGTCATCGAGATTGATCGTCGCCATGGGTCGCCCTCCCGGTTGCGGCGGCCCGTGGGTCGCCTGCGTTCCTCGCGGTCGCGCCCGGTCCCGCGGGGCGGGCGGCGGATCGCGACTCGAACGCGATCGTCAGGGGCCAAACTTAGGCCAAGCGCGAATCCCCGATCAACCCATGGCCTATCAACCCATAGAGGCAATGCCGACAAGTCCTACCAATCGCTAGCGGTGCGGGATCGGCGGCGGCGGGCGAGTCGTGCTATCGGAAGCCGATCATGACGACCGCCGCCGCCATCGAAGCGCCTGACCTCGCCCCCGACCTCGCCAAGGACATCGCCCCGGCATCGCCGGTGATCGCCCAGTTCCTGGCGATCAAGCGCCAGCACCCGGACTGCCTGCTGTTCTATCGGATGGGCGACTTCTACGAGCTGTTCTTCGCCGACGCCGAGGTGGCGGCAGCCGCGCTCGACATCGCGCTGACCAGGCGCGGCATCCATGCCGGCCAGCCGATCCCGATGTGCGGCGTGCCCCAGCATGCGTCCGAGGCCTATCTCGCCCGCCTGATCCGCCAGGGGCACCGGGTTGCCATCTGCGACCAGGTCGAGGACCCGGCCGAGGCGAAGAAGCGCGGCAACAAGGGGCCGCTGCGGCGCGAGGTGGTGCGCATCGTCACCCCCGGCACGATCACCGAGGACACGCTGCTCGATGCCCGGCGCAACAACTACCTGGCGGCCCTGGCCGATGCCACCGGCGGGCTGGCGCTCGCCTGGCACGACCTGTCGACGGGCGAGCTGGCGGCCGAGCCGCTGGAGCCGGCCGCCGTCGGCGCCGCGCTTGCCCGCCTGGCACCGGGGGAGCTGCTGGTGTCGGAGCGGGTGCTGGGCCGGGCCGACCTGGTGGGGGCGCTGGCCGACTGGAAGCCGCGCCTGACGCCCCTGCCGACCGCGCGCTTCGACAGCGAGAACGGCCGCCGCCGGGTGTGCGAGGCCTATGGCGTAGACACGCTGGATGCCTTCGGCGGCTTCGGCCGGGCCGAGGCGGCGGCCATGGGGGCGGTGCTGGACTATGTGCGGCTGACCCAGCTTGGCCGCGCGCCCCGCCTGCAACCGCCGCGCCGGGTCGAGACCAGCGCCATCCTGCTGATCGACCCGGCGTCGCGCCGCAACCTGGAACTGTTCGAGACCCTGTCGGGCGAGCGGCGCGGCAGCCTGCTGGCGACGCTGGACCGCACCCTGACCGGGGCCGGGGCGCGCCGGCTGGCGGCCGACCTGGCGGCACCATCGACCGACCCGGCCGCGATCGGCCGCCGGCTGGACATGGTGGCGGCCCTGGTCGCCGACCCCGACCTGCGGCGCGACCTGCGGGCAGCGCTGGCGGCGGTGCCGGACATCGAGCGATCCGTGCAGCGGCTGGCACTCGGCCGCGGCGGCCCGCGCGACCTGGCCGCGCTGCGCGACGGGCTGGTCGCGGCCGATCGGCTGGCTCAGCGCCTGGACGGACCGGGCTTCCCGCCGCTGCCCGAGGGGCTGGTCGCCTGCCGTACCGACCTGGGGGATCACCGGGCGCTGGTGGAGCGGCTGGCGGCGGCACTGGCGGCCGACCTGCCGCTGCTGGCGCGCGACGGCGGCTTCGTCGCGCCCGGCCATGACGGCGACCTGGACGCGCTCCGCGCGCTGCGCGACGACAGCCGGCGGATGATCGCCGGCCTGCAGGCGCGCTATGCCGGCGAGACCGGCATCGCCAGCCTGAAGATCCGCCACAACAACGTGCTGGGCTACTACGTCGAGACCACGGCCACCCATGCCGACAAGCTGCGGCCGGCCGACGGCTTCATCCACCGCCAGACGATGGCCAGCGCCATGCGCTTCACCACGGTGGAGCTGGGTGAGCTGGAAAGCCGCATCGCCAGCGCCGCCGACCGGGCGCTGGCCCTGGAGCTGGAGATCTTCGACCGCCTGGCCGCCGCCGTCCTGGCCGAGGCCGCCCCGATCGGAACGGCGGCGGCCGCCCTGGCCCGGCTGGACGTCGCGGCCGCCCTGGCCGAGCGCGCGGTCGAGGGCGGCTGGACCCGGCCCGAGATCGATTCCAGCCTGGACTTCGCGGTGACCGGCGGCCGCCACCCGGTGGTCGAGGCCGCGCTGGCCGCCGATGCCGGCGCCTTCGTCGCCAATGATTGCGGGCTGGGGCCGGGCGGCCGGCTGTGGCTGCTGACCGGCCCCAACATGGCCGGCAAGTCGACCTTCCTGCGGCAGAACGCGCTGATCGCCATCCTGGCCCAGGTCGGCTGCTTCGTGCCGGCGGCCAGCGCGCGCATCGGCGTCGTCGACCGGCTGTTCAGCCGCGTCGGTGCGGCCGACGACCTGGCCCGCGGCCGCTCCACCTTCATGGTGGAGATGGTGGAGACCGCCGCCATCCTGAACCAGGCGACGGCGCGTTCCTTCGTCATCCTGGACGAGATCGGCCGCGGCACCGCCACCCATGACGGCCTGGCGATCGCCTGGGCCACGGTGGAGCACCTGCACGATGCCAACCGCTGCCGCGCGCTCTTTGCCACCCACTATCACGAGCTGACGGCGCTGGCCGCCCGCCTGCCGGACCTTGCCTGCCACACCATGCGGGTGAAGGAATGGCAGGGCAGCGTCATCTTCCTGCATGCGGTCGCCCCCGGTGCGGCCGACCGCTCCTACGGCATCCATGTCGCCCGCCTGGCCGGCCTGCCGCCCGCCGCCGTCGCGCGCGCCGAGACCGTCCTGGCGGCGCTGGAGAAGGGCGAGACGTCGGGCGCGGCCGCCCGCCTGGCCGAGGACCTGCCGCTCTTCGCCGTCCTGCGCGAGGCACCCGCCCGGCCGCCGGCCCCGCCGGCGGCCTCGCCGGTCGAGACGGCACTGGCCGGCTTCGACATCGACGGCCTGTCGCCGCGCGAGGCGCTCGACCGCCTCTACCAACTGAAGGCATTGCTGCCATGAAAGCCCCCCTCCCCGGCGACCCGGTCCGCATCCGTGCCTTCGCGCCGGGCGAAGCCGAGATCTTCCGCACGTTCCGGCTGGAGGCGCTGGACGCCCACCCCGAGGCGTTCGGCAGCTCGCCGGCCGACGAGCGGGCGCTGCCGCTGGAGGTCGTGGCCCAGCGGCTGGCCGGCGGGAACACCTTCGGCGCCTTCGACGGCGGCCAGCCCATCGGCATGGCCGGCTTCTTCGCCGAGACGGGCGAGAAGCGGCGGCACAAGGGCATGGTGTGGGGCGTCTACGTCCAGGCGGGCTGGCGCCGCCGCGGCATCGCCGCCCGCCTGATCGACCGCGTGCTGGCCCATGCCGAGCCCCGGGTCGAGGTGCTGCATCTGAGCGTCGTCGCCGAGAATGCCGGCGCCCGCCGCCTCTACGAGAGCCGCGGCTTCACCGCCTACGGGCTGGAGCAGCACGCGCTCCGCCTGGCCGACCGCTATGTCGACGAACTGCTGATGGTGCGGTTCCTGGGCGGCGAGCCCGCCTCGAACGGCGGGCCCTCCTCCAACGGCATACCCGCGTCAAACGCGCTGCCACGCGCTATATTGGGAGGCGCATGACCTCCATCGCCCGCCCGCGTGCCATCGTCGACCGCAGCGAACTGCTGCGGCAGGTCGACGCCGTCGCCGCCCGCCGCCTTGGCCCCGACGCCTTCCGGGCCGAGCTGCTGAAGATCGTCCGGGCCGCCCTCGACCATGGGCGGGCCGAGGTGATGCGCCGCTTCTACGCCAACCAGCGCGGCGCCGAGGCGGCGCGCGGCCTGGCCCACCTGATGGACCAGGTGATCCGCGTCCTCCATGACGCCACCGTGTCGCACGTCCATGTCGTGTCCAACCCGACCACGTCCGAGCGCATCGGCATCATCGCCGTGGGCGGCTATGGCCGGGCCGAGCTGGCGCCCTTCTCGGACGTCGACCTGCTGTTTCTGC
Organism: Stella humosa; assembly: GCF_006738645.1. Classification (GTDB taxonomy): domain Bacteria; phylum Pseudomonadota; class Alphaproteobacteria; order ATCC43930; family Allostellaceae; genus Allostella; species Allostella humosa. Next base: position 5,707,546 of record NZ_AP019700.1, on the reverse strand, counting down.
TGCCGTGGAAGTCGACCCCGCATACCGAGCAGGTGGTGGAGTACCTGCTCTACCTGCTGTGGGACCTGGGGCTGAAGGTCGGCCACTCGACCCGCTCGGTGGCCGAGTGCCTGCGCCAGGCCAAGGCCGACCACACGGTGCGCACCGCGCTGCTGGAGGCGCGCTGGATCTGGGGCGACCAGGCGCTCTATGGCGACCTGCGGCGCAGCTACGAGCAGGAGATCCAGAGCCGCGATGCCATCGGGTTCATCGAGGCCAAGCTGGCCGAGCGCGACGAGCGCCACCGCCGCCTGGGCGACAGCCGCTACCTGCTGGAGCCCAACCTGAAGGAGGGGAAGGGCGGCCTGCGCGACCTGCACACGCTGTTCTGGATCGCCAAGTACGCCTATCGCGTCGACGAGGTGGCGGCCCTGGTCGATCGATCGGTGCTGTCGCCGGAAGAGGCCCAGGGCTTCGCGCGCGCCCACGACCTGCTGTGGACCGTGCGCTTCTACCTGCACGACATCGCCGGCCGGCCGGACGAGCGGCTGACCTTCGACATGCAGTCCGAGATCGGGCGCCGCCTGGGCTATACCGACCATGCCGGCACGCGCGGCGTCGAGCGCTTCATGAAGCACTATTTCCTGGTCGCCAAGGACGTGGGCGACCTGACGCGCATCCTCTGCGCGGCGCTGGAGGCCGAGCACAAGAAATCCGCCCCGCCGCTGCTGAGCCGGCTCGGCCTGCGCCGGCGCAAGGTGGAGGGCTTCACCGTCGAGGGCGGGCGCCTGGCTCTGACCCAGCCGACCATGTTCCAGGATGACCCGGTGAACCTGCTGCGGCTGTTCCATGCGGCCCAGGACACCGGCCTCGACATCCATCCGGCCGCCCTGAAGCAGATCACCCGCGACCTGCGGCTGGTCGACAACCGCCTGCGCCGCGACCCGGAGGCCAACCGCCTGTTCCTGGAGATCCTGGCGTCGCGCAAGGACCCCGAGCATGTCCTGCGGCGGATGAGCGAGGTCGGCCTGTTCGGCAAGTTCGTGCCGGACTTCGGCCGCGTCGTCGCCCAGATGCAGTACGACATGTACCATGTGTACACGGTCGACGAGCACACCATATTCGCGCTTGGTATCCTGTCGAGGATCGAGCGCGGCCAGTTGAAGGACGACCATCCCGTCGCCAGCGAGGTGATGCCGACCGTCGCCTCCCGCCGCTCGCTCTATGTCGCGCTGCTGCTGCACGACATCGCCAAGGGCCGGGGCGGCGACCATTCCATCCTGGGGGCCGAGATCGCGCTCAAACTGGGACCACGTTTCGGCCTGGCGCCGGAGGAGACCGAGACGGTCGCCTGGCTGGTGCGCTTCCACCTGCTGATGTCCAACACCGCCTTCAAGCGCGACATCGACGACCCCAAGACCATCCAGGACTTCATCGCCGAGGTGCAGTCGCCCGAGCGCCTGAAGCTGCTGCTGGCGCTGACCGTGGCCGACATCCGCGCGGTCGGCCCCAAGGTGTGGAATAGCTGGAAGGCGACGTTGCTGCGCGAGCTCTACCATCGCACCGCCGAGGCCATGTCGGGCGGCATCGGCGCCCAGCCCAAGGCGGCCCGCATCGCGGCCGCCCGCGACCGCCTGCGCCAGGCCCTGAAGGACTGGGACGACGACAGCTTCGCCCTCTTCTCCGACGTCATCTACCCCGCCTACTGGCTGGGGCTCGATGTCGACACCCAGGCCCGCCATGCGCGGATCATCCGCTCGGCCGAGCGCGAGGGCCGGGCGCTCACCGTCGACACCCGGGTCGACCCGGCGCGCGGCGTGACCGACGTCACCATCTACACCGCCGACCATCCGGGCCTCTTTTCGCGCATCGCGGGCGCGCTGGCCGTGGCCGGCGCCAACATCGTCGATGCCCGCATCCACACGCTGGCCAACGGCATGGCGCTCGACAGCTTCGCCGTGCAGGACGCCACGGGCGGGACCTTCGACCGGCCCGACCGGCTGGCGCGGCTGGCGGTGATGGTGGAGCAGTCGCTGGACGGCCGCCTGTCGCCCACGGCCGAGCTGCGCCGCCCGGTGCCCTTCGCGCCGGCGACCCGGTCGCTCGCCCTGGCACCGCGGGTGCTGGTCGACAACAGCGCGTCGACCAACCACACGGTGATCGAGGTGAACGGCCGCGACCGGCCGGGCCTGCTGGCCGACCTGACCCGGGCGCTGACCCGCCAGGGCGTGCAGATCGCCACCGCCCGCATCTCGACCTATGGCGAGAAAGTGGTCGACGTCTTTTACGTCAAGGACGTGTTCGGCCTGAAGGTCGAGAAGGAAGCCAAGATCAAGGCGATCCGCACGGCCTTGCTGGCCGTGTTCGGCAACGCCGAGGCGGAAGGTGCGGCAGCGGCGCCACGACCGGTGCGGCCGCGCCGCGCGGCGGTCGGTTGAACCGGCCGATCGCCCGAACGAACCTCGAACGAATCACGACCGCTTATGGCTTTGCGACTCGGGCGCGAATCACGGAACGTCCAATGAACGTCCCAGGAGTCGCGGCGAGTCGGACCCGAATCGACAGCATGGTATCCCGATACCACAGAACATCGTCGGCATCGTCGTGACCGCGCCTGCGGCTGCGGCGCGGGCGCTGGCCGACGTCCCGGAGGAAACCTGGGCCCGGTTGCAGGCCGAGCTGCTGGCGCAGCGGCGCCAGCGCATGATCTATGCGCCCCATGTGGACTTCGTGCATCGCCATGCCTTCGATGCGGTGCGGAACACGCTGCTGTCGGCGGAGCGCCAGCCGCCGCAGCCGCCCGTCCCCTGTGCCGTGCCAAAGGGGAACGGTCCCGGGCAGCGCGGCCGCCACCAGATCCATGCCCTGATGCTGCCCGCCGACGAGGCGCTCTACATGCTGCTGTGCACCACGGCGGTAGCCACGGCAGAGCCGGTGCTCGACCGCAGCCGGGTCTTTTCGAGCCGGCCGGCGACGGGGCCCGAGCCGGGGCTGGTGGTACCGCCGCTGCAATGGAGCAGGGATGCCGCGACCGCCCTGGAGCATGCCATCGCCACCACCAACGCCCAGGCGGTGGTCGCGATCGACATCGCCGAGTGCGGCCAGCGGACTGACCGCGACGCCCTGACGGAGGACCTGCGGCAGCTCGGCCTGCCGCCAGGCTGGCTGGGGATCGCCGACGATTTCTGGGCCAGCTTCGCCCGGTGCCCGCGCCCCCTCGGCGTTCCCTCCGGCCTGCTCGCCAATGCCGGTTTCTTCACGGTCACGCTACGCTGGCTGGATGAATGGTGCGCCCGCCAGGGGGTGCCGTCGGTCCGACTGCTCGACGACATCGTCATGCTGGCCGACGATCTGGAGGCCGGCCATCGCTTGGCCGCGGCGGCGGAAGCCCAACTGGCCGCCCGTGGATTCGCCGTCAACCGCGCCAAGAGCGGCGTCGACACGATGGCGGCGTTCCGCGCCAGGCGTCGGCGACAGGCGCGCCGGCGCGCCCATCCCAGCCTGTCACCGGCGCAGGCCCTGGCCCGGCTGCGCGCGACCGCCACCGACGATCCGCAATTGCGGTCGATCGCCGAGGGCGCGCTCGCGCGGCTGGCGCGGGCCGGCGATCCGGCGGCGCTGGATCATGTTCTCGGGCAGTTCGGCGCGGCACCGGTCGCCGCCCGGGCCTTTGCCGGCTATGTCGGCCGCTTCATGGACGACCCGGCGGTGGCAGACCGGATGGCGGCCGTCTTCGTTGCCGGGACGCGGCAGTTCGACCCCTGGCAGTTGGCCTGGGCAATTTCGGCATTCCAGCACGCACCGAGCCTGCCCGATCCGCTCCGGAGCCACCTTGCAACCCTGGCGGCCCACAAGGGTGCGGCGATGATGCTGCGTATCGCCGCGACAACCGTCCTTGCCCGCTTCGCCACGCGCGCGGAGTGGGCCGCGCTGGAGGCCGTAGCCGACGCCACCCGCTCGCCCCATCTGCGGGCCGCCATCGCCCATGGACTGCGGTTCCGCCCCGCGGGCGAACGGACGCCGCTGCTCGGCCGGTGGGCCGCGCGGGACCCGCAGGTCGCCCTGGTGGCGACGGCACTGGCGCGCCAGCCCGCCCCGGCGCCCGCATCATGACGGGCTGGGCCAATCCGCAGGCTCTCGACGGCGCAACGTGGCGGCGCGCCCATGCCACCCTGATGGGGGAGACCGCGCGCGAGTTCGTCTTCGCACCCCACAACAAGCTGGTCTACCAGCAGGCGTTCGACCGGGTGCGGGCCGGCATCCTGGCCGGCCGGCCGCTGCGCCCGCCCTGCCCATACACGTTCCTGCGCCACCGCCCTGGCAAGAATACATTCTCCGAGCGAGCGGACGGCGTCCTCGGGCCGGTCGAGCGGACCCTCTTCCAGCTCTTCGCCGCTGCGGCCGCCCAGGCGGCCGAGCCGCACCTCGACCGCGACCGGGTCTTCTCCTCCCTGCCGGCACGGACGGGCGAGGATGCGCTGCTGGCCTCGACCGACTGGAGTGCCAATTGCTTTCGCCTGGCAACCCAGCAGGCGGCCGAGGACGAGCGCTGGTCGCATTTCGTGGAGATCGACGTCGCTCGCGCCGGCACCAGCCTGCGCCGGGCCGACCTGCTGGCGTCGCTGGCCCGACTGGGCCTGCCCGCCGCCTGGCTGGCCGAGGGCGAGCGGATCGACCGGGCATTCGAGAAGACGCTGGGGCCGGCCGGGCTGCTGAACGACCTCATGACCAGCGGTACCCTGGTCACGATCCATCTCCGCCCGCTCGACCGCCTGTGCGCCGAGCTGGGCCGCCCATCGTTCCGGCTGATCGACGGCGTCCTCATGCCAACGGAGGACATCGCGGCCGCCGATGCCGCGATGGCCCGCCTGACCGCGCTTCTGGCGGCGATGGGCATGTCCCCCAACCCCGACAAGACCCGCATCGTCGCGCGAACCGACCTGCTGGTCCAATGGGCCAGCCCGGCCAACCTCTGGGTCGAGCCCGGGTCGTCGGAGGCCCAGCACCTGGCCGCCCGCGAGATGATGGCCGACCTCGGCCGGTATGGCTACGATGCCTTCAAGGTGGAGCAGTGGGCATTGCTGGCGCTGGGCCGCGCCGGCGACCGCTCGGCGCTGGACCGGGCCCTGTCACGCTTCGTCGACGTGCCGTGGGCGGCGCGCATCTATGCCCTCTATATCGGCCTCTTCCTCGACGACCGGGCGGTGCGCGACCGGTTCGAGGCGGCCCTGCATGCCGCGGCCAGCCGCCTGCACCCGTGGCAATGGATGTGGGCGGCGTCGGCCCTGTGGAAGGCGCCGGCCATCGCCGGCCGGACCGCGCCGTTGCTGGCCCGCATCGCCGGCGACGGCCGGCTGCCGGACACGACGCGGGCGGCGGCCGCTATCGTGCTGGCCCGGTTCGCCACGGCCGGGGGCTGGGAAATGCTGGAAAGTCTGGCCAGCGGCGCCCGTTCCTCGCACTTGCGTGCAGCGATCGCCTTCGGTTTCCGCTACCGTCCCGCTGCGGTGCGGCAGACGACGCTGGCCGCCTGGGCGCGGCTCGATCCCCATGTCGATCTGGTCGCGACCGCCGTCGCGCGCGATCTGGCCGCACCACCCGGCATGGCAGGAGCAGAGGCAGGGGCATGAGCGAAGTGATCGAGGGGATGCGGGTCGACCTGGCGGCGGCACTGCGCTGGGCGGCACGGCTGGGCATGAACGAGGGCGTGGACAATCATTTCTCGGTCGCCGTGCCCGATGCCGACGGCCGGGTGCGCGGCGACCGGTTCCTGATCAACCCCTATGGCTGGCACTGGTCGGAGATCACGGCCTCGTCGCTGTGCCTGTGCGATGCCGAGGGCAACGTGCTGGAGGGCGAGGGGCCGGTCGAGGACAGCGCCTTCTTCATCCACAGCCGCATCCACCTGAAGGCGCCGCACGCGGTGGCCGTCCTGCACACCCACCAGCCGCACGCGACCGCACTCACCCTGCGCCAGCGCATGCAGCTCCAGATGTGCGAGCAGAACGCCCTGATGTTCGACGGCCGCATCGCCTATGACGAGATCTATGGCGGGCTGGCGCTCGACCGGTCGGAAGGCGACCGGCTGGCCGACGGGCTGGGCAGCGCCAGCGTGCTGATGCTGGCAAGCCACGGCGTCATCGCCGTCGGTCCGACCGTGGCCGATGCCTTCAACGACCTCTACTACCTGGAGCGCGCCTGCATGTTCCAGGTGCTGGCCCGGTCCGGCGGCGAGGAACTGCGCACCATCCCCGACGAGGTCCGCCGCCACGTCCGCCAGCAGATGGCAGGCGACCTGCCCAAGGTGGCCGAGCGGCATTTCATCGCGATCAAGCGCATGCTGGATCGCCAGGAGCCCGAATACCGGCACTGATCCGGGGCCGTTGACCGGCCGCCGGTTCAGCCGACGAAGCCGGTCCGCCGATAGGACAGCGCCTCGGCGACATGGATGCGGCGGACGCGCTCGCAGGCCTCCAGGTCGGCCAGCGTGCGGGCGACGCGCAGCACGCGGTGCCAGGCGCGCGCCGACAGCTTCAGTCGGTCGGCCGCGTCGGCCAGCAGGCGCTTGCCGTCCGGCTCGGGGTCGGCGATGGCGTCCAGCAACTCGCCGTCGGCCTCGGCATTGCAAGCGACCGTGGCGGCACCCAGCCGGTCGAAGCGGGCGCGCTGCCGGTCGCGCGCGGCACCGACCCGGGCCGCCACCTCGGCCGAGCCTTCGGCCGGCGGCGGCAGGGCGAGGTCGGCCGCGCTGACCGCCGGCACGTCGATCGTCAGGTCGATGCGGTCGAGCAGCGGCCCCGACAGGCGCGCCTGGTAGTCGCGCCCACAGGCCGGCGCCCGCGCGCAGGCCAGGCCGGCATCGGCCAGTTGCCCGCAGCGGCAGGGGTTCATCGCCGCCACGAGTTGGAAGCGGGCCGGATAGGCCACGTGGGCGGCCGCGCGGGCCACCACCGCGCGGCCGGATTCGAGCGGCTGGCGGAGGGATTCCAGCGCCGGCCGCTGGAATTCCGGCAGCTCGTCCAGGAACAGCACGCCGCGATGGGCGAGCGACACCTCGCCCGGCCGCGCGCGCGGGCCGCCGATGAGGGCAGCGTGCGAGGCCGAATGGTGCGGGTCGCGGAACGGGCGCCGCCGGCTGATCCGGCCGTCCGCCAGCAATCCTGCGACGCTGTGGATCAGCGACACCTCCAGCGCCTCGGCCGGGGTCAGCGGCGGCAGCAGGCCGGGCAGGCGCTGGGCCAGCATCGACTTGCCCGAGCCCGGCGGCCCGATCATCAGGAGGTTGTGGCCGCCTGCGGCCGCGATCTCCAAGGCGCGCTTGGCCGTCTCCTGCCCCTTCACCGCCGCCAGGTCGGGCTGGCCGCCGGCCTCCTCGGCCAGGCGCGCCCGCGGCGGCGTCAGGAGCTGCGTCCCGCGGATGTGGTTCACCAGCGACAGCAGGGTGGGGGCGGCCACGACCGCGATCTCGCCCGCCCAGGCCGCCTCCCCGCCCGACGCCTCGGGGCAGATGATGCCGCGGCCGGAGGCATTGGCGTGGACGGCGGCCGGCAGTACGCCCGCGACCGGGGCCAGCGCGCCGTCGAGCGCCAGCTCGCCCAGCGCGACGAAGCCGGCCGTCCCCTCCTCGGGCAGCACGCCCATGGCGACCAGCAGGCCGAGCGCGATCGGCAGGTCGAAATGGCTGCCCTCCTTCAGCAGATCGGCCGGCGACAGGTTGATGGTGATCCGCTTGGGCGGCAGCGCCAGGCCCATGGCCGACAGGGCCGCCCGCACCCGCTCGCGGCTTTCGGCCACTGCCTTGTCCGGCAGCCCGACCAGGGCGAAGGTCGGGAGACCGGCCGCCATCTGCACCTGTACGTCGACCGCGCGGACCTCGATCCCCTGAAACGCGACCGTCGCGATCCGCGCGACCATCATCCCTCCTATGCCCGGCTGGAGTGTAGTGGTCCCATCCCGCGACTGTCATCGGCTGCTTTTCATCCGGCGGTGCGACGGCGCATGATCGCGGCCGGAATCATGGTGGGGACAGGATGACAGGCACCGACGACAACCGGGTCCGCTACCCGGAAATGCGGGGCAAGATCGCGCTGGTGACGGGCGGCAGCAGCGGCATCGGCCTGGCCACCGTCGCGGCCTTCGCGCGCGAGGGCGCCACGGTCATCCTCGCCAGCCGGGACGCCGACCGGGCCGAGGCGGCGCTGAAGGAGATCGGCCTGGCCGGCCAGGTATCCTGGATCGCCTGCGACGTGGCCGATGGCGGCGACGTCGAGCGGCTCTGCGCCACCATCGCAGAGCGCCACGGGCGGCTCGACTATGCCTTCAACAATGGCGGCAGCGGCGGCCGCTGGGCGCCGGTCGCCGACACGGCCGAGGCCGACTGGCGGCGGACCATCGACGGCTACCTGACATCGGCCTTCCTGTGCATGCACCACCAGATCCCGCTGATGCTGGCGGGCGGCGGCGGGGTCATCGTCAACAATGCGTCGGTCGACGGCCTGCGCGGCTATCCCTTCCCGGGCGGGGCCGCCTATTCGGCCGCCAAGCACGGGGTACTGGGCCTGACCAAGAGTGCGGCCCTTGAGCACGCCGCATCCGGCCTGCGCATCACCGCCGTGTGCCCCGGCTGGGTCGACACGCCGCCGGTCGCCCGCTATTTCCGCGACGATCCGGTGAAGGCCGCGGCCATCCTGCAGCAGACGCCGCGCGGGCGCATCGCGGCGGCCGAGGAGATCGCGAACGGCGTGCTGTGGCTCTGCTCCAGTGCCGCGTCCTTCGTGATCGGCAGCCCGCTGGTGATGGACGGCGGCTACATGGCCTGAATGTCCGCCGGGACGGGTGCGCGGTGGCGGCCGGGGCGGGCGAAGCGCCGGCCGAGGAAGTCGCGGAAGGCCGCCGCCGACGGCGACAATGACCGGCCACGCGGCGTGACGATGCCGATGTCGCGATGCATCGGCCGGCCCACCAGCGGCACCATCTTCAGCCGCGACAGGTCGAGGCGGATGGCGAAGATGCGCGGCACGAAGGTGACGCCGAAGCCGGTCTCGGCCAGGGCCAGCAGGGTCGTCAGGTTCATCGCCTCGTAGGCCGGCACGAACGACAGGCCGCAGCGGGCGAAGGCCCCGTCGACCATGGCGCGCACGCTGGTGCCGACCGCCGGCACCAGCAGCGCCTGGTCGACCAGTTCGCGCAGGTCGAGCTTGCGGCGCCCCGCCAGGGGATGGCCGACCGCCATGACCGCCACCGAATCGTCGCGGAAAAGCGGCGTGAACAGCAGGTCCTGGTGGGCCGGCGGCGCGCGCGCGAGCAGGCCGAAGGCCGCCTCGCCATGGGCGACCGCATCCAGGGCCCGGCCCTCATGCGCGTCGATCATGCCGATGGAGACGCCGGGGTGGCCAGCCCGGAAATCCGCCATGGCGAGCGGCAGGATGGTCGCGGCCATCGACGGCAGGGTCGCCACCACGAACCGGCCGTGGCGCAGTGCCGCCTCGTCGCGCAAGGCCAGCGCCACGTCGTGGAGCTGGTCCAGCGCCTGGAGGGCGGCCGCCCCCAGCCGCTCGCCCTCGGCCGTCGGCACGACGGAGCGGGTGGTGCGGTGGAAGAGGCGCACGCCCAGCCGGTCCTCCAGCTCGCGGATGCGCTGGCTGACGGCGGGCGGCGACACCCGCAGGCGCTCGGCCGCCAGGCGGAAGCTCTTGGTTTCGGCCACCGCCAGGAAGGTCATGACCTGGGCCAGGGTGTAATTGATCATGTAGGCTTCCCAATCCGTCAGACTTTTCGAATGGTGTGATCAATCGCGCTTTGCTTCAATCCCCTCGGGACAAAGCGGGCGATCAACGACCCGCATCGGAAGCGCACACCAGCGAAGGCAGGGGCATGCCGGATACCGGGACCAGCCGGGCGTCGGATCTTTCGACGATCACGGTCATCGAAGCCGCGGGCACGCCCGCCGGCGCGTTCGCCGCCAGCCTGTTCGCCGATTTCGGCGGGCGGGTGATCGTCTGCGAGCCGCCCGGCGGATCACCGATCCGTCATCTCGGCAGCGCCGTGGTGCGCCGTGTCTGGTGGCCGATCGTCGCCCGCAACAAGCAGTCCCTGGCCCTCGACCCGGATGCCCCGGGGGGTGCGGAGATCGCCGCCCGCCTGCTGGAGCAGGCCCAGGTGCTGGTGCGCGACGACGGCAGTGCCGCCTCCTGGCAGGCGGCCGCCACCGCCGGGACCAAGCCGCCGCTCGACCTGTCGCTGCACGCACCCGGCCGCGACCGGCCGGATCTGTGGCCGTGGAGCACCGCGCCGCAGCTCGCGGCCGCCGCGACCGGCGCGGTCGCGCTGACGGGGCAGCCGGACGGGCCGGCGATGCAGGCGGAGTTCCCGCTGGCCGACTATACCGCCGGCCTGCTGGCCGCTGCGGGCGCGCTGTGCGAGCTGCGCGCCGCCGGCATCGGCAAGCGGACAGCCGCCCCGCTTGCGTTTGGCATGCATGAGGCGCTGCTGCGGATGAACGAGTGGCAGCTCGCCGTCGCCTCGATCACCGGCCAGGCCGAGCCGCGCAACGGCAACCGCTTCCCGATGAACTCCAACATCGGCAACGTCTTCCGCACGCAGGACGGTCGGCTGCTGACGGTCTCGGCCGCGACGCCGTCGGTCGCCGACCGGCTGCTGGTGATGATCGGCGGCCCGGCCCTGCGCGACGACCCGCGCTTCCGCACCACCGCCGACCGCCAGCGCAACATGGATGCGCTGGACGCCGTCATTGCCGAATGGATGGCCCGCCACGATTCGGCCGACGCCATGCGCTTGGTGCGCGAGAACGACGTCGTCGTCGGCCCCCTCTACGATGCCGGCGACGTGCTGGCCGACCCGCACCTGGCCGCGCGCGCCGATGTCGCCTGGGTCGACGACGGCACCGGCGAGGCGCTGCCGCAGCCGGCCATCCTGCCCAAGATCGCGGGCATGGGCGCCACCATCCGCCATGCCGGGCCGGCGATCGGCGCCGACAGCGACGCCGTCCTTGGTGCCGCCGGATTCACGGCCGAGGAGATCGCGGGCTTCCGCCGCTCCGGCGCCGTCTGGCTCTAGCTAGGATATCGAAGAAGAACACGCCACGGGGAGGGAGAACCATGAACGGGAACAGGTTCGCAGTCGGCCGCCGCCTGCTGCTGGCGACGGCGATCGCAGCCGGCGCATGGCCGGCCTCAATTCTGCCGGCCGCCGCCGACGAGGCGCCGAAGTCGCTGGTGATCATCGGCCGCGGCTCGGCCGGGTCCACCAGCGACCTCGCCTTCACCGTGATGGAAGAGGCGATCAAGCGCGCCTATCCGGGCGCGCCGATCAACGTCCGCCGCCTGCCGGGCACGGCGACGGCGGTGCCGCCACGCATCCACAGCGGCGAGGCCCAGATCGGCCATGGCGTCGGCGAAAGCGTGGTCGACGCCTGGAACAGCAGCCGAACCTTCGCCAACCGGCCGAAGATGCAGACCCTGCGCTATGTCGGCGCCTATATCGGCTTCATGACCCGGCCGTCAGCCAGCCCGACCTTCATCACCACGGCCAAGTCCGGCCTGAATTCCTGGGCCGACCTCGCCAACAAGCGCATCGGCGTCGGCACGCCCGACAGCCTTACCTCGACCATGGTCAATGTCGGGCTGAAGGGGATCAACCTCTCCTACGACCAGATCAAGCGGAACGGCGGGGTCGTGGCCACCGGCGACTGGAACCAGCAGATGGACATGCTGGCCGACGGCCAGCTCGACGCCGTGTTCCTGACGGCCGACCATCCCTCGCCGATCCTGACGCAGTTCGCCGCCACCAACGCCGCGCGCATCGTCTCGATGGACCCGCCGGTGCTGAAGGCGCTGCTCGACAACTATCCGACCTTCGTGCGCAACGAGCTGCCGGCCAATACCTATGACTGGCAGAAGAACGATGTGACCGGCGTCCAGCTTTCGCTGGGCTACGTCGTCCACAAGGACCTGCCGGACGACGTCGTCTACCGCATCTGCCGCCAGCTCTACTGGCCCGAGAACGCCAAGGTGTGGGGCGACGTGGTGCCGACCTGGAAGGGGGCCGAAAAGCTGGTCGACCGCGCGGCGCAGACGGTCTTCATCCCGCTCCATCCCGGCGCTAAGAAGTGCCTGGACGAGGCGAAGATCCCGATCCGCGTGATCGCCAACGGCGGCGACACCCCGTCCTGATCGCTGGCGCAAAAGACCCACCATGACCCAGGCCCCGCCGCCGTCCGACGCTGCCCTCGCCCTGCTGGAGCAGGATGCGGCGCGGCCACTGCGGGACGTCATCCGCCACGGCGCATTCCATCACCGCGCCGTGGCGGCCGCGATCATCTTCATCAGCCTGTTCCTCGGCGTGCTGCTGATCTATACGGCCGCCGCCGGCACCATCACCGCCTACCTGCAGCGCATCGCCTTCGTCTGCGGCATCTGCTCGCTGGGGCTGCTGGTGCGGTCAGCCGGCGGGCTGCCCTGGCACAAGCGCGGCGCGCTCGGCCTGCTGCCCGACCTCGTCGGCGTCGCCCTGCTGATTGCCGGCATGCTGCACGTCTTCCTCGACTACGAGGATTTCGCCCGGCGCATCGGCTTCCCCGACCCGGCCGACCTCTTCTTCGGCATCGTCTACATCGTCGTCACGCTGGAGGTGACGCGCCGGTTCATCGGCTGGGCCATGCTGATCATCGTGGCGCTGTTCTCGATCCAGGCGCTCTTTGGGGAGAATTTCCCCGGCATGTTCGCCGCCCCCAACGTGCGTTGGCAGACCTTCGTCGAGATCCTGTTCATGCAGGACCAGGGCATCTTCGGCTCCACCACCGGCGTGGCGGCCACCTACCTGATGCTGTTCCTGATCTTCGGCGCGATCCTGGTGCGCACCAACGGCATCGCTTTCTTCGAGAACCTGTCGCTGGCGCTGATGGGCCGGCGCGCCGGCGGCCCCGCCCATGTCTCGGTCCTTTCGAGCGCGCTGCAGGGCACGACCTCGGGCAGCGTGGTCGGCAACGTGGTCGGCATGGGCAACGTCACCATCCCCCTGATGATCCGCAGCGGCTTCAAGCCGGCGACGGCCGGCGCGATCGAGGCGGTGGCCTCGTCCGGCGCCCAGATCATGCCGCCGGTGATGGGGTCCGCCGCCTTCCTGATGGCGGCATTCCTGGGCGTCAGCTACTGGACGATCGTGGTGGCCGCGGTGATCCCGGCCGTCATCTACTTCGTCTCGATCCATACCCAGGTGGAGTTCCGTTCGCGGCGCATGGGGCTGGCCGCCACCACCGAGACCCTGCCCACCGTCGCCAAGGCGATGCGCGAGGGCGGCCACCTGCTGATCGCCATCGCCGCCCTGATCGCGCCCTTCTTCTTCGGCTTCTCGGCGCAGATGGCGGCCCTGATCGGGCTGGGATCGCTGTTCGCGGCCTCGCTGCTGGCGCGTTCCACCCGCATCCCGATGGGCCGCTATCTCGACGCCGTGGTCGACGCCATGTCGAACAACGTGGCCGTCGGTGCCGCCGTCGCCACCGCCGGCATCCTGATGGGCACGCTGTGGGTGTCGGGTGCGGGCAACCTGCTGGCCGACTTCGTCGTCTATGCCTCGGACGGGCGGCTGCTGGTGGCGCTGATCCTGACCGCGATCATCGCGCTGGTGCTGGGGATGGGCCTGCCGACGCCGGCCGTCTACCTGACGGTGGCCGTGCTGATCGTGCCGGCCCTGGTGCGGATGGGGGCGCCCGAACTGCCCAGCCACATGTTCGCCTTCTATTTCGGCATCCTCGCCAACGTCACGCCGCCGGTGGCCCTGGCCGCCTATGCCGCGGCCAGCATCGCCGGCGCCGACCTGAACCGCACGGGCTACGAGGCCTTCATCCTGGCCCTCTCCGGCTTCGTCGTGCCCTTCATCTTCGTCTACGACCCGGCCCTGCTGATGGGCGGCTCCTGGCCGGCGATCGCCATGGTGTCGGTATCCACCCTGATCGCCGTCGTCCTGCTGGCCGCCAGCGTCGAGGGCTGGCTCGGCCGCAACCTCACCATGCCGGTGCGGATCATGCTGGCGGTCGCCACCCTGTGCCTGGCCTGGCCCGACTGGCGGGCACGCCTGTTCGGCCTGGCGATTGCCGCCGTGGCGATCCTGCCGGCGACCCTGCGGCGCGACCGACCCGTCCCGGCGTCGTAGGAGGCAGACCGATGTCCAAGGCACGGATCAACGCGATCGTCTGGGTGGGCGTGCTGCTGGTGACGGCGGGCCTGTGGTTCTTCGGCGCCCGCACCCGCCTGCACCTGGTCGACCCGCTGTCCTTCATCGTGCTCGTCGCCGTGGCGGCACTCCTGCTCACGGTGCTGCTGTGGTGGGAAATGCTGCGCGACGGCGGCGACGGCCGGAACGAATAGAAACCAAGGAGACGGCCATGTGGCCCCTGCGATCGATGCTGTTCATCCCGGCCCACAAGCTCGACTGGACCCGCCGGGTCCAGCGCTTCTCGCCGGATTCGGTGGTGCTCGACCTGGAGGACGCAGTGCCCCCGGCCGACAAGATCCCGGCCCGCGCCATCGCCCGGGAGGCGATCGGCCTGCTGCACGCGATGGGCATCCCCGCCTTCGTGCGCATCAACTCGCTCGACCAGGGTGGGCTGGAGGATGCGGTCGCCGTCGCCACCGAGGGCTTCAGCGGCGTCATGCTGCCCAAGGGCCGCACGCCGGACGAGGTGCGCCAGCTCGACGTGGCGCTGGCCTATGCCGAGGGCAAGGCCGGCCTGTCGCAGCGGTCGGTCGCGATCATGGCCCTGCCCGAGACGGCAGAGGGCCTGTGGGCCGCGCGCGACCTGGCCGCCGCCAGCCCGCGGGTGAAGGGCGTCATTGGCATCGTCGGCGGTCCGGTGATCGGCGACGTCGCGCGCGCCGCCGGCTTCCGGCCGACCGTGGAAGGGACGGAGCAGCTCTACCTCGCCTCCAAGATGGTATTGGACAGCCGGGCGGGCGGTGCCCTCTTCCCCATGTCGAGCATCATCGGCACCGCGCTCGACGACCATGACCTCGTGCGCAGGCTGTGCGTGCGGGCCAAGTCGCTGGGCTTCACCGGCGCGGTGCTGATCCATCCCAGCCACGTCGCCATCGCCAACGAGGTCTTCACGCCCGAAAAGGCCGAGGTCGACTACTTCAAGGGCTTGGTGGAGGCGATGCGCGCGGCCGAGGCCGCCGGCTCCGGCGCCGTCACCTATCGCGGGCAGATGGTCGACTACGCCATGCTGCCGATCGCCGAGGAGATCCTGCGCGAGGCGCGCCGCCGCGGCGTGCTGGCCGACTGACCGACGCCCGAGGAGGCAGACCATGGACGGAACCCCGCTCGCCCCGCGCCCGCTGCCGCTTGCCGGCCTGCGCGTCGTCGAGGTCGGCATCGCGCTGGCCGGCCCCTTCGCCGGCAGCCTGCTGGCCGACATGGGGGCCGAGGTCATCAAGGTGGAACGGCGCGACGGCGGCGACCCCATGCGCCTGCTGGGCCGGCGCAAGAACGGCGTCCAGGTCTGGTGGGGGGTCGCCGCCCGCAACAAGCGGGTGGTGACGCTCAACCTGAAGGATCCGCAGGGCAAGGCCCTGTTCGAGCAGTTGGTGACCGATGCCGACGTCGTGGTCGAGAACTACCGGCCGGGCGTCATGGACCGGCTGGGCATCGGCTGGCAGCACCTGTCGAAGATCAACCCCCGCCTGGTGATGCTGAGCGTGTCGGGCTTCGGCCAGACCGGGCCGGATTCGGGCCGGCCGGGATTCGGCAAGATCGCCGAGGCGCTGAGCGGCATGGTGACCCTGACCGGCGAGCCGGCCGAGACGCCCCAGCATGTCGGCTTCAGCCTGGCCGACACATCGGCCGGCCTGATGGGCTTCTTCGCGGTGGCGGCCGCACTCCACGCCCGCGACTGCGGCGGCGGCTCCGGCACGCACATCGACCTTGCCCTCTACGAGCCGCTGCTGCGCATGGCAGACTGCCAGCTCGCCCTCCATCACCTGCAGCAGCGGAGCCCGGCCCGCCAGGGATCGAACGACCCCTATGGCTGGGGTGCGGCCGAGGCCGACGGCGACTGGCTGCCGAGCTTTGCCTGCGCCGACGGCCGCTGGCTGATGCTGCTGGTGCGGCCGGGCGGGGCGGAGAAGTTGGCGGCGCTGGCTGGCGCTGCCGCCGACAGCGACCGGACCGGGCTGGCGACGGCGCTCGCGCCCTGGTTCGCCGGGCAATCGCCCGAGGCCGCATTGGCAGCGCTGGCCCCGCTCGGCATCGAGGCCGCCCTGGTGCATGACGGCGCGACGCTGGCGACCGACCCTTATTTCCTCGCCCGCGGCGACGTCGTGCCGACCGAGGACGCGGTGGTCGGGCCGGTGGTCGTGCCGGGCTATTCGCCCCGCGGCTACGACCAGTCGTCGCTGCGCGATTTCCGCGATGCCCAGGTGGCCGAGAACAACGCCGAGATCCTGGGCGACCGCCTGGGTGTAGGCCGCGACCGGCTCGCCGCGCTGGAGGCAGCCGGGACGATCTGAGGTCGCCTGGACCGCTGCCGCGACCGATACAGATGCGCGCGGCATCTTTCCGACTGTACATGGCCGATCGGGCGGGGCGGGTGCAGGAGGGGGGCCATGCCTGCGCCCCCCTCGAAACACCGCCCGGCCGCCCGGCTACATCGCCCGCGGCTGGCGCGCCGCCAAGCGGCGGTCGATCGCATCCCACAGATCGGATTCGAGCCGCACGCCGTCGAACCGGTTGATCTCCTGGATGCCGGTGGGCGAGGTCACGTTGATCTCGGTCAAATAGTCGCCGATCACGTCGATGCCGACGAAGATCAGGCCGGCCTCGCGCAGGGCCGGGCCGATCGCCGCGCAGATCTCGCGGTCGCGCTCGGTCAGGGTGGCCTGCTGCGGCTTGGCGCCGGCATGCATGTTGGCCCGCGCCTCGCCCTTCTCGGGCACCCGGTCGATGGCGCCGCCCGGCACCCCGTCGATCAGGATGATGCGCTTGTCGCCGCGCCGCACCTCCGGCAGGTAGCGCTGGATGATGATCGGCTCGCGATAGATCTGGGTGAACATCTCCAGCAGAGCCGACAGGTTCTCGTCGTCGGGGCCGATATGGAAGACACCCGACCCGCCATTGCCGAACAGCGGCTTGACGATGATGTCCTTGTGCTCGGCCCGGAACGCCAGGACCTCCTGCCGGTCGGCGGTGATCAGCGTCGGCGGCATCAGGTCGGGGAAGTGGGTCACGAACAGCTTCTCGGGCGCGTTGCGCACGCGGACCGGGTCGTTCACCACCAGCGTCTGCGGGTGGATGTGCTCCAGCAGGTGGGTGGCGGTGATGTAGGCCATGTCGAAGGGTGGGTCCTGGCGCATCAGGATGACGTCCATGGTCGCCAGGTCGACCGTCTGCCACGGCCCGAAGGTGTGGTGGTTGCCCTTCTCGCGCCGCACCTCCAGCGGCCGGCCGCGCGCCACTACCCGTCCGGCGCTGAGCGACAGGTGCTGCGGCAGGTAATGGAACAGGGTGTGGCCGCGCCGCTGCGCCTCGAGCGCCAGGACGAAGGACGAGTCGGCATCGATGTTGATGGTCTCGATCGGATCCATCTGGATGGCGACGGCGAGGCTCATGGGGCAGCTCCGGGACGGGAAGGAAACGGGCAGGGCGGCGACTATAGCCGCGCCCGGGCCGCCAGACGAGCCGGGGCGCAAGGCCGATTGACCGCCCGCGGCTGGCCCGCCTATAGTTCCTTCCGAAAAGGAAGTCACCTCATGCGCTGGTCGGACATCGGCGATTCCGCCTGCTCCATCGCCCGGGCGCTCGCCATCGTCGGCGACCGCTGGACGATGCTCGTCCTGCGCGAGGCCTTCTTCGGCGTGCGCCGGTTCGAGGATTTCCAGCGCCTGACCGGGGCCTCGCCGCGGCTCGTCTCCGACCGGCTGGCCAAGCTGGTGGCCGAAGGGGTGATGGACAAGCGGCCGTACCAGGACCGGCCGGTGCGCCACGAGTACCGGTTGACGGCCAAGGGCCGCGAGCTGCACCCGGTCATGGTCATGCTGAGCCTGTGGGGCCAGCGCTGGATGGGCGACCCGGCGCGGCCGCCCGTCCGGCTGGTGCATCGCGCCGATCGCGGCGGCTGCGGCCGGGCGACCCGGCCGACGCTGGTGTGCGCGGAATGCGCCGGGCCGATCGCGCCGGGCGACATTGCAGTGGAATTCAGCCCGGCCTATGCGGCCGAGCGCGCGGCGCGTGCCGACCCGGAGGGCCGGGCCGGCACGCAGGATTCGTGAAGGCCGGCAATGCCGGCCTGTTCAATCCGGGCGGAGCCCGGGGGAGTGGTGCGATGCAGGGCGCTCAAGCCGGCCGGGTGATGATGATCGTCATCGTCGCCGGGTGTCTGTTCAACATCCTGTCGTTCGGCCTGCGGACGGGCTTCGGCCTGTTCCTCGATCCGCTCAGCGACGCCAATGGCTGGGGCCGCGAGGTGTTCTCGCTGGCATCGGCCGTGCAGAACCTGCTGTGGGGCCTGGGCGTGCCGTTCGCGGCAGCGGCCGCCGACCGCTGGGGCACGGCCCGCGTGCTGGGCTTCGGCGCCAGCCTCTACGGCGCCGGCATCGCCCTGATGCCGCTGGCGACCGAGCCCTGGATGCTGCACGCCACCATGGGCGTGATGGTCGGCTTCGGCCTGTCCTGCGCCTCCTTCTCGATCGTGCTGGCGGCACTCGGCCGCGCCGTGCCGGCCGAGAAGCGGACCTGGGCCTTCGGCCTCGGCACCGCCGCCGGCTCCATGGGCCAGTTCCTGATCGCGCCCATCGAGCAGCTCCTGCTCGGCCTCTTCGGCTGGAGCAGCGCGCTCATCATCATCGGCGCCATGTGTCTCCTGATGCTGCCGCTCGCCTGGTTCCTGCGCGGCCGGCCCGAGAACGTCGCCGGCCAGCAGTCCATGGGCCAGGCCCTGCGCGAAGCCGGCAGCCATGGCAGCTACTGGTACCTGGTCGCCGGCTTCTTCGTCTGCGGCTTCCACGTCGCCTTCATCCTGACCCACCTGCCGCCCTACCTGAAGGACGTCGGCGTGCCGGCCTCGATCGCCGGCTGGTCGCTGGCGCTGGTCGGACTCTTCAACATCGTCGGCTCCTACACGGCCGGCGTGCTGGGCGGACGGCTCAGCAAGAAGTGGCTGCTGAGCCTGATCTATCTGGGCCGGGCCATCGTCATTACCATCTTCGTCCTGACACCGCCGTCGTCGGCCTCGGTGCTGATCTTTGCCGCCGCCATGGGCCTGCTGTGGCTGTCGACCGTGCCGCTCACCTCGGGCCTGGTCGCCGTCATGTTCGGACCCCGCTACATGGCGACGCTCTTCGGCATCGTCTTCCTCAGCCACCAGGTCGGCGCCTTCTTCGGCGTCTGGCTGGGCGGGCGCATCTACGACGCCACCGGCAGCTACGACATGGTGTGGTGGCTGGGCGTGGCCCTGGGTCTGTTCGCGGCCCTCATCCACCTGCCGATCGCCGAGCGGTCGGTGCGGCTGGCCCCGGCCCGGTAGCGCTGGCGATGGCGGCGGCAATGGCGGGCACGGCCCGGCCGCACCGGCTGGCGCTTGCCATCGCGGCCGCCATCGTCGTCGCCTGGGCGGCGGGTGCCGGGCTATTGCTGGCCCTGGGCACCCTGCCGCCGGACCGCTCTGGCACGGTGGCCGTGCTGTTTCCGCCCGGCACCGGCGGCATGGCGGCGCTGGCCGCGGTGGCGGCGGCCGACGGCGTCCTGGTGCGCGACACCATCCTGCCCAACGTCGTGATCGCCGACGGGCGGGAGCCGGGCTTCGTCGGCCGGCTGCGGCAGGCGGGCGCGCTGGCGGCCTACCCGCCGCTCGACATCGGCTTTGCCATGATCGGTGGCTGCACCGGATTGCCGCCGCCCCGCTGACCCGCACCCACCCGTCAGTTCAGGCGGCCGCGCAGTTCCTGCAGCAGGGTCGCCAGCTGGTGCCGGCCGGCGGCGTCCGGCGTACACGTCAGTGCCCGGTCGATCGCCGCCACGGCCGACCGCAGGTTGCCGAGATGGGCGTTGATCAGTCCCGACTCGTGCCACAGCCCGGCCTCGTCGGGCGCGAACAGCAGCATCGCCTCGATCGCGGCCAGCGCGCCGGCGGCGTCCTGCCCGCGCAGGCGGCGCAGCTTCACGTTGTTGTGGAGGCGCAGCAGGACCGAGCGGTTGGGCACCGGGGCATAGTGGGCCGGGTCCAGCTCCTCGCGCTCGCCGGCCAGGGATTTCAGCAGGCGGCGCAGCGTCGCGGCATCGCACTGCCGGCCGCCATTGAAGGGGTCGAGGATGGCCCGCGCCCCGCCGCCCTCGACCGCGATCAGGAAATGGCCGGGAAAGGACAGGCCGCAGGCATCCCAGCCGAGCCGCATGGCGACGTGCAGGTAGAGGATGCCCAGCGCCACCGGCAGGCCCTTCCGGCGATCCATCACCCGGATCATGTTGGCGTTCTGGAGGTCGTCGTAGGTCAGCCCGTCGCCCTGGTAGCCCTGGCGGACAGCGATCACCTCGGCCAGCGCGGCAGCGCGGGCCGACAGGCCCGGCGCCGCCCCGGCTTCCGCCGCCACCGCCGCCGTCAGTTCGTCGAGCTGGGCCCGGTAGCGGTCGAGCGGCACCTGCGGCCGGTCGAGCGCCGCCAGCGCCAGCGCGCCCAGGCCGAGGTCGAACGCCGCGTCCGGCACGGTGGCCAGCGACTGCAACATGGCCCGGGCCGCGTCCCGGCCGGCCGCTTCCGTCATCGCGACTCCGGCCGCCAGGCATCGGGCAGGTGCCGGGGCAGGCGCCTCGGGCTGGCCATCACGACATCGAAGCGGACGTCGAGGCCGGCCAGGTCGGGCCGCCCGGCCAGATACTCGGCCGCCGCCCGGCCGATGCGCTGGCGGCCCTTGGCCAGGACCGAGCCCGCGGCCGTCGCCTCGTCGCCGCGCGCCTTCACCTCGATCACCGCCAGGATGCGGCCGCGCCGGGCGATCAGGTCGATCTCGCCGCTGCGGCCACGCCAGCGGCGGGCCAGCACGCGATAGCCCTTCAGGCGCAGGAGCCAGGCGGCCCAGGCCTCGGCCCGGCGGCCGCGGCGTTCGGCGGCGGCCCGCCGGGCGTTCGCCCCCGGCATCGCACGCTGTCTGGCGGCACTCATTCGCGCTCTCCCTCGGCAGCGCCCAACGCCAGCGCGCGGGCATAGACTTCTCGCCGTGTCAGGCCGGTCAGTGCCGCGACGGCCGCCGCAGCATCCTTCACCCGCATCGTCGCCAGGGCCAGACGCAATTGCCGGTCGACTTCCGCCGGCCCCACGGCCGCGGCCGGCAAAGGCGGGCCGACGACGACCACGATCTCGCCCCTGGGCGGGCCTGCCTGCTCATAGTGCGCGGCCAGGGCCGACAGGGGCCCGCGCCGCACTTCCTCGTGCAGCTTGGTCAGTTCCCGCGCCACGGCAGCCGGGCGGTCGCCCAGCACGGTCGCCATCTGCGCCAGGCTTTCCGCCAGCCGTGGCCCGGTCTCGAAGAAGAGCAGCGTCGCCGGCACCGCCGCCACCTCGGCCAGCGCCGTGCCGCGCTGGCCCTGCCGGGGCGGCAGGAAGCCCGCGAAGAGAAAGCGATCGCTGGGCAGGCCCGACAGCACCAGGGCAGCCAGCGGCGCCGATGGGCCGGGCAGGGTGGTGACGGCGATGCCGCGCTCCACGCATTCGGCCACCAGCCGGTAGCCCGGGTCCGACACCAGGGGCGTGCCCGCGTCCGAGACGAGCGCCACGGCCAGCCCGCCCGCCATGCGATCGAGCAGGCGTGGCCGGACACGGGCCGCGTTGTGGTCGTGATAGGCCAGCAGGGGTGCCGTTGCCCCCAGCCCGCGCACGAAGGGGCCGCTGACGCGGGTGTCCTCGCAGGCGATCAGGTCGGCCGCGCAGAGCGTGTCGATGGCGCGCAGGGTGATGTCGCGCCGGTTGCCGATCGGGGTCGCCACGACATGCAGGCCGGCCGGCAGCAACCCGCGGGCGTCTGCGGCGTTGGCATCGCCATCGGCAGGGTCGTCGTCGCCATCCGGTTTACTTGCCGGAAGGGCGTCGATAGGCTCCGGCCGACCCTGTCCCCCTGCTGGGAGTGCCGACCGTGCGCGCCGCCCGCCCTGTCCGTCCGTCTCATCCATCGATCGCGGCATGTGTCGCCCTGGCCCTGTCGCTTGCCGCATGCGGTCCCACCGTACGGGACGACCCGCCCCGACCGCAACCGATGCCGCCGCCCCAGGCGATGGTGATGCAGCCCCCGCCGGTGGTCGAAGCGCCGCCGCCGCCCGCCCCGGCGCCCAACCCGATGCTGGGTGGCATTTCCCGTGGGGGCGCTCAGGTGGCCCTGCTGCTGCCGCTGCGCGGCCAGCACGCCGCCCTCGGCAACGCGATGCTGGAGGCAGCGCAGATGGCGCTGCTCGACGCCGGCCAGAACAATGGCGGCATGACGCTGGTGCCGCGCGACACCAACGGTACCGCCGAAGGGGCCGAGGCCGCCGTCCGCAAGGCGCTGGACGACGGTGCCGCCCTCATTCTCGGGCCACTCTTCTCGCACGAGGTGCGGGCCGCCGCCGGCCCCGCCCGCGAGCGCGGGGTGGCCGTCATCGCCTTCACCAACGATGCCGATGTCGCGGCCGACGGCGTCTTCGTGATGGGGCTGCACCCGCGGCCGCAGATCCGCCGGGTCGTCGAGGAGGCCGCCGCCGCGGGCGGCAAGCGCTTCTCGATCCTGGCGCCCGCCTCGCCCTACGGGCAGCGCGGCGCCCAGGCGGCCGAGGAGGCCGTGCCGCGCGTCGGCGGCACCATCGTCTCGGTCGAGTTCTACGATCCGGGCGGGGCCGACTCGCAGGAGACGGCGCGCCGCCTCGCCCGCCAGCCAGCCGATTTCGTGGTGCTGCCGGAGGCGCCGGCGCGCGCGGTGACCCTGGCGCCGCTCTATTCCTATTACGAGACCCGCGGCAACCGGGCCAAGTTCCTGGGAACCCAGCTGTGGGACGACCCGTCGATGTGGCGCGAGCCGGCGCTCTACGGCTCGTGGTTCGCGGCCCCGCCCGCGGAGGCGCGCATCGCCTTCACCGAGCGCTTCACCGCGCTCCAGGGCCGCCAGCCGCCGCGCATCGCCACCCTGCCCTATGACGCGACAGCCTTGGCGGTGGCGCTGGCCCGCCAGCCGGGCGGCGCCGACTTCTCGGTCGACGCGATCACGCGGCCGAACGGCTTTGCCGGGGTGGAGGGGCTGTTCCGCTTCCGCCGCGACGGGCTGTCGGACCGGGCGCTGGCGATCATGGAGATCCGCCGCGGCCAGCCGCCGGCCGTGGTGCGACCCGCGCCGACGGCTTTCGACGACCGGGGGAGCTGACCCGCATGGCGGCCCGGCCCACGACCGTCGTCTTCGACCTGGGCGGCGTCCTCATCGACTGGAACCCCCGCCACCTCTACCGCAAGCTGTTCGAGCGGGAAGAGGCGATGGAGCGGTTCCTGGCCGAGGTCTGTACCGGCGACTGGAACGTCGAGCAGGATCGCGGCCGCCCGTTTGCCGAGGCAACCGCCCTGCTCGTCGCCCGCCACCCGCAGGAACGGGCGATGATCGAGGCTTTCCACGGCCGCTGGATCGAGATGCTGAACGGCCCGATCCACGGCACGGTGGCGATCCTGGAGGAGCTCGACGCCCGCGGCGTGCCGCTCTACGCGCTGACCAACTGGTCGGCGGAGACCTGGCCGCTGGCGCTGCCGCTGTTCCCGTTCCTGGGGCGGTTCCGCGGCGTGCTGGTGTCGGGCCAGGTCGGCCTGATCAAGCCCGATGCGGCGATCTACCGCCGCCTGTGCGCGGACTTCGCGATCGAACCGGCCGATGCCGTCTTCATTGACGATTCCGCCCGGAACGTCGAAGGGGCGGCCGCGCTTGGCTTCCACGGCCATCACTTCCGCGGGCCGGAGGCCCTCAGGACGTGGCTCGCCGGGCTGGGTCTCCTGCCAGCGGCCTAGCCGTCAGGACGCGGTGACCGTGCGGTTGCGGCCGCCGCGCTTGGCTTCGTAGGCCGCATCGTCGGCCCGGCGCACGGTGTCGGCGAAAGTCTCGTCGCCGGGCGCCAGTTCGCTGACACCGAAGCTGGCGGTCATGCGGATCTCGCCGGCGCCATCGGCGACGCCGGTGTCGGCCACGGCCAGTCGCAGGCGCTCGGCCACGCCGACGGCCTCGGCCAGCGGCGCCTCGGGCAGGGCGATGGCGAACTCCTCGCCGCCCATGCGGCCCAGCAGGTCGACGGCGCGCAGGTTCTCGCGGCAGACGCGCGTGACCGCCTGCAGCACCCGGTCGCCCGCGGCATGGCCGAAGCGGTCGTTGATCGACTTGAAATGGTCGATGTCGAAGACGATGCAGGCGAGCGGCCCGCCGCTGCGCCGGGCGCGCGCCACTTCGCGGGCGGCGTCGGCCGCAAAGGCGCGCCGCGTCATCGCCCCCGTCAGGCTGTCGGTCGTCGCCAGCCGCCGCAGTTCCAGCTCGTCCACCACCAGGCGGGCCAGATCCTGGAGCACGGCGAGCTGGATCGGCGAGATGTCACGCGGCGCGAAGTCGACCGCGCAGAGCGTGCCGATGTTGTAGCCGCCCGGCGTATGCAGCGGCACGCCGGCATAGAAGCGCACGAACGGCTCGCCCAGCACGGCAGGATGATCGTGGAACTTGGGGTCCGCCAGGGCATCACGCACGACCAGCGGCGTGTCGCGCTGGATGGCGTGGGTGCAGAAGGACGTGCTGCGCGGCCCTTCGGTCGCGTCCTGGCCGATCCGCGACTTGAACCATTGCCGGTCGCGGTCGACCAGCGAGATCAGCACCATCGGGGTCTGCACGGCGATCTGCGCCAGGCGGGTGATGCGGTCGAACGATTCCTCGGGCGCGCTGTCGAGCACGTCGTAGCGATAGAGCGCATCCAGGCGGGCCGCCTCGGGGGCCACATCGTCGGGCCCCGTGTCGTCTGGCATCGGCTGTCTCCTGCTCTATTCCTGCGGCCGCCGATCGGCCGCTGCCTCCACATAGCGAGCCAGTTCGCGCTCGTACTGGCGGAAAACGCTCATGACCTGGTCGTCGACCAGCACCTCGTCGAGCCCCAGCCGGCGCAGATTCTCGGCCAGGGCAGCCAGATTCTGGGAATGGCGGCGGACGTTCTCGCGCGCATCGGCCTCGCCCACGGCGGCGGCGAGCGGGCTTCGGGGCAGGTCGGGGGATCGGCCTGGATCACTGCTCATCGCAACACCCCCTCATGGATGAGGGCCGCATCGGGCGGCCGCGGCGCCAGCATAGGTCCGTCGCGCCGGGACCGAAAGCCGGAGCCTACGCGGCAGCGGCCGGAAGGAGCGCGGACAGCACGGCATTCAGCCGCTGCCGGCCGCTGTCGGTCGCGGCCAGGCGATCCCCGTCGCAGGCCAGGAACCCGCCGCGCACCAGCCGCTCTATACGATCCGGCCGGATCCAGCCCGCCAGCGACCGCCCGGTCTCGGCTTCCACCCGCGACAGCGGCACGCCCTCGGCCAGGCGCAGGCCCATCATCAGCAGTTCCGACAGCCGCTCGCCCTGGTCGACCGGCACCTCGTCCTCGACCCCGTCGCCGGTGGCCGCGACCGCGGCCAGCCAGGATTCGGGCGCCTTCTTCTGGCGGGTCGCGATCTTGACCCCGCCCAGGGTCAGCCGGCCATGGGCGCCGGGGCCGATCCCGGCATAGTCGCCATAGCGCCAGTAGGCGAGGTTGTGCCGGCTCTCGCCGCCCGGCCGCGCATGGTTGGAGATCTCGTAGGCCGGCAGGCCGGCGTCCGCCAGCGTCTGCTGGGTCGCCTCGTAGAGCGCGCCCTGCACCTCCTCGTCGGGCAGGACCAGTTCGCCCCGCTCGTGGAGGGTGGCAAAGCGCGTCCCGGCCTCGATCGTGAGCTGGTAGACCGAGAGATGGTCGCCGGCCAGCGGCAGCGCGCGCGCCAGCTCCGCCTGCCAGGCCGCCACGGTGTGGCCGGGCCGGGCATAGATCAGGTCGAACGACCAGCGCGGGAAGATGCGCGCGGCCAGCGCCAGCGCCCGCAGCGCCTCGCCGGCGTCGTGGCGCCGGCCGAGCTGGTGCAGCGCCTCGTCGTCCAGCGCCTGGACGCCGAGCGATACCCGGCCGACCCCGGCCGCCCGGTAGCCGGCGAAGCGCCCCGCCTCGACCGATCCGGGGTTGGCCTCGATCGTGACCTCGACGTCGCGGTCGACCGTCCAGCCCAGGGCGATGCGGTCGAGGATGCCAGCCACCGTGGCCGGCGCCATCAGGGACGGCGTGCCGCCGCCGAAGAAGATGCTGGTGACGCGCCGGCCGGGCGTGCGGGCGGCCGCGGCATCGATCGCGGCGGCGTAGGCCACCTGCCACTGCGCCTCGTCGATGCGCTCGCGGACATGGCTGTTGAAGTCGCAATAGGGGCACTTGGAGACGCAGAACGGCCAATGGACATAGACCGCCAGCGAATCGGGGTCGCCCACGCCCGTCATGGGGTGAGCAGGATCATGAGGCGGCCGGCCCCGCGAAGCAGGCCGCGACGAGCTGGGCGAAGGCATCGGCGCGATGGCTGATGCCGTGCTTGGCCGCCCCATCCATCTGGCCGAAGGTTTCCGACGAACCCAGGGGCAGGAACATCGGGTCGTAACCGAAGCCGCGATCGCCGCGGGGCGGAAAGACCAGCGTCCCGTCGACCGTGCCGAGGAAGGTATCCGCGTGCCCGTCCGGCCAGGCCAGCGTCAGCGCGCAGACGAAGCGCGCGCGGCGGTCGGCGGCCCCGGCCAGCCGGCGCTCGATCTCGCCCATGGCATGGCCGAAATCCTTGCCCGGCCCGGCCCAGCGGGCGGAATAGATGCCAGGCGCGCCGCCGAGCGCGGCCACCTCCAGCCCCGAATCGTCGGCCAGCGCCGGCAGGCCGCTGGCGCGGGCGGCGGCATGCGCCTTCAGCTCGGCATTGGCGACGAAGGTGGTGCCGGTCTCCTCCGGCTCGGGCAGGCCCAGTTCGCCGGCCGACACCACCGTCACGCCCCAAGGGGCCAGCAGCTCCCCGATCTCGCGGACCTTGCCGGCATTGTGGCTGGCGATCACGAGGCGCCCGCCCGGGGCACCGGCCGGGAACCGACGCGCCATCAGGCGGCCTCGAGCGCCCGCTGCTGGTGGAGCGACAGCTCGCCGATGCCGTGGCGGGCCAGGCGCAGCAGCTCCAGCAGCTCGCTCTCGTCGAAGGGCGCGCCCTCGGCCGTGCCCTGGACCTCGACGATGCGACCATTGTCGGTCATCACGAAGTTGGCGTCGGTCTCGGCCGCGGAATCCTCCAGATAGTCGAGGTCCAGCACGGGCGTGCCCTTGTAGATGCCGCAGGAGACCGCGGCCACCCCGGCGCGGATCGGCGTGGCCGGAATGCGGCCCGCGGCGACCAGGCCGCGGCAGGCGATCGCCAGCGCGACCCACGAGCCGGTGACGGCGGCCGTGCGGGTGCCGCCATCGGCCTGGAGCACGTCGCAGTCGATCTTGATCTGCCGTTCGCCGAGCGCTGCCATGTCGACCACGGCGCGCAGCGAGCGGCCGATCAGGCGCTGGATTTCCTGCGTCCGGCCGGACTGCTTGCCGCGGGCGGCCTCGCGATCGGTGCGGGTGTGGGTCGAGCGCGGCAGCATGCCGTATTCCGCCGTCACCCAGCCCTTGCCGCTGTTGCGCAGGAAGGGCGGCACCTTCTCTTCCACCGATGCAGTGCAGAGCACGTGGGTGTCGCCGAAACGCGCCAGGCACGAGCCTTCGGCATGCTTGGAGAAGCCGGGCTCGAGATGGATCGCACGCAAAGCGTCGGCGGCGCGGCCGGATGGGCGCATCGTCGGGGTTCCTTGGTTTATGTCCGGGAAAATCGCGCCGGACCCTACGCGCCGCCTCGCCCGGCGTCCAGCCCAGCGTCTTGCGCGCCATCCTGGCCGGTCTGTTCGTCGCGCCAACGGATCAGCCGCGCCAGTCCCTCCTCCATTGCGACCTCGGGCCGCCAGCCGATCGCCTTCTCCGCCGCCGAATGGTCGATGCGGAAGGCCCCGCCCGACGTCAGCCGGACACGGCCGGCCGGCGGCTCGACATGCTCGGGCGCCAGGTCGCTGCCGGCCAGGCGCGTCACCATGCGCACCAACTCCAGCGTCGTTACCGGCGCGGGGCCAGAGACGTTCACCGCCACGTCGGTTGCCGCAGCGGCGAAGGCGGCTAGGTTGGCACGCGCGGCGTCGCCCACATAGAGGAAGTGCTTGGTCTCGCTGCCGTCGCCGACGACGCGCGGGCGCAGGCCCTGGCGCACCCGGTCCAGCGTCTCGATGATGTAGAGGGCATTGGCCGCGCGGTAGTGCTGGCGCTCGCCATAGACGGTCGAATAGCGCAGCACCACATAGTCCTGGCCATGGCGCCGGTGGGCGTCGCGGCAGAGCTGCTCGCCGATGATCTTCGACGCGCCATAGATGACGGCGCCGGACGGCGCGCCCAGGGAATGGAAGGGCGTCGCCTCCACCAGGTCGCCCGCGACCCCCGGCCCGTAGCCGTAGACGGCATTGGACGAGGCGAACACCAGCTTGCGGACCCGGTTGGCGCGGCAGGCCTCGATCACGTTCTGGACGCCGCGGATATTGACGTCGAGCCCGGTCCAGGGGTCGGCGTCCATGGAGATCGACATGGCGGCCGCCAGGTGCAGCACGCCGTCCATGCCCTCGCTCGCGGCCAGGAGTTGCGGCAGCCGCATGACGTCGCCGCGGACCAGGCGCGCGCGGGGGTTCCGTTCGAGATGGGCGACCACGGCCGGGGACCCGAAGGCGAAATTGTCCAGCACCATGACCTCGGCCGCGCCGCGTTCCAGCAGCAGGTCGGCGGTGGTGGAGCCGACCAGGCTGGCGCCGCCGACGATCAGGAACCGGCCGCCGGCCACGGATATTGCTGGGGTGGTGGCTTCCATCTCTTTCCTCCCTATATCCAAGGGTGGCATGGTACCCCAAGCTGGAGGTTTGGTGCATTGACGGTCGCTGGTCCGGTTCCTAGATCTCGGGGTGTGCCCTTGGGCGTTGTCGAGCGATGATTCAGCCGTTCCGGTCCGGGATGGTGACGGAATTGAACGAGCGGTCGCGCGAAGTCTTCCGCCTGGTCGTCGACGCCTACATGGAAACGGGCGAGCCCGTCGGCTCGCGCACCGTTTCCCGCCGCCTGGGCCAGCAACTGTCCCCCGCCACGATCCGCAACGTCATGGCCGACCTGGAGGAGGCGGGGCTGCTGTTCGCGCCGCACACCTCGGCCGGCCGCCTGCCGACCGAAGCCGGCGTGCGCCTTTTCGTCAACGGCCTGCTGGAGCTGGGCGGCCTCAGCGAGGAGGAGCGGCGCAACATCGACGGCCGTTGCGCGGCGTCCGGCCGCAGCGTCGGCCAGGTGCTGGAGGAGGCGACCGAGCTGCTGTCCGGCCTGTCGCGCTGCGCCGGCGTCGTCTTCGCGCCCAAGGTGGAACGCTCGCTGCGCCATATCGAGTTCGTGCATCTGGGGCCGGGCCGCGCGCTCGTCGTCATGGTGACCGAGGACGGGCTGGTCGAGAACCGCATTTGCGAGGTGCCGGTCGGCATGCCGCCATCGGCGTTGGTGCGGGCCGGCAACTACCTGAACGCGCGGCTGAGCGGTCGCACGATCGACGAGGCGCGGAGCGAGATCACCACCGAACTGGAAAGCCACCGCTCTCAGTTGGACGAACTGTCGAGCCGGGTCGTGGCGGCCGGGCTGGCAACCTGGACCGGCAACCGGACCGAAGGCTCGCTGATCGTCCGCGGCCAGTCCAACCTGCTGGGCAACGTGACGGCGATCGAGGATCTTGAGAAGATCCGCACCCTGTTCGAGATGCTGGAGGCGAAGGACTCGATGCTGCGCCTGCTCGACGCCACGCAGATCGGCGAAGGGGTGCAGATTTTCATCGGCGCGGAGCATAATCTGTTCGCCAACACCGGCTGTTCGGTCGTGATCGCGCCCTATCACAACAGCCGCGAGCAAATCGTCGGTGCGATCGGCGTGATCGGGCCGACGCGCATCAATTATGCCCGAATCATCCCCATGGTCGACTACACGGCCAAGGTGATCGGTCGTATAATAGGTTGATACGGAAAGGTTTCATGAACGCTTCGCACCAGGATCCGACCGAGCGGCCCGCGCCCGCCAACAATGCAGCAACCGAGAACGCCGAGTCTGCCCAGGCAGCGGGCGAGGACCGGCTGGCCGATCTCGAAGCCGAAGTGGCGAGCCTGAAGGACCAGTATCTGCGCGCCGTCGCCGAGGCCGAGAACATCCGTCGCCGGGGCGAGCGCGAGCGCCAGGACGTTGCCAAGTATGCCGCGACCAACCTTGCCCGCGACATGCTGGCCGTCGCCGACAATCTGCGCCGCGCCCTGGATGCCCTGCCGGGCGAGGCGCGCGAGGACGAGCGGGTGCGCGGCTTCATCGAGGGTGTCGAGTTGACCGAGCGCGAGCTGCTGGCCGGCTTTGGCCGCCACGGGATCGAGCGCATCAGCCCGGTCGACGTTGCCTTCGACCCCAATCGTCACCAGGCCATGTTCGAGGTGCCGAACAGCGGCAAGCCGAACGGCACGGTGGTCCAATGTCTGCAAGCAGGCTGGGTCATGCATGACCGCCTGCTGCGGCCGGCATTGGTCGGCGTCGCGAAGTCCGCGGCGCCGGGAGCCCCTGCCGCCGTACCGCCTGTCGCCACTGATGAACCAACGATCGGGTAACCCGCGATGACCCGCGCCGCCGCAGTCCTGATTGTCCTGGTTTCGATCTTGGGTTCAGCGCGCGCGGAGCCCGCAGCCCCCCCAGTTGCCATCGCCGACCTCGTTCGCCAGATGACACCGGTCACGGTGACGACGGAGGACCCGGTCTACAAGAGGTCCAAGAGCTATGTCGGCTATCCGCTGGCGGCCGTGCTGCGGGCCGCCTGGCCCGATGTCGACCGATGGGCCGAGGAGGGCGCCGAACTGGTCCTGACGGCGGTCGATGGCTATGCGCCGTCGATGGACCTTGCGCGCGCCCTGAACCACAACGGCATCGTCGCCTTCCGCGAAGCCGACCGGCCGGAGAACGACCCGTGGGAGCCGTTCGCCAAGGGCCGGTCGATGTTGACGCCCGATCCCTACTATCTGGTGTGGACCGGGATCGCCGCCGACGACCCGCACTTCCGCTGGCCGTACAAGCTGGCGACCGTGTCCGTCACCTCGTTCGACGCGCGCTATGGCGGGGCGGCCCCGCCGGCACGCGCCAACCCCCAGGTGCAACGGGGGTTCCGCGTGTTCGTGCAGAACTGCATGCCCTGCCATTCCGTCAACCTGATCGGCGGTAATACGGGGCCGGAGCTGAACGTGCCGAAGAACATCACCGAATACTGGTCGACCCGGCACATCGCCGCCTTCATCGCGGCACCCGAGAGCTATCGCCTGCGCAGCAAGATGCCGAGCTTCGCGACCCTGCCGGAGGCCGATCGCACCGCCGCGGTGGCCTATCTCTCGGCGATGAAGACGCGCAAGTCGTGCGGGGAGGGCAAGCCCTGCTGATCTATCGCTGGAACAGCAGGAAGCTGATCGCGGCCTTGCCGTAGCGGCGTTCGTCCAGCAGGACAAAGCCGGCCGGGGCGACGAAGGCGTCCTTGACCGCGCTTTCCACCATCACGACCGTCCCGCCGGCGATCCAGCCGGCGGCGGAAAGGGCCGCGAGAGCCGCGTCGACCAGCCCCTCGCCATAGGGGGGATCGAGAAAGACGATGTCGGCGGGCTGGGGCGCCGGCGGCGGGCGCGTCGCATCGCCGGCGATGATGTGGGTCCGCGCCGTCTCGCCCAGGCGATCGGCATTGAGACGCAGCAGATCCAGGACCGCCCGGTCCTTCTCGATGAAGGTGGCCCGCGCGGCACCGCGAGACAGGGCCTCCAGCCCGAGCGCCCCGGTGCCGGCGAAGGCATCGAGGACGACGGCGTCCTGCAGCGCCCGGGCTTCGGCCGGCGCGCCATGCAGCAGGATGTTGAACGCCGCCTCCCGCGCGCGCGATGCGGTCGGCCGCAGGCGGTCGTCGAACGGTGCCTGGAGCAGGCGGCCGCGATGGCGGCCGCCGACGATGCGCAAGGTCATGCCCGCGGCCGACGCGGCGGACGGGGGGCCGTCCTGGCGGCGGGCGCGGTCGGCGCGGATGCCTGCTTCACGGAAGTTTGCCCCGTCCGCTCCACCGCTGCCTCCGCTGCGGCGCCAAGCTGGTCGCGCAATACCTTGCCGGTCACCTCGGCCGCGCCCTCGCGTTCCAGCTCGCCCAGTTGGAACGGACCATAGGCGACGCGGATGAGACGGCTGGTCATGTAGCCCAGATGCTCCATGACCCGGCGGATCTCACGGTTCTTGCCTTCGCGCAGGCTGATCGTCAGCCAGGCATTCTCGCCCTTCTGGCTGTCGAGCGTGGCGCGGATCGGTCCATAGACCACCCCGTCCACCGTGACGCCGTTTTCCAGCGAGGCGAGCTGGGCGGGGTCGACGATGCCGTGGACACGCACGCGATAGCGTCGCACCCAGCCGGTGGACGGCAGCTCCAGCCGGCGCGCCAGGGCGCCGTCGTTGGTCAGGAGGATCAGGCCCTCGCTGTTGAGGTCGAGCCGGCCGACCGACACCACGCGCGGCAGCTCCGGCGGCAGGATGTCGAACAGGGTCGGACGCCCCTGGGGGTCGCGGTGGGTGGTGACGACGCCGGCCGGCTTGTGGAAGCGCCACAGCCGGGTGCGGTCGGCCGCCGGCAGCGGCTTGCCGTCGACCACGATCTGGTCGCGCTCGGTCACGACGCAGGCCGGCGTATCCAGCAGCCGACCATTGACCCGCACGCGGCCCTCGGCAATCCAGCGCTCGGCGTCTCGGCGCGAGCAGAGGCCGGCGCGCGCCAGCACCTTGGCGATCCGGTCGCCCTTGGCGACCGCATTTTCGGGCTCGGTCACGGGACCGTCAGCCGGTCGCGCCGACGAAGGCCTGGAAGATCCGGCCGTCGCCTGCGCTGATGTCGTATTCGGGATGCCACTGCACGCCAAGGCAGAAGCGGCGGCCAGGGTCCTCGATGCCCTCGATGACCCCGTCGGGGGCGACCGCGTCGACGACGATGCCGGCGGGCACCGACTTCACCGCCTGGTGGTGGGCGCTGTTCACCGCCAGCTCGTCGACGCCGACGATGCGGTGCAGCAGCGTGTCGCGGGCGACGCGGACGGTGTGGCCGGGCTCGGTCCGCGGGTTGGGCTGCTCGTGGGCGAGCGCGCCCGCCACCTCGTCCGGGATGTGCTGCACCAGCGTTCCGCCCAGGATCACCGCCAGGAGCTGCTGACCGCCGCAGATGCCCAGCACCGGCAGGCCGCGCTCCATGGCGCCGCGGGTGATGGCCAGTTCGAAGGCGGTGCGCCGGTCCTTGGTGCGGACGGTCGCATGCCGCGACCCGGCGCCGAACAGGGCGGGATCGACATCGAAGGCGCCGCCGGTGATGACCAGCCCATCAATGCGGTCGAGATAGTCCGGCGCCTGGTCGGGCTCGTGCGGCAGCAGCATCGGCAGGCCGCCGGCCGCCAGCACGGCCGCGCAGTAGTTCTCGCGAATGGCGTACCACGGCATCTTGGAATAGCCGCCAGGCTGTTCCGAATCGAGCGTGATGCCGATGGTCGGGCGTTTGTTCAGCATATGCATGGGCCGAATGTAGGCCCCGGCCGCGCGGGCCGCAATCGGGCGCGCCCGTGGGCGGCGCGCCCGGGCGGACGGCCCTATTTTGCGGTCACCAGCGGTAGCTGCAGCTTCTTCCACTCGTCCATGCCGAGCGCGTAGTAATAGACGTTCTGGTAGCCCCAGCCGACCGCCATCTGCACCGCCTTGGCGGCGCGGCCGCAGGTCAGCCCGTTGCAGTAGAAGAGGACCGGCCGGTCCTTCTGCGGCGCCAGCTGCGTCATGCGGGCTTCCGTCAGGTCGGTGTCGAGGATGCGGATCGCCCCTTCGATATGGCCGGCATCGAAATCCTCGGCGCGGCGATTGTCGACCAGCACCAGGTTCTTGTGGGCATCGAGCAGGGCGATGATCTTGTCGGCATCGACCGTCTTGGCGCCGGTGAGCTCCATCGGGGCGGTGGCCGCGGCGGCCGGCGCCGGGGTCTGGGCAAGCACCGCCTGGGTCGGCGCCCCGATCAGGATGGCGAGCAGCGCGAAGGTCGCAAACCGCGTCTTCATGGTCTTCACCCTTTCCGCACCGGATCACGGTGCAGGATCATGCAGCAGCCGCCACTATAGCGCGCTCCCCAGCCCCGCGGCAAAGGCGCCATGGCCGGCCTACGGGCCCGTGGCGGCGGGCGGGGCCGGTATCGACTTGCGGATCGCCTCGGCCAGGTCGACCGTGGTGTGGTCGCCCTTGGCCACGACCTGCTGGGTGCGGTGGCTCAGATACTCGTGCTCCTGGGCGGTCAGGGTCTTGGCCGTGACCACCACCACCGGGATGTCGCGCCATGCGGCATCCGCGCGCAGTTCCTCCAGGAAGCCGAAGCCGTCCATCTCGGGCATCATCAGGTCGAGCAGGATGAGGCAAGGCGCCGGGTTGTGGCGCAGCCAGTCCAGCCCCGCCAGCCCGTTCTCCGCCTCCGCCGCGTCGACGCCGCCCGCCTCGACGGCGCGGCGCATCAGGTCGCGGTTGTCCGGGTCGTCCTCGACGATGAGGATGCTGCGCGGCGCCGACCCGGTCGCGAACCGGCGCACGACGGCGACCAGCCGGGCGCGGTCGATCGGCTTGGTCAGGAATTCAACCGCGCCCAGCGAGTAGCCCAGCCCGCGCTCGTCGCTGATCGTCACCATGACGACCGGGATGTAATCGATGTCGGCATCGGCCTTGAGCGCCGTCAACACGGACCAGCCGTTCACCTTGGGCATCATCACGTCGAGCGTGATCAGCGCCGGCCGCTCGATGCGCGCCATCTCCAGCGCCTCTTCGCCGGAATAGGCGTGGATGGCGAAGAAGCCCTCCTTGGCCAGGATGGCGCCCAGCAGGTTGTGCACGTTGGGATCGTCGTCGACGACGAGGATCTTCTGGCCGGTGGCGCCGGTGGCCGCGATCGAGGCCTGGCGCACCATGGCGTGGCTGGGGGGCACCGGCGCCAGGGCGCCCGGCGCCGGGTCGGGCAGCCACATCGAGAAGGTGGTGCCGACGCCGACCGTGCTGGTGACGGTGATGTCGCCGCCCAGCATGGCCGCGAAATGCTTGCAGATCGCCAGGCCCAGCCCGGTGCCGCCATACTTCTTGGTGGTCGAGGAATCGGCCTGCGTGAACGCGCGGAACAGCTTGCCCATCTGTTCCTCGGTCATGCCGATGCCGGTGTCCTCGATCGCGAAGCGCACGATCCCGGCGCCGTCCTCGACGTTGCGGGTGACGACGACCCGGATGACGCCGTTGCTGGTGAACTTGGCGGCGTTGCCGGCGAGGTTCAGCAGGCACTGCTTGATCTTCTGGCTGTCCGACGTCATCCGGCCGATGTCGTCGGGGCAAACCAGCTCCAGCTTGTTGCCGTTCTTCTCGGCGAGCGGGCGAATCAGCGTCTCGACCTCGTGCACGAGGTGGCCGAGGTCGATTTCCTCGATATGCACGTCCATCCGGCCCGCCTCGATCTTCGACAGGTCGAGGATGTCGTTGATGATGGTCAGCAGATGCTTGCCAGCCGTGCGGATGCGCTCCAGGTCGGGCGAGAAATCGTCCAGCCCCTGGTCCTCGGACTCCTCCAGCAGGATCTCGCTGTAACCGATGATGGCATTCAGCGGCGTGCGCAGCTCGTGGCTCATGTTGGCCAGGAACTCGGACTTCGCCTGCGTCGCCCGCTCGGCCGCCACCCGCGCGGCGTCGGCCTCGTCGCGCGCCGTGATCAGGTAGGCGTTGCTGGCCTCCAGCGCGCGGGCGCGCTCGGCCAGGGCGGCCGCGTAGGCATCCTCGCGCCGCCGGGCGCGGCGCAGCGCGGCCCAGACCGTGCCGATTGCCAGGATCGCCGCCAGCCCGCCCAGGATGACGAAGATCAGGAGCGAGCGGTTGAGCTCGCCCGACAGGAAGCGTTCCAGCGCCCCCATGTCGCGGCGCAGGCGCACGTCGGCGAAGGGTACGCCTTCCGGGCTCACCAGCGGCACGCGCGTCTCGTCGATCGCGCCCTCGGGCAGCTTCACGTTCTGGAGGCTGCGCAGCACGCGGTCGCCGCCATGGGCCAGGATGGCGACGTGGTTGCCGACCCGCTCGTCCAGCCGTCCCAGGGCCGTGAGTGGATCGACATGGACGAAGACGTAGCCCGCCACCCGCAGCCCGCCCAGGGGAGCCACCACGGTCAGCACCGGCGTGCCATTGTCGACCCAGACCTGGGTCAGCTGGCGCAGCCGGTCGCGCACCGACCGGTTGCGTACCGCCTCAAGGAGGGCGGCCGGCGGCTCGCGCGACGGCGCCTCCGTCGTGCGGTCGCCCCAGCGGTCGCCCACCTTTCGCAGGTCGGGCGTATAGACGGCCAAGCCCAGCATGCGCACGTCGCCGCGGGTCAGCAGGTCGCGCCCGAACTCGTTGGCGAGCGCCGCGCGCACGCGGGTCTCGTCCGTCTCCTCGATCAGCGCGCGCACGTCGCGGCTCTCGGCGATAACGCCGGCCAGCCCCTGCACCAGGGCCAGGTGGTTCGTCCACAGCATCTCGTTGGTGGCGACGTCGACCACGCGGGCGGCCGCGCTGCGCTCGGAATTGCGGACGAAGTCGGCGTAGCGATCGGTCAGCCAGGCGCCGATCGCGCCGGCCACGACGAGGATGAAGAGGTTGGTGGCGATCAGCAGCGCCGTGATGGCGATGCTGCGGGTTGGCCGTTCCGGCGTCGGGCCGGCCTGGACTTCCTGCGCCAGGGTATCCGCGCGGTTCTCGGTGCTTGTCATGATGGTCCCGCCGCCTCTTGCCGGATTGCGCCTCGTTGGGAGGGACGCCCCAAGTCGGGGGGCCGAAATCGCGCGCGCGAGCAGGATAGTCGCGACGATGCGCGGTATGGAACGTCCAAAGTGCCTGTTCCGGCGGAACTCACCGTTTTTTAACCATAGCAGGGGTGGTCAATGTCGCCACGATCCTTATCCTACCGGCCAGGAACCATGCATTGCTGAGGGAGCGGACGATGCGCAGGGAGCGGGGAATCGACGAACTCTATCGTGACGATCCGGAGCGTGCGGATGCGCTGGTCTTCGGTCGCCGCGGGCTGCTGAAGGGTGCCGGCCTGGCCGCCATGGGTGCGGCGGTGGGTGGCGCCATCCCGTTCGCCGGCAACCTGCCGACTGGCCTCGTGCCGGGCGCCATGGCCCAGGCCGCGGCCGGTCCGAAGATCCTGAAGATGGACGGCAAGGCCGACCTGGTGCTGCTGGGGGACCGGCCGCTGGTCGCCGAGACGCCGGAATACCTGCTCGACGACGACGTCACCCCGACCGACAAGTTCTTCATCCGCAACAACGGCCAGGTGCCCGAGCCGACCGCCAACCCGGATGCCTGGGAGCTGACCATCGACGGCGAGGTGAACACGCCGCTGAAGCTGACCCTGGGCGAGCTGAAGAAGCGCTTCCCGCACGTGACCTATCGCCTGCAGCTCGAATGCGGCGGCAACGGCCGGGCGGCCTTCAGCCCCGAGGCCCGCGGCAACCAGTGGACCAATGGCGGCGTCGGCAATGCCGAATGGACCGGCGTCCGGCTGCGCGACGTGCTGCAGGCGGCCGGGGTGAAGCCGTCGGCGGTCTATACCGGCAACTATGCCGCCGACCCGCATCTGTCGGGCGATGCCAGCCGGATCACGCTCTCGCGCGGCGTGCCCATCGCCAAGGCGATGGAGGAGCACACGATCCTGGCCTTCGCCATGAACGGCCAGCCGCTCCCGCCCGTCCACGGCTTCCCCTTGCGCGTGATCGCGCCCGGATATCCGGGCTCGGCCTCGGCCAAGTGGCTGACGCGCATCACGCTGCGCGACCGCGAGCATGACGGCGCCGGCATGACCGGCACCTCGTACCGGGTGCCGAAGACGCCGATGATCCCCGGCGGCAAGGCCGACGAAAAGGACTTCGTCATCCTGGAATCGATGCCGGTGCGCGCCATCCTGACCAACCTGCGGAACGGCACCGAACTGGCCGCCGGCACCCGCAAGGTGGCGTTGCGCGGGCATGCCTGGGCCGGCGAGGAGACGGTCAAGGCCGTCGATGTCAGCCATGATTTCGGCCAGACCTGGCAGGCCTGCACCGTCGACGCGCCGCCCAACAAGTACTGCTGGCAGAACTGGCGGACCGAGATGACCCTGCCGAGCGCGGGTTATTTCGAGTTCTGGGTGCGCGGCACCGACAGCCGTGGCCGCATGCAGCCGGCAGCCGCCGCGAACTGGAACCCGCAGGGTTATGGCGGCAACGCCATCCAGCGGGTGGCGGTGCTGATCAAGGCCTGATGCGGACAGCGCGATGGCATTCGGACCCGCCCGCCTGGCCACGCTTTGCATCGCGCTGACGGTAGCCGTGCTGGGTGCGGACAAGGCCGGGTGGCTGCGGGACAAGCCGCAGCCACCCGCCCCGCCGCCGGTCGCGGCCCGCCCTGCCCGGCCCCTGCGGCCCTGGCCCCTGCCGCCCGGGAGCCGACGGCGTCGGCCGGCGCCGTGCCCCCCGGCTATGTCCGCGACAGCGCCGACGTGCCGGCCAACCTGCCCGAGGGGCCGGACCGGGAGGAGATCTTCTGGTTCTGCACCGCCTGCCACAGCTCGGACCTCGTCCGCCGTCAGGGCCTGACGCGCGAGCGCTGGGACGAGCTGCTGACCTGGATGACCGATCGCCACGGCATGGCGCCGCTCGAAGGCACAGAGCGCGACAAGTACCTCGACTACCTCAGCCAGGCATTGCCGCCACGGCGCCAGCGCGGCTTCACCAACCCTTTCCTCAACCGCGAGTAGCCCGTCCCGGCGGGCCGGCTGCCGCGTGACCGATGCCCGGCCCATGGCGCGCGCGCTGGAACTGGCGCGCGCTGCGGCTGCGGCCGGCGAGGTTCCGGTGGGCGCGGTCATCGTCGACGGCGCGACCGGCCGGGAGCTGGCGGCCGCCCACAACCGCGTCGAGACCGACCACGACCCGACCGCGCACGCCGAACTGCTCGTGATCCGCGCGGCAGCCGCCCGCGCCAGGTCGCCGCGGCTCAGCGGCTGCGATCTCTATGTGACGCTCGAGCCCTGCCCGATGTGCGCGCAGGCGATCGCCTTCGCCCGGCTGCGGCGGGTCTATTTCGGCGCCTACGACCCCAAGGGCGGCGGCGTCGATCACGGCCCCAGGATCTTTGCCCAGCCCACCTGCCATCACCGGCCCGAGGTCTATGGCGGCATCGAGGAGCAGGCCGCAGCCATTCTTCTGCGCGAATTCTTTGCAGGACGGCGGGGCTGAGTCAGCAGGGCTGCCGTTTTTTCAGCACACGGTCGCGCATCGCCTAAATTGTAGGCAATATCGCCGGGAGTCGGGAGATTCGGCTCGGGCGGCGATGTGGCACGGAATTTGGACTCTATTCCCACGCGTCCCCCGTTGCCGAGGGACGATGGCACCCGGGATTGCCGCCCGGGACGCGGTATGGGCCAAGGAGCTGCTCAGGAGAGGGTTCGATGACGTCGCCGAACAAGGACAAGATTTCTGCCGAACTGGCGGCGCAGCGGCGCCGCGGTGCATGGACGGCGCCGGTCGCGGTGCTGACCGGCATTGCCGCCGCCGTCGCGGCCGGCCCGGCGTTCGCCGCCGACCCGCCGACGCTGAGCGCCGGTGACACCGCCTGGATGCTGACCTCCACGGTCCTCGTCCTGATGATGCTGGTTCCCGGGCTGGCGCTCTTCTATGCCGGCATGGTCCGCAAGATGAACGTGCTGGCGACGCTGATGCAGTCGTTCGCTTGCATGTGCCTCATCAGCATCATCTGGTTCGTCATCGGCTATTCGATCGCCTTTGCCGAAGGCACCCCCTTCATCGGCAGCCTGTCCAAGATGTTCATGGGCGGCGTCGAGATGTCGACGCTCTCGGGCACCATTCCCGAGACCGTCTTCTTCATGTTCCAGCTTTCGTTCGCCGCCATCACCCCGGCGCTGATCGTGGGCGCCGTCGCCGACCGCATGAAGTTCTCGGCCATGCTGCTGTTCAGCGGCCTGTGGTCGATCGTGGTCTATGCGCCGGTCGCCCACATGGTGTGGGGCCCGGGCGGCTTCCTCGGCGGCACCGGCCTGACCGACTATCCGGGGCCCTTCGGCGTCGGCGCGGTGCTCGACTTCGCGGGCGGCACGGTCGTGCACATCAATTCCGGCATCGCCGGCCTGGTGGCGGCGCTCGTGATCGGCAAGCGGCGCGGCTACGGCAAGGATCCCTTCCCGCCGCACAACCTGGCCCTGTCGGTGATCGGCGCCTCGATGCTGTGGGTCGGCTGGTTCGGCTTCAACGCGGGCTCCGCCCTGGCGGCCGGCGAGCGGGCGGGCATGGTCATGGTGGTGACCCATGTCGCGACGGCGGCGGCGGGCATGTCCTGGATGTTCGCCGAATGGCTGACCAAGGGTAAGCCCAGCGTGCTCGGCATCATCTCCGGCGCCGTCGCCGGCCTGGTCGCCATCACGCCGGCCTGCGGCTTCGTCAGCCCGATGGGCGGGCTGATCATCGGCCTCGTTTCCGGCATCGTCTGCTTCTGGGCCTGCACCGGCCTGAAGCACGCCATGGGTTATGACGACGCGCTCGACGTGTTCGGCATCCATGGCATGGGCGGGATCGTCGGCGCGGTCCTGACCGGCGTCTTCGCCGTCGCCGCCATGAGCGCCACCACGGGTGCCGATGGCGCCGCGGTGGCCGGTGTCGGCGGCCTGATCGAGGGCAATGGCGGCCAGGTCATCGCCCAGATCGTCGGGGTTCTCGTCACCATCGTCTGGTGTGCGATCGCCTCCTTCGTGCTCCTCAAGATCGTCGATGTGTTGGTGGGGCTCCGTGTCGACGAGGAGATGGAGCGCGATGGTCTCGACCTCCGGCTGCACGGTGAAACCGTGTCCTGAATATCAGCCAGCGGTCGAGGGGAAAGGGGGCGCTTCGGCGCCCCCTTTTTCGTGCGTGCGGATGGTGCACTATGGGGCCTGGATCCCGATTCGAGAGGAAGGCAGGCATCATGGCGACATCGGTGAAGGAAATGCTGGCGGCGGCCAATGCGGTCGTGCCGAAGATCACGGCGGCCAAGGCGCGCGAAATGCAGGCCGGCGCCGACGCGCTGATCGTCGATGTCCGCGACGGCACCGAAGTCGCCAAGAGCGGCAAGGTGAAGGGCGCGGTCGCCGCCCCGCGCGGCCTGATCGAGTTCCGCGCCGACCCGGAGAGCCCGGCGCACGACGCGGCCTTCCGCAAGGACCGACCGATCATCCTCTATTGCGCGTCGGGCGGGCGCTCGGCCCTGTCGGGCAAGACGCTGCACGACATGGGCTACACCAACGTCCACAACCTGGGCGGCTTCAAGGATGCGGTCGAGGGCGGGCTGGAGGTGGAGCCGGCCTGACGGCCGCCTTCACCCACGTCTACTTGCGGACCGTGCCGAGCGCGCCCAGGCGATTGAGGACCAGCACCAGCGCCACCGACACCAGCACGATCAGGGCCGATACCGCGGCCATGGTCGGGTCGATGCGGTCGCTGACATAGTTGAAGATCCGCACCGGCAGCGTCTGGTGCGCGGGCCCGGCCATGAACAGCGTCACCGTGACCTCCGAGAAGGAGATCAGGAAGCAGAAGAGGAAGGCCGACACCATGCCGCGCAGGCACAGCGGCAGGGTGACGAGCAGGACGGCGTGGCGGCGGCGGGCCCCCAGGCTCATCGCCGCCCACTCCAGCTCCGGCCCCTGGCCTTCCAGCGCCGCCAGCAGCGTGCGCACCGCGAACGGCAGCACGATCACCACATGGGCGGCCAGCAGCGCCGGAAAGGCCCCGTAGAGCCCGACCAGGTTGGTGAACTGCAGCATGGCGATGCCGTAGACCACCGCCGGCACGATCAACGGCGCGGTGAAGAGCCCGAGCAGGGCGGCCGATCCCGGCGGGCGCCCACGCACCAGGCCATAGGCCGCCAGGAACCCCAGGGCCGTCGCGATCAAGGCGGCCAGCAGCCCCAGGCGCAGGCTGAGCCAAGCGCTGTCGATGAAAGCGTCGTAGGAGAAAAGCTCGTGATACCAGCGCAGCGAGAAGGCCGATATCGGCACCTCGAAGCGCATGCTGGGGGTGAAGGACATCCACACCACCAGCACGATGGGCGCCACGACATAGGCGACCATCAGCAGGTTGAACGCGGTCAGGAGCCGCTTCATCGCCCCGTTCTCACCGACTTGATCTCACCGCCTGGGGCCTGCCAGCCCACGGGCGGTGATGCCCTGGGCCAGCAGCACGAAGCCCAGCGTCACCACCAGCATGGCGACCGCGAGCGCGCCGCCGAAGGGCCAGTTCAGCTCCTCCAGGTTCACCTGGTAGGCGATGAAGGACAGGACCCGCGTGCGCGTGCCGCCTAGCAGCGCAGGCGCGGCAAAGGCCGCCATGTTCATGGTGAAGTTGATGATGGCCCCGGCCAGCAGGGCCGGCAGCGTGAGCGGCACCGTCACCCGCCAGAACACCTGCCAGGGCCGGGCACCCAGGGTCATCGCCGCCCAGCGCAGGTTGCCGTCCAGCCCCTTGAGCGCCGCCCAAAGCGGCAGCAGCACGAAGAGGAAATGGCCCGGCAGCAGGCCGATGACGATGCCGGTCTCGTTCAGCATCAGCCGAATGGGCGTGTCGATCAGGCCCAGGCCGCGCAGCCCGTTGTTGACCAGCCCGTTGTTGCCG
The DNA here is from genome assembly GCF_006738645.1 of Stella humosa. Classification (GTDB taxonomy): domain Bacteria; phylum Pseudomonadota; class Alphaproteobacteria; order ATCC43930; family Allostellaceae; genus Allostella; species Allostella humosa. The sequence continues at coordinate 5,664,647 of NZ_AP019700.1, read as the reverse complement.
AGGATCAGCGTCCAGCCGAACGACTTCACCACGGCGTTGACGAACCAGGGCGACATGTAGACCAGGATCGACCAGGCCTGCGCCCGCGGGCTGAGGCCCGCCAGCCACACCGCGACGGGATAGGCCAGCACGACCGACAGCGCCGTGATGATGATGCTGACGCGCAGCGTGCGCACCAGCACGCCCCAATAGTAGCTGTCGACCAGGCGCAGGAAGTTGGCCCCGGTCCACTGGCTGCGGTCGATGCCGGCCGGCGTGTTGGGGTGGAGGCTGATGATCGCGGTATCGAAGAGCGGCGCCAGGTAGGCCGCCAGCATCAGCGCCAGCGCCGGCCCGAGGAACAGCCACACCCCGCCGCCGAGCCGGACGCCGAGCGCGGCCCGCCCGGCTGCCCCGCCACTCACGGGGCGACCGGCGCCAAGTCGGCGTCGTCCCAGGCGAGGCCGACCGCCGCCCCCAGCGGCAGCGCGCCGGCGCGGCCGGGCGGCGTCTGTGCCAGCAGGGCGTGCCCGCCGCGAGCGATGCGATAGTTCACCAGGTTGCCGAGATGGGCCACTTGGTCGATGCGCCCCTCCAGACCGCCCTCGACCGGCGGCCCCACCGACAGCCGCTCCGGCCGCAATACCAGGGTGGCCGGGTCGCCCGGCTTCCAGCCCGGGAGGGCCGGCACGCGGCAGGCGCGCAGGCCGTCGATCGCGACCTCGGCCATGGCCCCTTCCACCCGCTCGACCCGGCCGGTCCATTCGTTGACCGGCCCGAGGAAGCCGGCGACGAAGCGGTTGGCCGGCCGGTCGTAGAGTTCGGTCGGTGCCCCCACCTGTTCCACCCGGCCGGCGCGCATCACGGCAACCCGGTCCGACAGCGAGAAGGCCTCGTGGATGTCGTGGGTGACGAGCACCGTCGTGATGCCCAGCCGGTGCTGGAGGTCTGCCAGCTCGCTGCGCATGTCCTCGCGCAGGCGGGCGTCGAGGTTCGACAGCGGCTCGTCGAGCAGCAGCAGGTCGGGCTCGACGACGATGGCGCGGGCAAGCGCCACGCGCTGCTGCTGGCCGCCCGACAGCTCTGCCGGCTTGCGCCGGCCATATCCCTCCAGCCGCACGGTCGCCAGCGCGCGCTCCACCCGGGGTTCGCGCTCGGCCCGCGGCACCCGGCGCATGGCCAGGCCGAAGGCGACGTTCTGGGCCACCGTCATGTGCGGGAAGAGGGCGTAGTTCTGGAAGACCAGGCCGATCCGCCGGCTCCAGATCGGGGCGTGGCTGACATCGGCACCGCCGATCGCGATGCGGCCACCATCCGGCGTCAGGATGCCCGCGATCAGGCGCAGGAAGGTCGTCTTGCCGCAGCCGGACGGCCCCAGCACGGTGAAGAACTCGCCCGGCCGGACCTGGATGTCGATGCCGTCGACCGCCGCCGTCTGGCCGAATCGCTTGACGAGCGAAACGGCCTCCAGCCCTGCCGGAGTTGCAGCCACCTGCGTTGCCTTCGGCGGTCGTGCTATTTCAGCGGCAGCACTTCACGCTCGAAGGTCTTGATCCATTCGGCGCGGCTGGCATTCACATGGGCATAGTCGATCCGCTGCATGTCGTTCAGCGCCGCGACCGGGATCGGGTTGTTCGTCACCTCGGTGTTCATGGTGACGTTGCCGTAGCGCTCTGCCCGGAAGCTCATCACCTCCTTGGACAGCCACCAGTTCAGGAAGGCCTTGGCACCTTCCGGATTGGGCGCGTTCTTCATGATGCCGGCAGCGGTACCCGTGAAGAACAGCGGCTTCGGCACGACGTACTTCACCGGGATGCCGCGCTTGGCCATCTCGGCCGCCGAGGACGAGCTGTAGAAGCCGACCGAGGCCGTGCCGTCCTGCAGGAACTGGCCCATGCGGGCAAAGGTGGTCGGCCATTCGATGACGCCCGGTGCCAGCTTCTTGAGCGCATCCATGCCCGGCCCGATCTGGTGCTCGCTGCCGCCATGGACACGCGCCAGCGTGATCAGGACATAGAGGCCGTAGGTGGTATTGACCGGCGGCAGCACGAGGCCGCCCTTGAATTCCGGCCGCATCAGCTCGGCCCAGTCGGCCTTGGGCTCGGCCCACTTCTTCTGGGCGAAAACCTCGTGGTTGTAGATGATCGACATGACGTCGCCATAGGTCATGATCGCGTTGGCGTTGATGCGCGCGACCGGGGCCAGCTTGGCGATGTTGGGGATGTCCTTCTCGTCGAGCGGCACGAAGATGCCCTGGTCGTTGCCGGCCAGGAAGGGCAGCAGGTCGCTCTGCACCACGTCGACCTGCGGCTTGTCCTTCTGGGCGACGGCGGCCGCGATGATCTCCGGCCCGGTCGCCTTGGGCACCAGTTGGACGGTGTAGCCCGTCGCCTCGGTGAACTTCTTGCCCCAGCCTTCCTTCTCCAGCGTCTGCTGGACGGTGCCGCCCCAGGTCAGGAAATAGACCGTCTTGTTGGTGCCCTGGGCGGCCGCCCCGCCGGCCAGGGCCGTGGACATGGCCGCCCCCAGGACGGTGCGCAGCAGGGTGGAGCGGCTGATCGGACCCATGGGAGGGATACTTTCGCGAAGGTTCAGGCGGCGGCGGAAACGCGCTGGACGGCGACGCCGCCACGCAGGGAATTGGGCGCGGTCGAGCCCCACAACACCTCGAACCCGGGGGGCAGGGGGCGGTTGCCCGGCATCGACAGCCACAGCCGCATCAGGCGGCGGGCACGGCCGGTGGTGCGGTCGTCCTCGTAGGCGGTGCGGCCGTGATAGACGACATGGTTGTTGAGGAACTGCATGTCGCCCTCGACGAAGGGCGCGTAGAGGCAGTTCTCCTCGGCCAGCTCGGCCAGCAGGTCCATGGCGGCGACCTGGGCCGGCGTCACCCGCGGCACGTCGGGGAACTCCTGCGCCTGCTCGACATAGGTGCGCGAATACTGGCTGGTCAGCCAGCCGTCGATCATGCCGAACACCGGCAGCTTGAACCAGGGCTGCGTGTGCAGCCCGTCCTCGTCCTCGGGCCGCGAGCGGTAGAAGTCCTGGAACAGCTCCTCCAGCAGGTCCGGCCGGCGCTTCAGCATCTCGTTGTGGATGGTGGCGATGCTGGCCAGCTTGCTGACGCCGCCCTCGATGCTGTTCTGGGCGCAGAGCAGCGCGATCACGTCGCAGCGATCGGTGTGGAAGCGCAAGGGGCCATTGGAGCGGGCGCGCGCCCGGCTCGACTTCACGCGGCCGGCCACCGGCTCGACATAGGTCGGCTGGGCGTCGCCCGATTCGTCACGGACCTCGCCGATCAACTCGCCGCGGGAATTCTGGTGGACGGCCGTGCCCATGTGGGTGCCGAAGCCCCAGAAGATCCGCCGCATGTCGTCCAGCGAATAGCTGGCCACCGGCAGGCCCGAGATGCGCACCGCGCCCAGGCCGGATTCCAACTCCTGCCGCAGGTCGGCGATGAAGGGCTCGAAGCCCGGCAGCGGAAAATCCTCGCGTCGGATCGACAGGGTGGGGATGCCGGCGCGGTCGACGGCGGCGAGTGCCGCCTCAATGGTGGCGATCTGCCCGTCGGACAGCTTGCGCACCCAGGCGTTCGATGCCTGGAGATCCTTGCCGTACCAGGCCACGGGGCCGGGAATCATCTGCCGTGCCGCTATTGCCATCGCTCGCACCTCCGAATGCGCCCAGGCGCAACCCGTGGCGGAGTCAATCACGCCCGGCGGCAACTGTCATCGGCATTCCGCGCGACCGATCGAAGCAATCGGCGCGCCACCGCCGCCGCTTCGATCGACCGCCGCCTCGATCGGCGGATCAGGCGTCGAGCGTGTTGCGCCGCTCCCACTCCGACATGGTGCGCGAGAAATCGTCCCATTCCGCCATCTTCAGCTTGGCATAGCTGGCGACGACGTCGGCGCCGAAGGCCGCCCGCGTGAAGGCGCTCTTCTCGAACAGGCGGATGGCATCCAGCAGATAGAGCGGCAGCCGGCGGACGCCCTTGGCCTTGTGGCTGTCGCGATACATGTCGATGTCGAGCCGGCGGCCCGGGTCGCGGCCGGCGGCGATGCCCTCCAGCCCCGCGGCCAGGATCGCCGCCTGCCCCAGATACGGGTTCACGGCCGCATCCATCAACCGCAGCTCGAACCGCCCGGCCTCCGGGATGCGGACCATGTGGGTGCGGTTGTTGCCGCCGTAGGTGATGGTGTTGGGCGACCAGGTGGCGCCCGAGCGCGTGTTGGGGGCGTTCAGCCGCTTGTAGCTGTTCACGGTCGGCGCGAAGAGCGCGCACAGGTCGCCCGCATGGTGCAGGACGCCCGCCATGAACTGGTAGGCCAGCGGCGACAGGCCGAGCTCGCCCCCGGCATCCTCGAACAGGTTCCGGGCGCCCGCCTTGTCCCACAGCGAGACATGGGCATGGCAGCCCGACCCGGTCAGGTGCGGGAAGGGCTTGGGCATGAAGGTGGCACGCTGGCCATGCGCCTCGGCGATCGAGCGCGCCATGAACTTGAAGAAGACGTGCCGGTCGGCCGTCACCAGCGCGTCGTCATACTCCCAGTTCATCTCGAACTGGCCGTTGGCGTCCTCGTGGTCGTTCTGGTACGGCCCCCAGCCCAGCTCGGCCATGCCGTCGCAGATGGTGCGGATGATGTCGAAGCGACGCATCAGGGCCTGCTGGTCGTAGCAGGGCTTGTCGGCTTGGTCGCCGGTGTCGCCGATGGCCGAGCCATCCGGCGACAGCAGGAAGAACTCGCACTCCACGCCCGTGCGCATGCGCCAGCCCTTGGCCGCGGCCTCGGCGATCAAGCGCTTCAGAAGCACCCGGGGGGCCTGGGGCACCGGGGCGCCGCCCATCCACAGGTCGGCCGCCAGCCAGGCCACCTCCTTCTTCCAGGGCAGCACCATCAGGCTGGCCGGATCAGGCACGGCGAACATGTCGGCATCGGCCGGCGACAGGTCGAGGTGGGTGGCAAAGCCGGCAAAGCCGGCCCCTGCCTTCTGCATGCCGCCGATCGCCGAGGCCGGCACCAGCTTGGCCCGCGTGGCGCCGAAGAGATCGACATAGGCGATGAGGAAATAGGCAATGCCACGTTCGCGCGCGATCGCCGCCAGGTCGCTCGTCTTCTCTGCCTTCGGTGCCTTGGCCATCGCCCTCGTTCCCCCTTGGATGCTGCCCCTGGATGCGACGGCCGTGCCAGCTAGCGGCCGGGAATCCAGCTCGTGCCGGCCAGCGGCACGCCGGCCATGGCGGCAGCCTCCACCGTCAGCGCCGCCAGGTCCTCCGGCTCCAGATTGTGCAGGTGCGACTTGCCGCACGCCCGGGCCAGGGTCTGCGCTTCCAGCACCATGGTCGACAGGAAATTGCGCACGCGCCGGGCGGCGGCATCGACGTCGAGGCGCGCCTCCAGCGCCGGGTCCTGGGTGGCGATGCCGACCGGGCAGCGGCCCGTCTGGCAATGGTGGCAGGCGCCGGGCGCGGTGCCCAGTGCCGCATAGTCGCCGACATGGATCGGTCGGTTGCAGTCGAGCGCGATGAGCGCCGCCGTGCCGATCGAGACGGCATCCGCCCCCATCGCCAGCGCCTTGGCCACGTCCGCGCCCGAGCGGATGCCGCCCGAGACGATGAGCGGCACCTTGCGGTGCATGTCCAGTTCCTGGAGCGCCTCGACCGCCTCGCGCAGGGCGGGCAGCGTCGGGATGCCGACATTCTCGATGAAGACGTCCTGGGTGGCGCCGGTGCCGCCCTGCATGCCGTCCAGCACGATGGCGTCCGCGCCCGACTTCACGGAAAGCTGCACGTCGTAGCGCGGCCGGGCGGCCGCCACCTTCACATAGATCGGCTTCTGCCAGTCGGTGATCTCGCGCAGTTCCTGGATCTTGATGGCGAGGTCGTCGGGGCCGGTCCAGTCCGGGTGGCGGCAGGCGCTGCGCTGGTCGATGCCGGCCGGCAGCACGCGCATGCCGGCGATGCGCTCGGTGATCTTCTGCCCCAGCAGCATGCCGCCGCCGCCGGGCTTCGCGCCCTGGCCCACCACCACCTCGATCGCGTCGCACCGACGCAGGTCGCGCGGGTTCAGCCCATAGCGCGACGGCAGCACCTGATAGACGAGCAGGCTCGATGCCTCGCGCTCCTCGTCGGTCATGCCGCCATCGCCGGTCGTCGTCGTCGTGCCCATCGCGGTCGCCGCCCGGCCGAGTGCCGTCTTGGCGGTGGCCGAGAGCGCGCCGAAGCTCATGCCGGCGATGGTGACCGGGATCTTCAGGTGGATCGGCTTCTTGGCGAAACGGGCGCCGATGACGACATCGGTCGCGCATTTCTCGCGGTAGCCCTCGAGCGGGTAGCGCGAGATGGAGGCACCCAGCAGCACCAGGTCGTCGAAACTCGGCAGCCGGCGCTTGGCGCCGAAGCCGCGGATCTCGTAGATGCCCTCGGCGGCGGCGCGCTGGATCTCGTGGATCGTCTCCGGCGGGAAGGCGGCGGAGTAGCGCAGGGGGGGACGGCCGTCCATTGTCTGTGGCCTCAGTAGGCGTCGGCGTGATCGACGTGGAAATGATAGAGGCGGCGGGCCGACCCGTAGCGGCGGAAGCGGGCAGGGTCGCCCGCGATGCCGGCCCGCGCCAGGAGGTCGGCCACCGCCGCCCGGTCGGCGTCCTCCATCGGCTGCTCCTCGCAGTCCGCACCCAGGCTGGCGACCTGGCCCTGGACGTAGATGACGGCCTCGTAGAGCGAATCGCCCAGGTCGCCGCCGGCATCGCCGCAGACGACGAGGCGCCCGGCCTGGGCCATGAACGCACTCATATGGCCGACCGAGCCGCCGACGACGATGTCGACGCCCTTCATCGAGATGCCGCAGCGGGCACTGGCATCGCCCTCGACCACCAGCAGCCCGCCATGGCCCGACGCACCGGCTGCCTGCGAGGCGTTGCCGCGCACGCGCACGGTGCCCGACATGATGTTCTCGGCCACGCCGACGCCGGCATGGCCGTCGATGACGATGTCGGCCGCCTCGTTCATCCCGGCGCAGTAGTAACCGACATGCCCCTCGACGGTGATCGAGACCGGCTGGGTCAGGCCCGCCAGCAGGGCATGGCGGCCGCCGGGATTGACGATGGTCCAGGCCGTCTCGTTGGTGTCGGGGGGCAGGTCGTGCAGGCGCTGGTTTAGTTCGCGGACGGTGGCCGCCTCCAGGTCGACGGTGATCACGCGGCACCCCAGGCATAGACGGTGGCGGGCTCCGGCTCCCAGACGCGCGCGCCCGCCGCACCCGGCAGGGGCGCGATCGCCTTCCATTCCGAGCCCATGGCGACCCAGTCGTCGGTCTCCGCCAGGATCGCCGGCTTGCAGGCGACGGGGTCGCGCAGCACGGCGAAGCCGTCGCGGGTGCCGACGGCGAAGGTGTAGAAGCCGTCGAGGTCGTCCAGGCCCGCCCGCATCGCGTCGGCCAGGGAATCCCCCTGCTGCAGGCGGTGGGCGAAGTAGCCGGCGGCAACCTCGCTGTCGTTGTCGGTGTCGAAGCGGATGCCGGCGCGGGCGAGGTTGCGGCGCAGCCGGTTGTGGTTCGACAGCGAGCCGTTATGGACCAGGCACAGTTCCGACCCGACGGCGAAGGGGTGGGAATGCTCGGTCGTGACGGCGCTCTCGGTCGCCATGCGGGTGTGGCCCAACGCGTGGGTCCCGTCCATGCCGGCCAGATCGAAGCGCCGGGCGACCTCCTCCGGTCCGCCCATGTCCTTGAAGACCTCGATGCGGCGGCCGAAGCCCATCACCCGCACTTCCGCATGGCGGGCGGCGATCCAGGCCCGCGCCGGCGCCTCCTCGACCGAGGCCGTCAGCACCGCATGGCTGCCGCGCCGCTCGGCCGAGGCGCTGCATTCGAGCGCCAGCGCGAAGCCGGCCGCCAAGCCCGCCCAGTCATGGGCCGGGTCGGGATGGAACAGGGTCATCTTCACCGACCCTTCCGGCGCCGGCCGCCGATACACCGCGAACCCCGCGCTGTCCGGCCCGCGATCGCCCATCTCGACCAACATGCGCGCCAGCAGCCGACCCAGGTCGGGCCGCAGCGCCGCGTTCTTCAGGAACAGTCCGACGATTCCACACATGGGCGCGAGTCTAGAAACAGCCGGCGAACCGGCGCAATAGAAAGCAACAGTTTTTCATCATAGGAAACACGACTGGGCAGCCGCGAACCGCTTGCTCGTCGGACCGGTCAATGGCTTGACGGCAGGAATGGGACCACCCGCCCCCCGGCGAGCTCTGCACGGAGACCAGTATAGGTTGACGATATGACCTCTTTGTCGACACTTTTAAGCCGAACAGATTGTGTGCCTACGGATTGAAGGGTTGCCGCGTGGCTATCGATACGGTGCCGTCTCCACTATCGAGCAAGAAGGATGAGTGTGGTCCCGGCCCTAATCCATCGGACGTGCTCGACACCCGCTGGGATGGTGCATCCATCCCTCAGAAGCACTGGCATTTTCACCGCCAGTTGCTTCAGCGGTACGGCATCGTCCTGGGCGCAGGTGAGTTCGGTGGCATCATTCGCGCGATACGAACAGGCAAGGCGCTGGTAGTTGAGCGACGACGAGGCGACCAAGTCATCTATTCCGTCAGGCTCAATCGCCACGGAGAGCGCATCTATGTTCTCGCGACCGAACTACATCTCATCACGGCTTGGCCGCCCGATCGTCGATTGAACACGACGCGCCGAGCGCACATTCGGGACCAGGCAGATGGGGCAGCAGGAACGCCGAGCGATGATGGCAGCGACTGGCAGATATTCGACTGCGCCGGGTCGACGGTTCGATCTGCCGACGGCGAACTTCTGGTCGCACGCTGGCGACGAGTCCGTGCCCGCGCCGACTGAAATGCGCAATCCGCGCTTATTGCCCCGTCGCATGCAGTCCGGCCGGCGCTAGCGCTCCTCCCGCTCCGACACCAGGATCGACAGGAAGCGGATCGGCAGGCGGCGCAGTTCCTCCGGCCCGTGCGGGGCGTCGGCGTCGAACAGCAGGGAGTCGCCGGGTCGCAGCAGCCAGGCCTTGACGCCGTGGCGATAGACGACCTCGCCCGCCAGCATGTGGATGAATTCCTGCCCGGCATGCTGGAAGACCGGGAAGACCTCGGACTTCTCGGTCAGGGTGATGAGGTAGGGCTCGACCGCAACGCGCTTGCCGATGCCGTGGCCGAGAAGCTGGTACTGGTGGCCGGCGCGGGTGCCGCGGCGCTCGATCGCCAGGCCCTGGCCGGCCGGGACATAGACCGCGTCGCGCTGCTCGTCGTAGGAGCGCAGGAACGCGCTGACCGGTACGCCCAGCGCATCGGCCAGGCGCTGGATGGTGGCCAGCGATGGCGAAGTGCGGCCGTTCTCGATCTTCGACAGCATGCCGACCGACAGGCCGGCGCGGGCGGCCAACGCCGCCACCGTCAGGTCGTGGCGCAGGCGGAAGGCCCGGACCGCCCGCCCGATCGCCGCCTCCAGCCGCCCCTCCGGCGGCCGGTGGGCCGGATCGGGGCGGGTGGGGCGGCGGGCGGGCGCTTCATGCCGCCAGGTCGTCGATCCGGGGCGAGGCCTCGAGCAGGGCCTTGGTGTAGGGGTGCTTCGGGTGGTCGAAGATCTCGTCGCGGGTGCCGGTCTCCACCACCAGCCCATGTTCCATCACGGCCACGCGGTCGGCGATCTGGGCTACGGCCGCCAGGTCGTGGGAGATGAACAGGCAGGCGAAGCCGTGCTGGGCCTGAAGGCGCTGGAGCAGCGACAGCACCTGCTGCTGGATGGTCATGTCGAGCGCCGACACCGGCTCATCGGCGACGACGAAGGCCGGGCGGCGGACCAGGGCGCGGGCGATCGCGACGCGCTGGCGCTGCCCGCCCGAGAGCGCGTGCGGGTGGCGATCGGCGAAGCCGGCCAGGCCCACCTCCTCCAGCACCTCGGCCACGCGGGCGGCCTTGGCCCGGCCGTCCATGCCCTCGGCATGGCGCAGCGGCTCGGCCACGATCGGGCCGACGCGCATGCGGGGGTCGAGCGAGGAATAGGGGTCCTGGAAGACGAGCTGGCAGGCCAGGCGGAAGCGGCGCATGGCGGCGGCATCGCTGGCGGCGATGTCGGTGCCGGCGAAATGGATGCGCCCCGCCTTGGCCGGGATCAACCCCAGGATGGCGCGGCCCAGCGTCGTCTTGCCCGAGCCCGAGCCGCCGACGACGGCCAGCACCTCGCCCGGGCGGATGTCGAGGCTGACACCCTTCACCGCATGCACCGGGCGGCCGGTGGAAAAGAGCCGCTTGCGGCCGGGGAACAGCACCTCGAGGTCGCGGACCGAGACGATCGGCTTGGCTTCGGCCGGCACAGGGCGGGCGGGGCCGCGGCGCGGCAGCGCGCCCACCAGCGTCTGGGTATAGGGCTGCTGCGGGCGGAGCAGGATGTCGCGCGAAGTGCCGGCCTCGACGACCCGGCCCCGCTCCATCACCACGGCGTTGGCGGCATAGCGCCCGACCAGGCCCAGATTGTGGGTGATGAGGATGACGGCGGTGCCGTTGTCGCGCGTCAGCTCGACCATCAGGTCCAGCACCTCGCGCTGGGTCAGCGTGTCGAGAGCGGTAGTCGGCTCGTCGGCCAGCAGCAGCTTGGGCTGCAGCAGCATGACGGCCGCCAGCATGATGCGCTGGCGCATGCCGCCCGAGAACTCGTGCGGGAAGGCGCCGAGGCAGCGGTCGGGATCGCTGATCTGCACCCGCTCCAGCATCTGGCGGCAGAGGCGGCGGACCTCGTCCTTCGACAGCTTGCGATGCAGCTCCAGCCCTTCGGAGAGCTGCGAGCCGATGGTGAGCGCCGGGTTCAGCGACACCATCGGCTCCTGGAAGACCATGCCGATGCCGGGTCCGCGCAGGCCGCGCATGGCCGCCGGCGGCAGGGCCGTCAGGTCGCGGCCGTCGAAGACGATACGCCCGCCGGTGCGCCGCACGCCGGGCGGCAGCAGGTCCAGCACCGAGCGGGCGGCCATCGTCTTGCCGCTGCCGGATTCGCCGACCAGCGCCATGATCTCGCCCGGCTGGACCGAAAAGGACACCCGGTCGACCACCGGCCGATCGCCGGCCGAGACAGTGAGGTCGGTGACCGACAGAAGGGGAGCGGGCAGAAGTGGGGCGGCATCCGCCCGGGTTGCGCTCATGCCGTCCCCATGCGCGGGTCCAGGCGGTCGCGCAGCGCGTCGCCCAGAAGGTTGATGCCAAGAAGGGTGAGCGCGATGCAGAGGCCGGGGGCGATCGACAGCCACGGCGCCTGGTCGAGATAGGGCCGGGCGGCCGACAGCATGTTGCCCCAGGTGGGTGCCGGCGGCGGCACGCCGAGGCCGAGGAAGCTGAGCGCGCTTTCGGCCAGCACCACCCAGCCGAACATGCTGGTCGCCAGCACCACGATCGGCGCTACGCAGTTGGGCAGCACGTGCCGGGCCATCGTGTAGACCTCGGAATTGCCGATGACGCGGGAGGCCTCGATATACTCGCGCTCGCGTACCGACAGCACGGTGGCGCGCACGACGCGCACGACGGACGGCGCATAGGCCAGGCCCAGCGCCAGGATGATGCCCCACTTGTTGGGGCCGATGATCGCCATCAGCCCCAGCGCCAGCAGGATACCGGGGAAGGCCAGCAGCGTGTCGTTCACCGCCATCAGGATGCGGTCGAGCCAGCCGCGCACGAAGCCGGCCAGCACGCCGATGACGATGCCCAGCACCACGGCCGCCACCACCGTCAGCAGCGCCACCAGCGCGCTGGTGGCAGCACCCGCCATCAGGCGGCTGATGACGTCGCGGCCGAACTCGTCGGTGCCGAGCCAGTAGAGGTCGGACGGCGGCCGTAGCCGGGCGCGGAGATTGATCCGCAGCGGCTCGTACGGGGTCCAGAAGTTGGCGAGGAGGCTGACCACTGCGAGGAGGCCGATCAGCGTTCCGCCGATGACCGCATTGGCGCGCACGCGCATCCGCCGCCTCATTCCGCCGCCACCCGGGGATCGAAGACGGGATAGAGCAGGTCGACCAGGAGATTCACCAGGACATACATGATGGCAATGAAGAGCAGGCAGCCCTGCACGACCGGATAGTCGCGCGCGAAGATGCCGTCGACGAGGAGCCGGCCGAGGCCGGGCAAGGTGAAGACCGTCTCGATCACGGCGATGCCGCCCAGCAGGTTGCCGAGGATAAGGCCGATCAGCGTCCAGGTCGGGGCGAAGGCGTTGGGCAGGGCATGGCGCCACAGCACCCGGCCCTCCGGCACGCCCTTGGCCCGGGCGTGGGTGATGTACTCCAGCCGCAGCACCTCGATCGTGGCGGCGCGGGCCATGCGGGTGATGACGCCGATCTCGATCAGCGTCAGCGTGGCGATCGGCAGGATGACGTAGGCCAGGGCCCGGCCGAAATTCTCGCCGAACGAGACGTAGCCCACGACCGGCAGCCAGCCGAGCTTCACCCCGAACAGCAGCAGCATCAGCAGGCCCAGCCAGAAGCTGGGAATCGACAGCAGCATGGTGGCGCCGGCGACGATCATCAGGTCGCCCAGGCTGTTCTGCTTCCAGGCCGCGATCATGCCGGCCGGCACGGCCACCAGCGTCGCCAGCACGACGGCCGCCAGCACGATGCTGGCGCTGACCCGGAAGCGGTCGAGGATCAGCGGCAGGACCGGCAGGTCGTTGGTGATCGAGCGCCCGAGGTCGCCGACCAGGACGTTGCCCAGCCAGTACATGAACTGCATCGGGATCGAGTGGTCGAGGCCGAGCTGACGGCGAAGCTCGGCCAGCGTTTCCTCGGTGGCAGTGTCGCCCAGCATGAGCTGGGCCGGGTCGCCCGGCACCAGCCGCAGCATGACGAAGACCGCCAGCGCGACCAGCAGTGCCGTCGGCACCGTCATCAGCAGGCGGTGGAGGATATAGCGCAGCACGGCGGGCCTGCCTTCCGGAGCGGGTGGAACCTGTTGGGGCGGCTACTGCAGCGATACGCCCCAGAGGCGCGGCTGTCCGGCAGCCCAGCCCTTATAGCCGCTTGCCCGCTTGGACGAGGCCGAGATGTCGACGCCGTTGTAAAGAACCAGCATCGGGGTATCGGCCAGGAACATGGCGTGCAACTGGTCGAAGATCGCCTGCCGTCGGCCGCGGTCGGCCACCACCATCGCCTCGTCCAGCAGTTTCTGGGCTGCGGGATTGTCCCAGATCTTGCGCGGCTGCTTGTCCTTCGGACCCGTCATCATCTCGTAGTTCAGGGCCGCATCGAGCCGGGCGGAATAGGAGAACGACATCATCTGGTAGTCGCCCTTGAGGTAGCGGTCGAGCTGGGTCGCCCACTCCAGCACCTCGAGCTCGGCCGCGATGCCCACCTGCTGCATCATCGCCTGGGCCAGGACCGCGGCATCGTACATCGCGCCATAGCGCTTGTTGGCCAGGATCTTGATCGGCTGGCCGCGATAGCCGGCCTCGGCCAACAGCTTCTTCGCGAGCGCCGGGTCGTGTGGCGCGCGCTGGGCCTGGGCCGGGCTGTAGTAGGAGCTGGGCGTCGGCACGATCGAGGCGTTGGGCTTGGCCGTGCCCTGGGTGATGCCGGTCGCGATCTCGGCCGTGTCGATGGCGTGTGCGATGGCGCGCCGCACGCGCACGTCCTGCAGCACCGGGTCGCGGGTCTGCAGCAGGAAGGCGCTGACCGACATGGTGGGGGCGGTCTCGACGGTGATGTCGCCGCGGCGCTTCAGCTCAGCCACGTCCTCGGCCGTGACATCGGTCGACACGTCGATCGAGCCCGCCATCAGCGCCGCCTTGATCGCCGAGGGGTCGGGGATGACCAGGAAGCGGACCCGCTCCACCTCGACCTTCTTGCCGCCGACATAGCCGTTGCGGGGGCCCGGCAGCGACTGGTAGGCGGCGAACCGCTCCAGCTCGATATATTGGCTGCGCTTCCACTCGCCGAACTTGAAGGGGCCCGTCGCGATCGGACCCTTCCATTTGCCGTCGGCATCGACCGAGTCCTTGTGCAGGATGGCCGAGCCGCCGCAGTCGGGGCGGGCCATGACCGACAGGAAGAGGGCGGTCGGCTTGTCGAGGCGGAAGACGACCGTCTTCGCGTCCGGCGTCTCGACCGCCTCGATCCGGGTCAGGCCCTTGCCGTCGAACTCCGACAGGCAGCGCCACTTGGTCGCCGGGTCGAGGTAGCGCTTCCAGCTCCAGGCGACATCGGCCGACGTCACCGGCTGACCGTTATGGAAGACGAGCCCGTCGCGCAGCGTGAAGGTGTAGGCCTTGCCATCGGGAGACACATCGACCTTGGCCGCCAGCAGCGGCGCCACGTCGCCGGTTTCCGTCAGCCCGACCAGACCCTCCAGGACATGCATCATCACCGCGTCGGTATTGCCGTCGCGGTTGACGCCGGGGTCGTTGGTGCGGATGTCGGCATTGATCGAGACCCGCAGAGTGTCAGGCGACTGGGCCACCGCCGATCCGGCCATCATCATCGGGGCGGCGAGCAATGTCAGGGCAAGGGCGGCACGGCGCATGCTTGCGTCTCCGGCTTGTCAGGGTTCGATCGGCCCAACTATGCGTTTCATGACGAGAAAGTGCAACGCCGTCTTGGGCAGGCCTTGCTGGTGCCGCCGCCCTGGCCGCATCCAGTTTGTGAGGCTCCGGGGCCAGGTGGTTGTTTTGGCGCAGGTCGGCTTGTACGATCCCCGGCTTCCCGGGGGGAATCATCTACGCATGCTGAACGAACGCCTAGAAGCGCTGGGGGACAACCCCTTCTATCGCCTTGCCACCCTGCTGGCCGGCACCCAGCCGCTGGCCAACGAGACGCCCCTCCTGATGTCGGCGGGCGAGCCGCAGCACCCGCCGCCGGCGCTGCTGGCCGAGACGGTGGCCGCCAATGCCCATCTGTGGGGCAAGTATCCCGGTAACGAGGGCAGCCCCGAGTTCCGCCGCGCCGCGACCAACTGGCTGAACCGCCGCTACGGTCTGCCCGAGGGCATGATCGACCCCGAGCGCCAGGTGTTGCCGCTCGTCGGCACCAAGGAGGGCCTCTACCTGCTGGCGCAGGTGGCCGTGCCACAGGAGAAGAAGGGCAAGCGCCCGACGGTGCTGCTGCCCAACCCCTACTATCACGTCTACAACGCCGCAGCCGTCATGTCGGGCGCGGAGGCCGTGTTCCTGCCGGCGACGAAGGAGACGGGCTTCCTGCCCGACCTCGACGCCATCCCCGAGGAGACGCTGGAGCGCTGCGCGCTCTTCTATCTCTGCTCGCCCGCCAACCCGCAGGGGGCGCTGGCCGATCTCGACTATCTGAAGCGCCTGATCGCGCTCGCCCGGCGATACGACTTCGTGCTGCTGGCCGACGAGTGCTACGCCGAGATCTACGACACCGTGCCGCCGCCCGGCGCGCTGGAGGCCGCGGCCGCGATGGGCGGCTCGACCGACCATGTGCTGGTCATGCACTCGCTGTCCAAGCGGTCGAGCGCGCCCGGCATCCGCTGCGGCTTCGTCGCCGGCTGCCCGGATCTGCTGCGGATGTTCACCCGCCTGCGCAGCT
Organism: Stella humosa; assembly: GCF_006738645.1. Lineage (GTDB taxonomy): Bacteria > Pseudomonadota > Alphaproteobacteria > ATCC43930 > Allostellaceae > Allostella > Allostella humosa. The sequence continues at coordinate 5,649,125 of NZ_AP019700.1, read as the reverse complement.
ATGGCGGCTCCACGGTGCCGATGCCGCTGCTGGCGGCGGCGACCGCGCTGTGGGACGAGGAGACGCACGTCGCCGAGAACCGCGCGCTCTATCGCCAGAAGATCGACATCGCCGAGCGGGTGATCGGTGATCGCTTCGCCTTCTACCGGCCGCCGGGCGGCTTCTTCCTGTGGCTCGACGTGGGCGACGGCGAGAAGGCGACGCACCGGCTGTGGACCCAGGCCGGAATCAAGGTCGTACCGGGCGGCTACATCGCCCGGCCGAATGCCGACGGCAGCAACATCGGCCAACCCTACATTCGCGTGGCGCTGGTCCATGACGCGGACAAGGTAGAGGCCGGTCTCGGCCGCCTCGTCCGCGCCCTGGGCTAGACGGCACCCGGGAAGACGAGCGACCGACCGATGGCGCGGGGAAACATGGGCAAGGAGACGATGGCGCGCGCCTTCATGGAGCGCGCCACCGGCGGCACCGAGACCGTCTCTCGGTTCCTGCGGCGGCGGCTGGAAGAGACCGCCGGCGTCCTCCTCTTCGCGCTGGGGCTGGCCTTCCTGGTGGCGCTCGTCACCTACGATCGCGGCGACCCGTCCTTCAACCGGGCGGTCGACGCGCCGGTGCGCAACCTGATGGGCCATAGCGGCGCCTACGCCGCCGACCTGCTGTGGCAGAGCGTCGGCATGGCGGCATTGCTGATCCCCGTCGTGCTGATCGCCTGGGGCTGGCGGCTGGCGGCCCACCGCCTCGTCAACCACATCGCCTTCCGCCTGATCGCCTTCTTCCCGACCTTGCTGGGCCTGGCCGCCACCCTGTCGATCATGCCGTTTCCCGACAATTGGTGGCTGCAGGGCGGCTGGGGCGGTTTCACCGGCGGCCTGCTGCTGCACCGGATGAGCGGGCTGGAATACACGCTGGGGCCGTTCGGCTACGGCATCCTGCTGTTCGTCGTGACGATCACCAGCCTGGTCGGGGCGGCCTATGTGATCGGCCTGTCGCGGGCGGAATGGAGCGGGGCCGGCCGCGGTGCGGGCAGTGCCGGCGGCCTCGTCAGCCGCGGCGTGGTCGGGCTCGGCAACCTGCTGCTGCGCCTGTGGGACCAGCTACGTCCGCCCAAGCGGGCCACTGCCGCCCCCGCGGCCGCCCGCCCGCCCGCCGCCGTGGCACCGGCGGCCGAGCCGCGCAAGCCCGGTCGCGCGCCCCGCGCCGTGCCGGAGCCGGCCGAGCGGGTGGAGCCCGTCTTCGCCCGCCGCGGCGGCGTCCAGCCGGCCGACCCCGATGGCGACGGCCCGGACGACGAGCCCGAGGACGACCTGCGCCCGATGCCGCTGCCGGCGCGCGCCGCGATGCCGGCCGCACCCGCCATCGTGCCGCCCATTCCCGACCCGCGGCGCCAGACCGTCGCCGTCGACCTCAGCCAGCGGCGGCAGGCGACCGCCGCCGCCGCCAAGAAGCCCGCCACCAAGCAGGCGGCCCTCGACCTGTCGGTCGACGGCGAATACCGCCTGCCGCCGCTCGACCTGCTGGCGCCGATCCCGCCGGTGATCGATGCCGGCGTCGACGAGGCGGCCCTGTCCAACAACGCCAAGATGCTGGAAGGGGTGCTGGAGGATTTCGGCGTGAAGGGCCGGATCGTGAAGGTCCGCCCCGGCCCGGTCGTCACCCTCTACGAGCTGGAGCCCGCCCCCGGCACCAAGTCGTCGCGCGTCATCGGCCTGGCCGACGACATCGCGCGCTCGATGAGCGCCGTCTCCGTCCGCGTCGCCGTGGTGCCCGGCCGCAACGTCATCGGCATCGAGCTGCCGAACCGCAAGGCCGAGACGGTGTGGATGCGCGAGCTCCTGTCGGCCGACGCCTACGAGAAGACCTCGGCCCAGCTCATGCTGGCGATCGGCAAGGACATCGGCGGCGCGCCGGTGATCGCCGACCTCGCCCGCATGCCCCATCTGCTGATCGCCGGCACCACCGGCTCGGGCAAGTCGGTCGGCATGAACGCGATGATTCTGTCGCTCCTCTATCGGCTGCCGCCCGACCGCTGCAAGTTCATCATGATCGACCCCAAGATGCTGGAACTGTCCGTCTATGACGGCATCCCGCATCTGCTGGCGCCGGTCGTGACGGACCCGCGCAAGGCCATCGTCGCGCTGAAATGGACCGTGCGAGAGATGGAGAACCGCTACCGTGCCATGTCCCAGCTCGGCGTGCGCAACGTCGAGGGCTTCAATTCCCGACTGGCCGAGATGGCCAAGCGCGGCGAGGACGGCAAGCGCCGCGTGCAGACCGGCTTCAACGCCGAGACCGGCGAGCCCGTGTTCGAGGACCAGCCCTTCGACCTGAAGCCGCTGCCCTTCATCGTCGTCGTCGTCGACGAGATGGCCGACCTGATGCTGGTGGCGGGCAAGGACATTGAGGCCGCGATCCAGCGCCTGGCCCAGATGGCGCGCGCGGCCGGCATCCACATCATCATGGCAACCCAGCGCCCGTCGGTCGACGTCATCACCGGCACCATCAAGGCGAACTTCCCGACCCGCATCAGCTTCCAGGTCACCTCCAAGATCGACAGCCGCACGATCCTGGGCGAGGCCGGGGCCGAGCAGCTACTGGGCCGGGGTGACATGCTGTACATGGCCGGCGGCGGCCGCATCACCCGCGTCCACGGCCCCTTCGTGCGCGACGACGAGGTCGAGGAGGTGGTGAAGTTCCTGAAGGCCCAGGGCGAGCCCGCCTATCTCGACGAGGTGACCGAGGACGACATGGCCACGGGCGGCGAGGGCGGGTCGGGCGACGGGGACGACGGCGATGCCGATGGGCTCTACGAGCAGGCCGTGCAGATCGTCATCCGCGAGCGCAAGGCGTCCACCAGCTTCATCCAGCGCCACCTGCAGATCGGCTACAACCGCGCCGCCCGCCTGGTCGAGCGCATGGAGGGGGCGGGCGTGATCAGCTCGGCCAACCATGTCGGCAAGCGCGAAGTCCTGTGGAAGCACGGCGAGGGTAGCTGAGCCGCCGGCCCTCGGTGCCGGCGGGTGCAGGTGGATCTCTTCGCGCAGGTACTAGCCCCCGTCGTGGGCGGCCTCGGCCTCTTCCTGCTCGGCCTGGAGTTCATGGCCGACGGCATCCAGGCGATGGCCGTCAACCGCATGCGCGCCATGCTGGCCCGCTTGGCCGGCACGCCCATCAAGGGGCTGCTCGCCGGCACCCTGATCACCGCCGTCATCCAGTCGAGCACGGCCATGACGGTGATGGTCGTGGGCCTCGTCAATGCCGGCGTGCTGGGCCTGCGGCCGGCGATCAGCGTCATCATGGGCGCCAACATCGGCACCACCCTGACCAATGCCCTGGTGGCGCTGCCGCTTGGCCTGTGGGGCCTCTTCCTCGCCGGCATATTCGCCATCGCCATGGTATTCTCGCGGCGCGAGGCCACGCGCAACCTGTGCCTGGCGCTGCTCGGATTCTGCCTCATCTTCTATGGGCTGGGCCTGATGACCGGCGGCCTGCGGCCGCTGCGGGACATGCCCGACGTCATGGCCGTCATCACCGGCCTGCGCGCCGACGGCTTTGCCGGCCTCCTCTACAGCGTGATCGTGGCCGCCGTCATCACCGCACTCATCCACTCGTCCTCGGCCACCATCGGCATCGTCATGGGGCTGGCCGGGTCGGGCATCCTCGACTGGCAGACGGCGCTCGCCTTCTCGCTCGGCGCCGACCTCGGCACGACGATCACGTCCTTCATCGCCTCGCTCAACCTGTCGCGCAATGCCAAGCGCACGGCCTACGCCCACATCGCCTTCAACCTCATCGGCGTGGCGGTGATGCTGCCGCTGTTCCCGCTCGCCTGCCAGGTGGTGATCTTGCTGGTGGGCGACCCGGGAATACCGACGATGACGAACGGGGGCGCCGCCTATCCGCTGGCACCGGTCGCGGTCGGCGTCTACTCGATCGCCTTCAACATCTTCAACACGGCCCTGCTCTTCCCCTTCGTCGGCACCTTCGAGCGCGTGCTGGCACGCGTCGGCCATACGCAGGCCGACGACATCGAGGACTATTCCCGGCCGCGTTTCATCACCGCGGCGATGACGGGCGACCTCGCCCTTGGCGTCCCCGCGGTCCGGCGGGAGATCGCCCGTCTGCTGTGGGGAGCGGGCCTGTTCCTGCACGCGGCCCAAGGGCGCGCGGGTGCGCCCGACGATGCCGGCGAGCACCGCTTCGCCGTCGACGTGCTGGGCCGCGACATCCGCCGCTTCACGGCCGACCTGTTCCGGCCCGGCATGTCGGAGCCTGCCGCCGAACTGGTCGGCAGCCTGATCACCGAAGCCGACCTGGCCGCCAGCGTCGGCGACGCGCTCTACCAGACGGCCCACCGGGTAACGGGCGAGACCTTCTCCGACGGCGGCCGCGAACTGGTGGACTCCATCCTGCACGAGATGGCGATCGCACTCGATACGCTCGACCCCGACCCGGACCTGGCAACGGCGCTGGCCGTCCCGACCCTGCTGGCCGACCTGTCGTTGCTGCGCCGGCGCACGTTGCACCTGGCACCGTCGCTGACCGCCGGCGAACGCGGCGCGCTCCTGGCCCTGCTGGGCAGCGCCGAGCGCATGCTGCACCTGGTCGCGCGCATCGATGTGGAGCGCCGATCGGTGCCGCGCATGGCCGCCGGAGCCACGCTCGCCTGACCCGAGCCACCTCAAAGGTGGCGTTTCAGGAACCCACGTACCGCGTCGATGGCGGCCGCCCGCGCCGCCGGGTTCTCGCCGACGACGGAGCCCCGGCCGGTCGGGCTGTTGCGGTTCTGGACGTCCGGGCGCAGCGTCTCGGCCAGACCGGCCACATCGAAGGCGTGCCGGGCTTCGGGATAGACCTCGAGTTCGATCGGCAGGCCGCGGCTGCGGGCCACGAGATCGCGACACGCGGCTGCGGGTGTCCAGTCGTCGGCGTCGCCGATCAGGATGCTGAGCGGCACGCGGTATTCCGCCTGCTGCCGGCGGGGCAGCCGGCAGGCAGGATAGAAGGCGATCGCCGCCCGGAAGCCGCGCGGGGCAGCGTCCCGCGGTGGCAGGGCCGCCGCGTCGAGCGCGATGCCGCCGCCATGAGAGAAGCCGATCAGCGCGATGCGCCCGCCCAGGATATCCGGGCGCGATGCCAGCCAGTCGAGCCCGGCCAGGGCATCGACCAGCCGCTCCCGGTCCGACAGGCGGGTAAAGTCGCTGCAGATCTCCTTCAGTCCGCGACCGGCGAAACTGTCGAGCGACAGCACGGCCAGGCCCATGCCATCCAGCACCTGGCGCCATTGCGGGAGGTTGCGGCCGGGGCCGCTGCAGCCATGCATCAGCAGCACCGCCGGCACCGCCCCTGCCACCGGCGGCCGCGAGAACCAGGCGACCAGCTCGACCGGAACCGGCGCCTCTCCAGGCTTGAGGGAGGACGAGGCGACGGCGACCCGGTCCACCCGCAAGGCCTGCGCCGAGGCGGCCGACGCGAGCGAGACGGCCAGCAGCAAGGTGGCCAGCAGCAGGACGGCGAGCAGAAACCCCGGCAGACGGAGCATCACAAGACGGGCGCGTCCCACAGTTCCACCCAGGCGATGGTGGCGCCGGATGCATCCAGGGTGACGTGTTCGCCGCGCGGCAGCCGGACGGCATCCTGCAATGCCAGCGCCTCGGCGCCCATGCGGGCAGCACCCTGCAGCAGCACCGCGAAGCTGAGCGTCGCCGCGCCGGCCAGTTCGGTCGGACCCGAACAGGCGCGACGGGCGAGGCGATGGCGCCAGCGGCCGCGCGCGGTCATCAGGTTGAAGGCGATCACAGGGCCGCCCAGCAGCCGGCAACCGGTGGCGACGTCGCCCGGAAACGAGAACGGGGCCGAGGTCATGTCGAGCCGGGCGGCCGGCATGCCGGCTGGCGACAGTTCCACCCCGTCGCCGTCGGCCACCATGAAGGTGCGGTCGATCGGGCCGAAGACCGAGAAGGGGCCGGACGCTTCGATCCAGGCCCGGCTTACCCGCCAGTCCATGGCGTCCCAGGTGGCGTCGGCGGGGCCAGACGCGATGTCCTCCGCCCGGCCGCCGCCGTTCTTCCAGGGGATGGGGGTACGGTCGGCGGCGCGGAGGATCTGGATCATCGGATCAGCGTACCACCGCCATCTGCCGCGGGTCGAACTCCACCCACACCGCCGAGCCGACATCGAAGACATCGAACGGCGGTGCCGCCACCCGCAACTTCTGGTCGGTGCCGGGCAGGGTCACGCCATAGTCCCAGGTCTCGCCCAGGAAGACCCGGCTCGACAGGGTGGCCGGCAGCACCGGCACGCCGGCCGCAGGCGCCTGGCGATGGAGGCGCATGCCCTGGGGGCGGATCGACACCGTGCCCTCGGCCGCGCCCGCCGGCGGGGCCAGGCCCAGCATGCCGGCCGGCAGCGCGAACCCTCCCTCGAAGCCGACCTCGCCATTCTGCCAGCGCGCCGACAGAAGGTTGGTGCGGCCGATGAAGCCGGCAACGAAGCGGGTCTGCGGCCGGGTGTAGAGCAGGTGGGGGACGTCGACCTGCTCGATGCGGCCGGCATGCATGACGGCGATGCGGTCGGACGTCGCCATCGCCTCGGCCTGGTCGTGGGTGACATAGACGGTGGTGATGCGGAACTCGTCATGCAGGCGGCGGATCTCGAACCGCATCTCCTCGCGCAGGTTGGCGTCGAGGTTGGACAGCGGCTCGTCCAGCAGCAGGACCGACGGCTTGACGACGATGGCGCGCGCCAACGCCACCCGCTGCTGCTGGCCACCCGACAGCTCGGCCGGGTAGCGCCCGGCCAGGTGGCCCATCTGCACCACCTCCAGGATCTCGCCGACCCGCCGGCGCACTTCGTCGGAGGGCAGCTTGCGCAGCTTGAGCCCGAAGGCGACGTTCTCGGCCACTGTCATGTTCGGCCAGATGGCATAGCTCTGGAAGATCATCGACATGCGCCGCCGCTCCGGCGGCAGGGTCGATCCGGGCTGGGACACGACCTTGCCATCGAGCTCGATCGTGCCGGCGGACGGCTCGATGAAGCCCGCGATCATGCGCAAGGTCGTCGTCTTGCCGCAGCCCGACGGACCCAGCAGGGAGACGAACTCGCCCTCTTCGAGCGACAGCTCGACGCCGTCGACGACGGTCGTCTTGCCGAAGGCCTTGCCGAGGCGGTTCAGGACCAGACGGGGCATCGCTAATCCCTCCGCAACATGAAATCGCGCCCGGCCAGCTTCATGCCGACGCCGACGAGCACCAGGGTGATGACCAGCATCAGGCCGCCCATGGCGGCCACGACCTCGAAATTGCCGGCCTCGCTCAGGTCGTAGATGAGCACGGCCATGGTCAGCGTCTTCGGCCCGACCAGGAACACCGCCGACGACAGCTCGCGGGCCGAGACGATGAAGACCAGCAACCAGCCGCCCAGCAGGCTCTTGCGGATCAGGGGGGCGGTGATCTTCGCCACCGTGCGCATGCGCCCGCTGCCCAGGATGCGGGCCGCCTCCTCCATCTCGGGATGGACGGCGCGAATGGCCGCGGTGGAGTTGGCATAGGCGATCGGCAGGAAGCGAGCGACAAAGGCCATGACGATGATGGCGGCCGTGCCGTAGAGCGCCAGCGGCGGCGACGCGTAGGCGGCGTAGAAGCCGATGGCCATGACGATGCCGGGGATGACGAAGGGCGCCATCGCCAGGAACCCTAAGGCACCCGCGAACGGCACCAGCCGGCGTGCGGCGATGTAGGCGATGAGCAGCGCCAGGATGACCGCCGCCGTGGCGGCGATGCTGGAGAAGATCAGCGTGTTCCAGATCGACTGAATCGCCATCTCGTGGCGGAACAGCAGGTATTCGTAGTTGCGCAGGGTCAGGTTGTCCCAGCTGAAGCCGCGGCCCCAGCCCTTGGCGAAGGAGGCCTGGATCAGCACGATCATCGGCATGGCGACGGAGAAAATGCCGACGCAGGCGCACCAGCCGAACACCGGCCAGCGCCAGGGGCCGAGCCGGGTCGGCCGGCGTTCGCCGCCCTTGCCGCTCTGCGAGACGAACCCCTTGCGGTTGAGCAGCAGGCGCTGGGCCAGGATCATCACGACGGTGATCAGCAGCAGTGGCATGGCGTAGGCCGACGCCACTTCGACCCGGACGGGATACTCGAAGAACTGCCACAGCTGCGTGGTGACGACGTTGATCCGGGCCGGGATGCCGATGATGGCGGGCGTGCCGAACAGCGCGATCGTCTCCAGGAAGACGACGATGGTGCCGCCCAGGATGGCCGGCCAGACCAGCGGCAGGGTGATCTTCAGGGTCGTCGTCCAGGTGCCGGCGCCCAGGATGTTGGCCGCGTCCTCCATTTCCGACGACACGAGGTCGAGCGCGGACTTCACGAAAATGAAGATCAGCGGGAAGGAGTGCAGCGCGATGACCAGGGCCAGGCCGGAGAAGGAATAGACATTCACCAGCGGCGCCTGCAGCCCCGTCGCCCAACGCCAGAACTGGTTGAGGAAGCCGGCATTGGGGCCGGCCAGGAGGATCCATCCGATCGCCCCCAGGAAGGGCGGCAGGATGAAGGCCCCCAGCACCGTGATCCAGACGATGCTCTTGCCGGGCATGTCGGTGCGTGAGACCGCCCAGGCCATGGGCACCGCCAGCACCACCGAGATGCCGGCGGCGGCCAGCCCCAGCATCAGCGAGTTGCCGAGCGCCTCCAGATAGCGGGCCCGGCCATAGGCGGTCATGTAGTTGTCGAGGGTGAAGGCGCCCGTGCCGCGCGTCTCGAAGCTGGAGACGAGCAGCTTGCCCATGGGATAGGCGACGAGGACGAGAAGAACGGCCGCCAGCGCCACCCAGATGAGGGTGGCGGGCTCGATGTTGCGCAGCCGCGCCTGGATGGAGAGGGGGCGACCCGGCGCGCCCATTGCCGCACTGTCGGTCATGCTGGAACGATCCGCCTGGAATGGTGTCGGCGACCCGGCGCCCGCATGGGCGCCGGGGATCCGGTCTTACATGCCGGCGGTGTCAGACGCCGAAGATGTCGCGCCAGACCTCGCGCATTTCCGGCACGCCCTTCTCGGCCTCTTCCATGGTCGGCATGATCAGCTTGATGTCGTTGAGCGGCCGGCCGCCCACCGGGGGCGGCACTTCCGGCCGCAGCGACTCGTTGAACAGCTTGGTGATGACCCGCGAATATTCCGGCCCGGTCGCGAACTCCATGAAGAGCTTGGCGGCATTGGGGTGCGGCGCGTTGGCGATGATCGCCGTCGGCGCCGGCGTCGCCACCGTGCCGTCGGTCGGGTAGATCAGCTTCAGCGGGTTGCCGCGCGAGATGCTGAGCAGCGTGGTGGCGGACGGGATCGCCACGCCGATCGCCCGCTCGCCGCCGTTCATCAGCGTCACCGGGTCCATGCTGGAACGGCCGATCTGCGGCTTGTTGCGCTCCAGCTTCTTCAGGTAGTCGACGCCGTACATCTGCTTCATCAGCAGGGCCCAGATGCCGATGGCCCCGCTGTAGCCCGGATGGCCGACCGCGATCTGGTCCTTCCATTTGGGGTCGAGCAGGTCGGTCCAGCTCTTGGGCGCGTCGGCCGCGGATACCTTCTGGGTGTTGTAGCCCATCAGGTAGAGGCCGAAGTAGCAGGTCTGGAACATGTCGTCGGGGTCGCCCTTGCGGGCCGCCTCGATCATGCCGTCCGCGTTCTTCGGCCGGTACTTCATCAGCAGGCCTTCCTTTTTCAGGAAGCCGTAATGGCCGGAATCGGTCGAGCTGAAGATGTCGCACTGGGCGGTGCGGGCGCGCATGTCCTGCGACAGGCGCTGGAAGGCCACCTGGGACGTGCTGCGGATGACGTTCGCCTTCAGGCCCGGATAGCGCTCGCCGAAGGCCTTGCCCACCGCCTCGCCCGGCTCGGCGCTGAGCTGGCCTGAGTACCAGGTGACCTCGCCCTCTTTCTTGGCCGCCTCGTAGAGCTGCTTCTCGTGCGGGGTCATCTCCTGCGCCAGGGCCGGGAAACGGCCCATGGCGCCAACGGTGCCGAGCGCGGCACCGGCCTGCAGCAGACCTCGTCTGGTAATGATGGTCATGTTGGCGTTCCTCCTGCCTTGTCGTTTCCGGCCGGATGGCGTTGCGGACCCGTTGCCGGTCCGGCCGCCATCTCGCGCCGTCCTCTCGCCTTGAAGGTCGTCGGCCCTCAGCGGCCGCGAAACACCGGCCGCCGCTTCTCCATGAAGGCGCGACGGCCTTCCTTGTAGTCCTCGCTGTCGAAGCACGCGCGCTCCAGCGCGGCGTTGCCGTCATGGTCGCGGCGCGGCGCGTCGATCAGGCTCTGCTCGATCATCGTCTTGGCCGCGCGGATCGACAATGGGGCGTTGGCGGCGATCTCGGCCGCAATACCCTCGACGGTCGCCTCCAGTTCCTCGGGCGCCACCACCTCGTTCACCAGGCCCATGGCCAGCGCCTGGTCGGCGGTGTAGAGCCGGCCCAGGAACATCACGTGCTTGGCCATCGACGGCCCGACCAACTGGGTCAGCCGCTCCAGCGACTCCTGGGCGTAGGACACGCCCAGCTTGGCGGCCGGGATGCCGAACTTGCTGTCCGAGGATGCGATGCGCAGGTCGGCCCGCATGGCCATCGCCATGCCGCCGCCGACGCAGAAGCCGCGGATCATCGCCACCAGCGGCACCGTCAGCGACTTCATCGCCCGGCCGGCCGCGGCCGAGCGCGCGTGGTAGGCCTCCTCGGCCGCGGCGTCGGCGCGCACCTTCTCGAACTCGCTGATGTCGGCGCCGGCAGTGAAGGCCTTGTCGCCGGCACCGCGCATGATCACCACGCGGATCTCGGGATCGGCCGCGAACGCCGTGCCCGCCACCGCGATGCCGTCCCACATCTCCTGCGAGATGGCGTTGCGCCGCTCGGGCTGGTTGAAGATGAGCCAGCCGACCCCGCCCCGGCGCTCGGCGATGATCTTCTCGGTCGGAAGTGCGATGCGCGAGCCGCCATCCATGTGCGGGGTTCTCCTGTCGTCCTGGGCTGGCCGGCCGATGCGCCGGAAATTCAGATGATGCCGTCGGCCCTGAGCTTGGCGATCGTGCCGGCGTCGTAGCCGAGCGCGCCCAGCACCTCGTCGGTGTGCTGGCCGGCGTCCGGCGTCGGGCGGCGGATGCGATCCTCCAGCCCGCTCATGTTGAGGGGCGTGCCGACGATGCGCTGCGGGCCGAGGCGCGCATGCTCGACCGGCCGAGCCAGGCCCAGATGCTGGACCTGGGGGTCGGCGAAGGTCTGGTCGATGGTGTTGATCGGCCCGCAGGGAATACCGGCCTCGTCCAGCACCTCGATCCAGTGGAGGCTCGATTTCTCGCGCGTCACGTCCGAGATCGCCTGGTTGATCGCCAGCCGGTCCTTCGAGCGACCCTCGCCAGTGTCCCAGCCGGGCTTGGCCACCCAGTCGGGCTTGCCCAGCGCCTGGCAGAAACGGCCCCACAGGCGGGGCGACGACGCGGCGATGGTAATCGGCCGGTCGGACGCGGGGAACACGCCGGTCGGGATCGCGGTTGGATGGTCGTTGCCGGCCGCCTTGGCGACCTCGCCCGCCAGCAGCCAGCGCGACGCCTGGAAATCCAGCATGAAGACCTGCGCCTCGAGCAGGCTGGTATGCACCCAGCGCCCCTCGCCCGTCTCCTCGCGCTGGAACAGCGCCATCATCACCGCCAGCGCCAGCAGGTTGCCGGCCGTCAGGTCGGCGATCGGGATGCCCACGCGCAACGGGCCCTGGCCGGGCTCGCCCGTGATCGACATCAGCCCGCCCATGCCCTGGGCGATCTGGTCGACGCCGGCCCGGTGGCCATAGGGCCCGTCCTGGCCGAAGCCCGAGATGGAGGCATAGACGATGCGCTTGTTGACCCGGCGCACGGTCTCGTAGTCGACCCCGAGGCGGAACTTCACCTGTGCCCGCATGTTCTCGACGATCACGTCGGCGTCGCGGGCGAGCTGGAAGAAGATCTCCTTGCCCTTCTCGGACTTCAGGTCGAGCTCGATCGCGCGCTTGTTGCGGTGCAGGTTCTGGAAGTCGAAGCCGTCGCGGTTGCCGACCTCGCCGCCGCCGGTGCGCGGCGGCTCGATGCGGATCACGTCGGCGCCCCAGTCGGCCAGGTGGCGCACGCAGGTCGGGCCGGCGCGGGCGACCGTGAGGTCCAGCAACTTGAGGCGGCGCAGCGGCAATCCGGCATCGAGGCGGCTGTCGGCGGCAAGCCCGGCTTCGTTCATGGCTCCTCCATCCCCGTCGCCTGCTCGGGCGCCGGCTGGCTTGATCGTCTGTAGACAATCGGAGATGGCCTTTTCCGGCCGTCTTCCTGTAGTTTCTCTCCCTCGGTCCGATGATCGTATCAGCCATGGCGATCGATTGTAAACAATCCGTCCGCGCTCATTCCACCGCCCCCGATCCCGACCGGGAGGCGATTCCGACGCCCCCGGAAACGGCTGGCGTAGCACTCGCCGCGCGCGTGCAGGCTGCGATCGAGGCCTTGATCCTGGACGGCAGCATCGCCCCGGGCGAGCGCCTGAACGAGATCGCGCTCGCCCGCCGGCTGGGCGTCAGCCGCGGCCCGGTGCGCGAGGCCGCCCGCGCGCTGGAACGCAGCGGCCTGGTCACCGTGATCATGAACCGCGGCGCCTTCGTGCGCATGCTGGCCGTCGACGAGGCGATCGACACCTACGAGCTGGCGACCCTGCTCTTCGCGCAGGCCGGCCGCCAGCTCGCCATGGCGGCCGGCGCCGCCCAGGCGCTCGAGCTGGCCGGGCTCGTCGACGAGATGGACCGCGCCATCGCGGCCGTGGATCGCGAGCGGTTCTTTGAACTGAACACCCTGCTGCACCGCCGGATCGTCGAGATGGCGCCCAACCGGCGGATCGAGGCAGCCTACCTGGAGCAGACCAAGGCGCTGCGCCTGTTCCGCCGCCGCTCGCTGGAACCGGTCGCCAACATGGCCGCATCCAACGCCGAGCATCGCCGCCTGGTCGAGGCGATCCTGGCCGGCGACGGCGAACAGGCCCGCGCGCGGGCCGAGGAGCACGGGCGGGCGGGCCGCGGCCGCTTCCTGGCCGCCATCGCCTACCGCAACCCGGCACCGCCGCCAGCCCTGGCCGAGCCGGAGCACGGCGGGGTCGACCAACGCACCGGTTGAGCGGCGGCGACGCCTTGCCTTTGCCGCATTCCCCTGGCTTCATCCCACGCCGCAGCACCCGGATCCGCCGGGCTTCACCTGCTGTTCCGCCGAGGGTTCGATGCGCTATTCCCAGCTTCCGACCGGGCGCCGCTCCATTCTGGCGATGGCCTTTGCCGCGCTGGTGACCGGTGCCTCCTTCCCCTGGCCCGCCCTGGCCCAGACGGCCCCCGCCCGCCTGACGGCCGAGCAGCAGGCCGACGTCGAGCGCATGCAGGCCTACCTCTCGGGCATCCGCACCATGCAGGCCCGCTTCGTCCAGGTCGCCTCGAACGGGGCCTATGCCGAGGGCACCTTCTACCTGTCGCGGCCCGGCAAGCTGCGCTTCCAGTACGATCCGCCGGCGCCGCTGCTGATCATCTCGGACGGCACGGTGGTCTATTCCTACGACACCGCCCTGAAGCAGACGACCCAGATCCCGGTCAACCTGACCCCGCTCTGGTTCCTGCTGCGCGAGCGCATCAGCTTCACGGGCGACGTGACGCTGACCCGCTACGACCGCCAGGCCGGCGTCGTCCGGCTGACGCTGGTGCAGACCAAGGACCCGGCCGCCGGCTCGGTCGAGCTGGCCCTGCAGAGCGAGCCGCTGGCCCTGCGGCAATGGTCGGTGACGGACGGGCAGGGCATCACCACCAACATCGCGCTGACCGAGGCGCGCCAGGACGTCCGCCTGGATGGCAAGCTGTTCGTCTTCAACGAGAACCAGCCCGGGGGCGTCCAGCAGCACCAGTGACCAACCCCGCGGGCCGGGGGGCCCGCCGCCCCCTGCCGCCCGCGGTGGCCGCAGCCCTGGTCGGCATGGTCGTGCTGGGCGAGGCCATGTCTGCTGCGCCAGCCAGGGCCGACCTGGCCGGCTGCGACCGTCTGGCCGGGCTGCCGCAGCCCTGGCTTAACCATGGCGAGACCCCGCCGCCGCGGGCCGGGACCGCCTTCCCGCGCATCGAAAGCGAGCCCGCGATCCAGGCCTGCCGGAAGGCGCTGGCCGACCGCCCCGAGCATGTCCGCATCCGCTTCCAGCTCGGCCGCGCGCTCGACAAGGCCCAGCGCTGGGACGAGGCCGTGGCACAGTACCGCCGCGCGGCCGAGGAATCCTACGCACCCGCCCAGACCAGCCTCGGATTGCTGTACGAAGATGGGCGCGGCGTGCCGCAGGATCCCGCGACCGCCATGCGCTGGTATCGCCTGGCCTCGATCCAGAACTACCCGCCGGCCGATACCGCGATCGGCCTCCTCCACCTCGAGGGGCAGGGCACGCGGCGCGACGAGCGCGAGGCGGCCCGCTGGTTTCGCCAGAGCGCCGATCGCGGCGATGCCGTCGGCCAGCTCATGCTGGGCCGGCTGTTCCAGCAGGGCCGCGGCGTTGTCGCCGACGAGACCGCCGGCGCGGAATGGATCGGCCGGGCTGCCCGCCAGGGCGAGGCGGAGGCCGAGACCGCCTACGGCTTCGTCCTGCAACAGGGCCGCGGCGTGCGCGCCGACCCGGCCGAGGCCGCGCGCTGGTTCCGTCGCGCCGCCGACCAGGGCGACATCGCCGCCCAGAGCCAACTCGGCTGGATCTACGAGCAAGGGCTGGGCGTGCCGGCCAGCGATGCCGAGGCCGCCCGCTGGTACTTGCGCGCGGCCCGCCTGGGGGCGGCCGATGCCCAGCGCAACCTCGCCTGGCTCTACCAGCTTGGCCGCGGCGTGCCCCAGGACCCGGGCCAGGCCGCGCGCTGGTACGAGGCGGCCGCGGCCCAGGGCGACCCCCGGGCCCAGGTGGCGCTGGCCTGGCTGCACGAGCAGGGCATGGGCATCCCGGTCGACGAGGCCGCGGCCGAGCGGCTCTATCGCACCGCCGCGCGCCAGGGCTTCTGGCAGGGGCAGAACGCGCTCGCCTGGTTCCTTGCCATCCGCGGCCGCGACCTGCCCGAGGCGCTGCGCCAGGCCCGCGCGGCCGCCGCCCAGCAACCGCAATCGGGCGATGTCCAGGATACGCTGGGCTACACCTTGTTCCGCAGCGGCCGGCTGGTGGAGGCACAGGCCGCCCTGGAGCGGGCGATCGGCATGGACGCGGTCGAACCCGCACGCGTGCGCGAGCATCTGGGCGACGTCTATGCCGCCCTCAACCGGCGCGACGAAGCCCGGGCGCAGTGGGAGAAGGCGCTGGCCGCCCGGCCCGCGGCCTCCCAGCTCCTGCGGCTGCAGGAGAAGCTGCGGACACGCTGAACCCGGCGTTCAACGGCCGGCGATCGTCCGGACCGGCGTCGGCGTGCCGGCGATCTCCAGCACCATCTTGTCGAGGAGTGCGCGCGTGAAGTCGGCCCGGTCGCTGGCCGCCATGACGAAGGCGCCGGGTCCGCCGATGACGTTGCCCTCATAGTATTCCACCAGCCAGGGCCGCCCGCCCGGCCCCCGGCGATCGTCCTCCAGCACCGCCAGCGCGTTCACCGTGATCCCGCGGGCGACGGCACCGTCGCGGGCGGCCGCCGCGGGGTTTCGGCTGCGCATGTCGGCGTTGTCACCCGACAGGTCGATCACGCGGCGCGTCGCCTCGCAGCCGCATGCCGAGAACAGGCCGGCGGCGTGGTCGATCGCATCGCCGATGGCGTTGTAGCTCTGGGGCGAACGCGGTGCCGACACGATCGCGGCGGCCGCCGCCTCTGCCGAGGCCCGGTCCGTCACGAAAGCCCAGCCCACCACCGTTTCCGCCCCGCCGGGCGACCCCCACTCGACATAGGCGACGGCCAGTCGGCCGAAGGCGCCGCCGGCCACCGCCTGGAGCACCCGCGGGCTGGTGAGTGCCGCCGCGATCCCCTCGCGCTGGAGGCGGAACTCGGTCTCGTCGATGCTGCCCGACGAATCGACCGCCAGCACCAGGGCGGTGTCGACGGGTGCCTGGGCCAGGGCCGGCGTCCCCCAGGCCCAGGCGGCAAGCGCCAGGGCCACGACCGATCGCGCGAACGAAAACGTCATGGAATGGCTCCACAGTCTGGTCCGTTCCGTGCAATGATAATCGCACTCGCCCCAGTTTGGCCGTTCGAGATTTGGCCGCGGCCCGAACCCATCCAGCGATCGAGACCGGCATGACCCTGCCCGCAAGCCCGCCCATCGTCGGCATTCCGTCCTGCATCCGCTTCGTGCGCTACGCGACGTTCCATTGCGTCAACGAGCGCTATGTCGACGCGATGACCTGGGTCGGAACCCTGCCGCTGCTGATCCCCGCGGCCGGCCCGTCGATCGACCTGCACGAGGTGGTGCGCCGGCTGGATGGCCTGTTGCTGACCGGCAGCCCGTCGAACGTCGAGCCGCATCTCTATGAGGGCGGCGACAGCGAGACGCCCGAGTTGCACGACCCCAAGCGCGACGCGACCACCTTGCCGCTGATCCGCACGGCGATCGAGGAAGGCGTGCCGGTGCTGGCGATCTGCCGCGGCATCCAGGAGCTGAACGTGGCACTGGGCGGCAGCCTGACCCAGCGCGTGCAGACGGTCGCGGGCCGCTTCGACCATCGCTCGATCCGCTCGCCCGACATGGACCGCAACTACGGCCCCGCCCATGCGATCACGCTGGCCGAGGGCGGCATGCTGCGCGACCTGCTGGGGGTCGAGGACATGTGCGTCAATTCCCTGCACCAGCAGGCGATCTGCCGCGTCGCCGACCCGCTGCGGGTCGAGGCGATGGCGCCGGACGGCACGGTCGAGGCGGTCTCGATGCCGTCGGCGGCGGCCTTCGTGCTGGGCGTGCAGTGGCACCCGGAATACAAGCCGCAGGAGAACCCCTACAGCGTGCGCATCTTCCAGGCGTTCGGCGATGCCATTCACGCGCGTGCCCGGCGGCGTCTGCCGCTGGCGGCCCGCGCCGCCGCCTGATCGGCGTCCGGCATCGGCTCTATCCAGGGTTGGGCGAGAATTCGTCGCGGGCATGCCGGGTTTGCATGACTGAATTGCAAGAGTCGCGTTGGACCATCGGGCGAATCTGGGATTTTAATATCTGCGTCACGCGATCCTCTCTCCCTGTTGATCGCGACGCGGCGATGGCTGCGGCGCCCCCCCTGCCGCAGTCAACCTCCTCGCCCCCTGAACGCCCGGCCGCCCCCGGCCGGGCGTTTTTGCGTTTCCGGCCAGAATGATCCTGCTGAAAGTCGACGGCCACGCTCCGGCCACGATCGAGCATGGGCAAACGCTGCTGGAAGCGGGTCTGGCGGCTGGATTGCCGCTGCCCTATGGCTGCCGGTCTGGCCTGTGCGGCGCCTGCCGCATGCGGCTCGTGGCTGGCGAAGTGACCCATGATCCACACGCCGCCGCGGCATTGTCGCCGGCCGAGCGCCGCGGCGGCATCGTCCTGGCCTGCCGCGCCCGGGCTACCAGCGACGTGACCCTGGCCCTGGCGGACGCACCGTTGCCGCCACCCTTCCCCCGCCGCTTCGACACCCGCGTCGCGAACCGGCGCCCGCTCGGACCCCGCATCACCGAACTGGCGGTCGAGCCGCCGCCCGGCGGGCTCGCGTATCTGGCCGGGCAGTATGCGACGTTGGGCTTTGCCGGAGCTGCGCCGCGCGATTTCTCGATGGCCGGTCTGCCGGGCGACGCCACCATCACCTTCCACCTGCGCGCAGCCGGCTCCGGCGGGGCGGCGGCGGCGGCCGCCGACCTGCGGCCGGGTGACCCGGTGACGATGGAGGGGCCATTCGGGCGCGCCTATCTGCGGCCGGATGGCGCCGGGCCGCTGCTGTTGGTGGCGGGCGGCACCGGCCTGGCACCGATGCTGGCGATCGCACGCGCCGCGCTGGCGGAGCAGCCGGACCGGCCGACGACGCTATGCGCCGGGGCCACCGACCCGGCCGACCTCTATGGCGCCGCCTGCCTGGACGGGCTGGCCGCTGCCCACCCGTCCTTCGCCTGGCAGGCCGCCACCGATCGGCTGGTGGCCGTTGCGGTCACGACGGCGGAATCGCTGGATGCCCCGGTCATCCATGCCGCAGGGCCGCCCGCCATGGTTCGGGCATTACGCAGTGGACTGCGGGTATCCGGCGTCCGGCCGGCGGCGTTCCATTCCGACGCCTTCAACCCGGTCGGCTGAGCCGGCCCGGCCGCGCGGACTTGCCAGCCGCAAGCCTACGCGCCAAAAGAGCGCCGCCCCGACCACCGCCGCACCGGCCAACAACCCTCTGCGAGGTAGCCCAGCCATGCCAGAAGCCCGCCGGATCGACCCGCGCGACCGCCTCATCGTCGCACTCGACCTGCCGACCGTCGCCGAGGCCGAGGCCATGGTGCGCCGCATCGGCCCTGCCGCGGGCTTCTACAAGATCGGCCTGCAGCTCCTGTTCGCGGGTGGCATCGACCTCGTCCGCCGCCTCGTCGGCGAGGGGCACCAGGTCTTCATCGACGCCAAGTTCCTCGACATCCCCGAGACCGTGCGCAAGGCGGTGGAGAGCGTGGCCCGCCTGGACGCCACCTTCCTGACGCTGCACGCCGACCCGCGCACCTGCCGGGCGGCGATCGAAGGCCGCGGCGACTCGGCCCTGAAACTGCTGTTCGTCACCGTGCTGACCAGCGTCGGCAATGCCGACCTGCAGCGCGAGGGCTTCTCGCGCGGGCTGGCCGACCTCGTGCTCGACCGCGTCGACATGGTGCTCGCGGCGGGCGGCGACGGCGTCGTGGCATCGGGGGCCGAGGCCGCCGCCATCCGCGCGCGGGCCGGCGCCGGCCTGACCATCGTCACTCCCGGCATCCGCCCGGCCGGGACCGACGCGCAGGACCAGAAGCGCGTGGCGACCCCGGCCGCGGCCATCGCCGCCGGTGCCGACTACCTGGTCGTCGGCCGGCCGGTCACCACGGCCTCCGACCCGGCGGCGGCAGCGGCGGCCATCGTGGAGGAGATTCGCGCGGCGATCACCGGATAGAATTGCAACCACCCCGGTTGCCAGCGAAGGCACCCGGTCGCCATACTCCCGATGCGGGAAGATCCGGTGCGGCCGGATGCCCGCAGACTGCGGTGGGAACAGGGGGACCGGGATGCATCAGCGCATGTTCGCGGCGTTTCTGGCGGCCATCTTCGCAGCCTTCCTTCCGGCAGCGCCCGCCGCGGCCCAGAAGGCCAAGGACGAGTTGCGGCCGATCTGGCGCAACGTCGTTCCCAACATCGATTCCTATTACAACGGCCTGCGCGACGGGATCGTCTTCGCCCACCATGTCTGGGACCACCTGATCGAGCGCGATCCCGAGACCTTCGCGTACAAGCCGGGCTTGGCGACCGAGTGGAAATGGGTCGACGACGTCACGCTCGACGTGCAGCTGCGCCAGGGCGTGAAGTTCCACGATGGCTCTGCCTTCGGCGCAGAGGACGTCGCCCACACGTTCAACTTCGTGGCCGATCCGGCGAACAAGGCGCTCTACCAGCGCAACACCAACTGGATCAAGAAGGTCGACATCCTCGACGGGCACAAGGTGCGCATCCACCTGCACCGGCCCTTCCCGCCGGCCATCGACTTCCTGTCGATGCCGATGTTCGTCTATTCGCGCAACTACAAGGGCCCGGAGGAGATGAACCGGCGGCCCATCGGCACCGGCCCCTACCGCGTCGTCTCGCTCGACCAGGGCAAGGACTACAAGTTCGAGCGGTTTGCCGAGCATTATGCCGGCAGCCCGAAGAGCGGCGCCACGATCCAGCGCATCCACGCCCGCACCATCACCGACCGGGCGACCGAACTGGCAGAGCTGCTGGCCGGCAATGCCGACCTCATCTGGTATGTCGACGCCGACCAGTTGCCGAACATCCAGCGCCGCCGGAACCTGCAGATCCTCCAGGCCGAGGCGATGCGGATCGGCTACCTGGCGCTCGACGCGGCCGGGCGGACGGGGGCCGGCAACCCGCTGACCAAGCAGAAGGTGCGCCATGCAATCGCCCATGCCATCGACCGCGAGGGCTACGTCCGGAACCTGGTGCAGGGCGAAGCCCGGGTGATCCACGCACCCTGCTTCCCGCTGCAGTTCGGCTGCGACGATTCCCTGGCGCCGCGCTATGCCTTCGATCCGGCGAAGGCCAAGCGGCTGCTGGCGGAGGCGGGCTATCCGAACGGCTTCAAGACCCAGCTCTTCGCCTATCGCGTGCGCGACTGGACCGAGGCGATCCAGGCCGACCTGAAAGGTGTGGGGATCGACGCCGAGGTGCAGATGCTGCCGGTGTCGACCTTCATCCAGAAGTTCCAGAAGGGCGAGACGCCGATGGGGCAGGGCGACTGGGGGTCCTTCTCGGTCAACGACGCCTCGGCCGTCGTCAGCACGTTCTTCAAGGATACCGAGGACGACTACGCCCGCGACCCCGAGGTCAAGGCATTGCTCGACGTTGCCGACAATGCCAGCGACCCGGCCGTTCGCAAGGACCATTATCGCCGGGCGATCGGCCGGATCATGGAGCAGGCCTACTGGCTGCCGCTCCATACGTTCGTCACCAACTATGCCTTCACCGCCGACCTGGAGTTCCGCGCCTACAAGGACGAGATCCCGCGCTATTGGGTCTATCGCTGGAAATAGCCGCTGCGGGGAATGTCGCGAGTTGCGGTCGGGCCTGCGAGGCGATCATACTCGCGCCCACTTGATCGAATCTTCAGGGGGGTCTGGGATGGGGTTCGCGCGGCGCATTCTCTTCGTGGCGGCTGGGGCACTGGCCGCGGCCACCGCCTCCATGCCGGCCGAGGCGCAGAAGTCCAAGGACGAGCTGCGGGTCATCTGGCGCAACGTGATCGCCAACGTCGACCCGTACTTCAACGGGCTGCGCGACGGCGTGGTTTTCGCCCATCACGTCTGGGACCACCTGATCGAGCGCGACCCGGACACGTTCGAGTACAAGCCGGGCTTGGCCACCGAATGGAAGTGGGTCGACGACGTCACGCTCGACCTGACCCTGCGCCAGGGCGTGAAGTTCCATGACGGCTCGGCCTTCGGCGCCGAGGACGTCGTCCACACCCTGAACTACGTCTCGGACCCGGCGAACAAGGCGCTCTACCAGCGCAACACGAACTGGATCAAGAAGGCCGAGAAGGTCGACGGCCACAAGGTCCGCATCCACCTGCACCGGCCGTTCCCGCCGGCGCTGGAGTTCCTGTCGCTGCCGGTCTTCATCTTCTCGCGCAACTACACCGGCCCGGAGGAGCAGAACCGCCGGCCGATGGGCACCGGGCCCTACCGCGTCGCCTCGATCGAGGGCGGCAAGGAATATCGCTTCGAGCGCTTCGCCGACCACTACGAGGGCAGCCCCAAGGGCAAGGCCAAGATCGGCAAGGTCCAGGTCCGCATCATCACCGATGCCGCCACCGAACTGGCCGAGCTGCTGGCCGGCCGGGCCGACCTGCTGTGGTACGTCGATGCCGACCAGCTTCCGAACATCCAGCGCCAGCGCAACCTGAAGACGGTCAGCGCCGAGACGATGCGCATCGGCTTCCTGTCGCTGGACGCGGCCGGTCGCACGGGCGCCGACAACCCGCTGACCAAGCAGAAGGTGCGCCAGGCGATCATCCACTCGATCGATCGCAAGAGCTTCGTCGACAACCTGGTGCAGGGCGAAGCGCGGGTGATCCACGCCCCCTGCTTCCCGACCCAGCTCGGCTGCGACGACAGCGGCGTGCCCAAGTACGCCTACGACCCGAAGAAGGCCAAGGCGCTGCTGGCCGAGGCCGGATATCCGAACGGCTTCAAGACGCAGCTCATGGCCTTCCGCTCGCGCACCTGGACCGAGGCGCTGCAGCAGGACCTGAAGGCGGTCGGCATCGACGCCGAGGTGCAGATGCTGCCCGTCGCCACCCTCATCCAGCGCTTCCAGAAGGGCGAGACGCCGATCTACCAGGGCGACTGGGGTTCCTTCTCGATCAACGACGCCTCGGCCATCATCAGCTCGTTCTTCAAGGGCACCGAAGACGACTATGCCCGGGACGAGCAGGTGAAGGCCTGGCTCGACACCGCCGACAACTCCAACGACGTCGCGGTGCGCAAGGAGAACTACAAGAAGGCCGTGAACCGCATCATGGAACAGGCCTACTGGGTGCCGCTGCATACGTTCGTCACGAACTATGCCCACACCGCCGAGGTCGACTTCCGCGCCTACAAGGACGAGATCCCGCGCTACTGGGTCTATTCGTGGAAGTGACGCGGTCGCTGGAACGGATCCGGCCGGCCCGGGGATAGACCGTGCTGCGCTTCACGCTGGGGCGGCTGGGGATTGCCGCCCTGGTCGTCCTCGTCGTCTCGATCATCGTCTTCGGGCTGACCCATGTCGCCGCCGACCCGGCGCGCGCCATGGCCGGCGAGAACGCGACGGCGGCCGATGTCGCGGCCATCCGCAAGGCGGAAGGCTTCGACCGGCCGCTGCCGATCCAGTACGGCGAATGGATCAGCCGGGTGGCGGTGGGTGATTTCGGCCGCTCCTACCTCATGAAGGAACCGGTGCTGGGCATCGTCGCCCATCGCCTGCCGGTGACGCTGACCCTGGGGGTGATGGCCCTTGCCTTCGCGCTGGCCGTCGCACTGCCGCTGGGCGTGCTGGCGGCCGTGCGCCAGAACTCGCTGATCGACCGCATCGCGCTGGCGGTCGCCGTGCTGGGCCAGGCGCTGCCGAACTTCTGGTTCGCGCTGGTGCTGATCGTCGTCTTCGGGGTCTGGCTGCAGTGGCTGCCGACCTCGGGCGCCGATAGCTGGGAGCACATGATCCTGCCGGCCGTGGCGCTGGGCTACTACGCCACGCCGGCGCTGATGCGGCTGACGCGCACCGGCATGCTGGAGGCGCTGGGGTCGGACTATATCCGCACGGCGCGCGCCAAGGGCCTGCTGCCGCCATCGGTCCTTTTCAAGCACGCATTGCGCAACGCGGTCATCCCGGTGGTGTCGCTGGCGGCCGTGCAGTTCGGCTTCATGCTGGGCGGCTCCATCGTCATCGAGGCCGTGTTCTCGATGCATGGCGTCGGCTACCTCGCCTGGGAATCGATCCAGCGCTCCGACCTGCCGGTGATCCAGGCGATCGTGCTGATGATCTCCCTCTTCTATGTCGTGCTGACCTTCCTGGCCGACCTGCTGAACGGCTGGCTCGACCCCCGGCTGCGGGTGGCTGGCGCATGACGGCCGACACCCACATGGCCGACAGGAAGATTGCGGCCGAACCGGCGGCGCCATCACCGCGAGCCCTGTTGTGGCGCCGGGCGCGCAAGCACAAGGGCCTGGTCTTCGGCACCGTGGTGCTGGTGGCGATCATCCTGATGGCGCTGGCGGCCCCCCTGATCGCCCCGCACGACCCCTATACCGGCGCGCTCGCCCGCCGCCGCATCCCGCCCATCTGGCATGCCTGGTTCTGGGACAACCCCAAGGCCGGCTGGACCTATCCGCTGGGCACGGACCGGCTCGGCCGCGATTTCCTCAGCCGGCTCATCTACGGCAGCCAGATCTCGCTGATCATCGGCTTCTCGGCCATGCTGATCTCGGGCGTGATCGGCTCGACCCTGGGGCTGCTGGCGGGCTATTTCGGCGGCAAGGTCGACATGGTGGTCAGCTTCTTCGTCACCACCCGCCTCAGCCTGCCCGTCGTACTGGTGGCGCTGGCCGTGGTCGCGGTATCGGGCAGTTCGCTCATCGTCCTGGTACTCGTGCTGGGGTTCCTGCTCTGGGACCGCTTTGCCGTGGTCATGCGCTCGGCCACCCAGCAGGCGCGCAGCCTGGACTATGTCGCCGCCGCCGAGGCGATCGGCTGCTCCACCCGCTATCTGCTGCTGCGGGAGGTGCTGCCCAACGTGCTGAACCCGCTGATCGTCGTCGCCACCATCGAGATGGCGAACGCGATCCTGCTGGAGGCGGCCCTGTCCTTCCTCGGCCTGGGCGTGCGCCCGCCGCAGCCGTCCTGGGGCCTGATGCTGGCCGAGGCCAAGGAGGAGATCTTCTTCAACACCTGGATGATCGGCCTGCCCGGCATCGCCCTCTTCATCCTCGTCCTGGGCATCAACCTGCTGGGCGACGGCGTCCGCGACGTCACCGCGCCCGAGAACCGGAACTAGACGGGTCCACCGATCGGCGCGCGCGGGGCCCCTGGCATGTGGGCGCGCTTGCCCTTAGATTGCCCCCCGCGATTTCCGGCCCCTCTCCCGCCCGAGGACCTCCATGCCCTCCTACGCGATTCCGCTCTGGACCCAGCCTGCCCTGCCGATCGTGGGCACCAGCGATCTGTTTCCCGTCCGCCGCATCTATTGCGTGGGGCGGAACTACGCGGCCCACGCACGCGAGATGGGCCACAATCCGGACCGGGAGGAGCCGTTCTTCTTCATGAAGCCGGCCGACGCGCTGCTGCCCAGCGGCAGCGTCATGCCCTATCCGCCGGTCACCAAGGACATGCACCACGAGATCGAGATGGTGGTCGCGCTGAAGAGCGGCGGCGCCGACATCCCGGTCGACCAGGCGCTGAGCCATGTCTACGGCTATGCCGTCGGCCTCGACATGACCCGGCGCGACATCCAGGGCATCGCCAAGACCGCGGGCCGGCCGTGGGACATGGGCAAGGGCTTCGACCATTCGGCCCCGTGCACCGCGCTGGTGCGCGCCGACCAGATCGGCCATCCCGACAAGGGTGCCATCTGGCTGAAGGTGAACGGCGCCGAGCGCCAGCGCGGCGACCTGGCCGACCTGATCTGGAGCGTGCCGGAGACCATCGCCTACCTGTCGACCCTGGTGACGCTGGCCGCCGGCGACCTGATCTTCAGCGGCACGCCCGAGGGCGTGAAGGCCGTCGTGCGCGGCGACCGGCTGGAAGGCCATGTCGACGGCGTCGGCGACCTCGACATCACCATCGGCTGAGCGGGCCGTCATCCGACATGGCGATCACGGTCGCGACCTGGAACATCAACTCCGTCCGCCTGCGGCTGGACATGGTCCTGCGCTTCCTCCAGGAAAAGCGCCCGGACGTGCTCTGCCTGCAGGAAACCAAGGCTATCGACGACGCCTTTCCATCCAAGGCGTTCGCCGAAGCGGGCTACCGCCACCGCATCATCCGCGGCATGAAGAGCTACAACGGGGTGGCGATCCTGTCGAAGCTGCCGCTGGAGAATGTCGGCGGGCATGTCTGGTGCGGCAAGGACGACTGTCGCCACGTCTTCGCCACGCTGCCGGGCGGGATCGAGCTGCACAACTTCTACATCCCGGCGGGCGGGGATATTCCGGACCCGGTCGAGAATACGAAGTTCGCGCACAAGCTGGCCTTCCTGGACGAGACGCGCGACTGGCTGCTGCGCGAGCGGCGGCCGGACCGGCCGATGATCCTGGTGGGCGACCTCAACATCGCGCCGCTCGAGCATGACGTCTGGTCGCACAAGCAGTTGCTGGGCGTGGTCAGCCACACGCCGATCGAGGTGGAGAAGCTGACCGAGATCCAGGCGGCCGGCGACTGGATCGATGCCGTGCGCCATTTCGTGCCGGCCGACCAGAAGCTCTATTCCTGGTGGAGCTATCGCGCGCGCGACTGGGCGGAAGCCGACCGCGGCCGTCGGCTGGACCACATCTGGGTGACGCCGCCCCTGAAGAGTGGGTTGCAACGCGCCGAGATCCTCCGCGAGGCACGCGGCTGGACCCAGCCGTCCGACCATGTGCCGGTCCTGGTCACGCTCGACGGCGGCATCGCATGACGACCACCCACCATCGCTATCCGGCCGAAGCGCTGTGGGCCGACTATGCCCGGGCAGGTGCGGGCCTGGTCGCCACCGCCGGTCCACTGCTGCTGGTGCCGGTCGCCGACTGGATCGCGGCCGTGCTCTTCGTGCTGGCACTCCTGTTCGCGGTCTTCGCCTGGCGCACCTTCGAGCGGCAGCGCACCCGTATCGCCGTCGACGAAGCCGGCATCGCGCTGGGCGAGCCGCCCCGGCGGCAGATCGCCTGGGACCGGGTGACCGAAGTCCGCCTGCGCTATTATTCGACCAAGCGCGATCGTTCCGGCGGCTGGATGCACCTGCGGCTGGAAGCGCCCGGCGGCGCGGTGCGGATCGATTCCACGATCGAGGATTTCGGCCGCATCGCCGAGCGGGCATCGGCCATGGTGCGCCAGCGCGCCCTGCCGGTCGACGAGGTGACCCGGGCCAACTTCCGCGCGCTGGGGGCGCCGGTCGACGACCTGCCGGCGGATGGCGCGCCGGCCGTCGACGCATTGCCCACGGATCACTGAAGCGACGATAGAACCGGGGCCTTGGTCGCGGCGACCGTTCGGGTATCTCCACCCGATCGAGGCCCGACGACCATGATGTTCCACGCTTCCATTCCGGCCCGCGACCCTGCCGCCACCGCCGCCGCCCTGGCCGAGATGTGGCAGGGCGAGGCGCTGCCTTTCCCGCCCCTTCCCGGTTCCTTCGTCGTCTTCGCCGGCGACGACCGCGGGACCCAGATCGAGGTCTGCCCGGCCGAGATGGGCCTGATCCCCGGCCCGACCGAGGTCGCCGCCACCCCCGTCGGCCCGGCCCGGCCGACCCCCGTGCATGTCGCGATCGGCGTGCCGCACGACGCGCCCCGCATCCTGGAGATCGCCCGGCGCATGGGCTGGACGGCGCGCGAGTGCGACCGCGGCGGCATGTTCAGCGTGGTCGAGGTGTGGATCGACAACCACTTCATGCTCGAGGCGCTGACGCCCGCCATGCAGCGCGACTACATGGCCTCCATGTCGGTTGCCAACTGGAAGCGGACCTTCGGTCTCGACGTCGCTGCCTGAGGCTATCGCAGCACCCGGCCCACCGTTCGCTCCATGAATGGATCGTCGAAGGTTTCGGCCCAGCCGCGCACGGGCGGCCGGTAGGCCCCGGCCACGCGCCGGGGCCAGTCTTCCACCCGCTCATGGGCCTGGCGGATGGCATCGGCCACGCCGTCGATGGTTGGGGCGCAGGGCACGAAGTTGGCGCAGGTCCGCTCGAAGTAGCGCCGGGACCGGTTCTCGAAGGTATTGGTCACGACCAGCGCCCCGGTCGTCGCGAACTCATACGGCATCAGGCTGGGGTGGGGCGCGTACATCAGGCTGAGGCCGATATCGAGCCGCTTCACGAAGGCGATGTACTCGGCCTCCGGCATCTTCTTGACGAACTCCAGCCGATGGCCGCCACCCAGTTCGACCGCGGGCAAGGCCGTCAGGCAGCCGAGCCCGACGAAGCGCCAGCGCCGGTCGAACAGGCCGGACTGGCAGAGGCGCCGCAGCGCCAGTTCGGCGATCTCGTAGAGATTGCGCGAGGCGTGGGTCTCGGGCCGGGCATAGAAGGCGAGCACCCGTTCCTCGCGACCGGCGATGTCCGCCTCGCACTGGTTCGGCAGCCGGTTGATCACATGCTCGAAGACGGCATAGTCCCGCTCCGGCACCGGGCTTGCGCCTTCGCGGAAGATGCCCAGCCGGCGGCGGCGGAAATAGTCGCGCAGGATGGACGAGTTGAAGATCGGATAGGACGGCACTTCCAGCCCGCTGGCGCTCAGGCTGTAGAGCGAGGAATGGTCGCTGAAGAGCGGCTCGTACTCCTGCACCAGCGCCAGGATGCGCGGCTCGTCGGTGCGCGCCGCCAGGGGCGAGGCGAGGAGTGCGTCCCAGGTGGAGTAGGCCAGGAAGCGGTCGCGCGGCCCCATCTCCAGCCGGTCGATCTCGTAGCGCGAGCGGACCACGACCCCGTCCAGCAGGTCGCACCCGGCCTGGCCGCGCATGCGCCAGGAGAAGTATTCCTGGTTGGCGTGCCGCTCTTCCGTCGTCACCACGGCCATGCGCATCCCGCGGGCCGCACCGTAGCGCTTGAGTGCGCGGGTCAGTTCGAAAAGCGCGCGATAGCCGCCGAAGGCGATGTCGGGATTGAGGCGCGGCACCAGGAGCCACAGCGTCCGGGCGGTGCCGGCCGTCACCGTCGCCGGGATCGGCTGGATGCGCTGCTGGATTTCCCGAGCTCGGGCGATCAGGTCGGGCCGGGTGACGCCCGGCACCGTCACCTCCAGCGCGCGCTCCAGCGCATAGCGGGGCGACCGTCCCTCGCGCATGCCGGCCGCGACATAGTGGTGGAAGCCGCACAGCAGCTCCCGCCGCTGCACCGCCGCCCGCACGTCGGCATAGAAGGCGAGGTACCAGCCCTCGTCGAACCAGCGGTTGGGGGAGTGGCCGAGCCTGCGCCCGACATAGAAATAATGCTCGAACGGCCGGTCGGCGATGCGCGCCGGTTCGTCCTCCAGATAGGCCGCGCGGTAGAAGTCGGCGTCGAACTCCGCCTTCAGGGCGCTTTCCAGCTCATCCCCGGCCGCCGCGGCGGGCTGGTCCAGGCGCCGGCCGTAGAGGTCGAAATACGCGTAGGCCGAGACAAACGGAAAGTGGCGGAGGAAGGTCTGGGCAGCGGCATTGCCCGCCAGGTACCGCTCCGTCTCGAAGCGCGACGGGTCGACAGCCGGCAGCGTCGCCGACGGCTGGTCCGCGCCCATCATCGGGTTGGGAAAGCGCCCCTGCCGCCAGCCCCAGAAGACGAAGTGATGGAAGCCCGAATAGAGCCGGCCGCCGGCAATGCCGCTCTCCACGTCCGGGTTGGCCGCGCGATACCAGGTTTCGTCGAACAGCAGATTGGGGCTGACCCGGCGCAGCACCGGGCGCGATCCGTACTGGCGGACGGCATTGGCCACGGTCACCGGTTCGTCGGGATAGAAATGCTGCGCGCGCCGCACGAAGAGCTCGCATTCAAAGGCACTGCGGAACATCTCGCGGCGGTCGGCCGGTACGCTGTAGCGAGGATCGACGCTGCCCATCTCCGTCATCGCCCCGCTGCTGGAATCTCCGGAAGATAATTGCACATTATCCTCTAGATAATTACCATCACTGGGTCGGATGGCAATGGGCGGCTTTCATGAGCAACCGGATCGCTGAGTTCGCGTCGACTGCCGCCCCGGCCAGGGCCTCATTGCGGGGGCTGCACGCAGACGAGATCCGCGCGTTGCAGGCAGCCCCCCTGTTCTCGGTCCAGGGCTTCTCGCTGCAGGGCGGCGAGCTGACCATAACCGGGCTGATACTGGCGCCCGACGGCGACCCCGCCGCGGTTTCGCTGTCGGCCGAGCCGGGCGTCGTCTTCGCGGTCGACTATCCGCTGGCCAACCCCACCGCCGGCCAGGTGTTCTGGTACTGGCCCAATGCCGGCGCCAGCGCCTTCCGACTTCGCGTCGACCTCGCCGCCACGCGCCATGAGGGGGAGGACTTCCGCTTTCGCATTCACTTCGCCGGCCGGCCGGACGATGTGGCCGAACGGCTGCGCACGACCATCCTCGTGCCCAAGGACCTGGGGCAGATGCAGAACTTTCCCGGCGCGGCCGCGCTGAGCCGGGTGCATCGCTTCCATACGATCAACAACGTGGTGCCGCAGGCATCGGCCGACGCCTTCCGCATCGTCGAGATCGCCCGGCTGCATGGCTTCGATCCGCAGGCGGGCGCCGTCCTCGACTGGGGCACCGGCCATGGGCGGGTCATTCGCTTCCTGCGCCAGGCCGGTGCCGCCGGCGCCCTCCACGGCACGGACATCGATCCCGACAACATCGCCTGGGCGGCCAGCCACCTGCCGGGAATCGCATTCGCCCACGGGCCGCTGATGCCGCCCTCGGTCTATGGCGACGGGCAGTTCGGCCTCGTTTTCGGCATCTCGGTGATGACCCATCTGGCGCCGGCCGTGCAGCAGGCCTGGCTGGTCGAGCTCGACCGGATCCTGGCGCCCGGGGGCATCGCGCTGCTGACCTTCACCGGCGACAGCGCCGTCGCCTACAGTTCGCAGTTTCTCGACCGCGCCTGGCTGGACGACTATCTGGCCAAGGGCGTCGGCCGGGACGTGCCGAACAAGGACCTGGCCGGCCTGATTCCGGATTCCAACTACTATCGCAACGTCAAGCAGACGGCCGAGACGGCGCGCGCAGTCTGCGCCCGACATTTCGCCATCGAGGCGATCTACCCCTGCATGTTCGGCTACCAGGACCTGCTGGTCTTGAAGAAGGGGCGGCGCCGCCAGCGGCGGGCCCGGCCCGCGTGACCCGGTACACACGATGTTCGTCTCGATCCACATCCCCAAGACCGCCGGCACGATGCTGGGCTACGTGTTCGACTTCGGCTCCGGGCGCCGCATCCTCTGGGACTACGACCAGGGCTACGCCAACGCCCGCACCATCGAGCCGCGGCTGCTGGCCAATCTCGATTTCGTGCGCCACTGGTTCTGGGGCATCCACGGCCACTTCCTCTATTCGAAATACGCCGAGGCCCTGCCCGACGCGCGCTACATCGCCTGCGTCCGCCACCCGGTCGACCGCGTCGTCTCGCAGTATCGGCACGAGATCTACGACGCGGTCCGCGGTGGGCTTGGCTGGCGCGCGGCCGCCCTGCGCAGCGGTCGGATGGGCCTGATCGACTTCATCGTGTCCGACGAGAACGTGCGCTGCGCCCAGCCGGTCCACCTGGCCGGGCGCGACGTCGCCGACTACGAGTTCCTCTTCGTCCACGAGATGCTGCTGCCCGGCATCCTCGCTTTCTCGCGTCTCTTCGGCTTCCATCGCGCCGACCCCTATGTCGGCAGCCTGCCCGAGATCAATCTCGGGGAACGCCGCCTGTTCGCGGGTGACGAGGAGCGGGCGCAGTACGAGATGCTGTCGACCATCACCGACAGCGAGCGCGTCGAGGCGTTCGGGCGGATGCCCGAGGAGGTGGAGCTCTACCGGCAGGCCGTCGAACGGGCCGAGCACCTGATCAGGCGGACCGGCTAGCCAGCCATGACGCGGGGAGGGAGCTCCGATGGATGACGGGCCTGGGGTGGGTGCGATCCAAGGCGCGCCCCAGCACTTGCTGGCCCATGCTCGGGCGAACGCCCATCGCCCGTTCCTCATCCTGCGGCGGGGCGCCTTGTGGTGGCAGTTCTCGTACGGCGATGCCGTCGACGAAACACGGCGCTGGGCCTGGATACTGGCCGCGGCCGGCGTCGGCCCGGGCGACCATGTCGTCATCGCGCTGACGCACCGGCACGAGCTCTACTTCGCCTTTCTGGGTGCCCTGTGGGCGGGTGCCGTGCCGACCATCATCCCGTGCCCCAACCCGCGCCAGGAACCCGGCTTCTTCTGGCAGGAGTATGCCGCACTCCTGGTCGATCTGGGTCCGCGCGCGGTCGTGACCCAGGGCGACAACGTCACCCCGCTGCGGCAGGCCGCGGGGGACGCCGCGGGCTTCGTAATCGACGTGGACAACCTGGAGGACCGCGCCGACGCACCGGCCGGCGACCCGGTTGCGGTCGCCGAGGACGGGCTGCCCTTCCTGCAGTTCAGCTCCGGCACGACCGGGCGGCGCAAGGGCATCGTGCTGACGAACCGGGCCGTGGATCATCATATGTGCGCATATGCCGACCTCCTGGGCATGGGGGCGGGGGATCGCGTGGCCTCCTGGCTGCCGCTCTATCACGACATGGGGCTGGTCGGCTGCCTGCTCATGCCGCTCTGGCGCGGCGCGTCGATCGTGGCACTCGACGCGCTCGAGTGGGTGGCACAGCCATGGATCCTGCTGGAAGCCATCGAGCGCTTCGAAGCCACCCATGTATGGCTGCCGAACTTCGCCTTTCGCCACATCGTCCGCACGCTGCCGGACAACCGGCTGTTCCGGCTGGGCTGCGTGCGCGTCTTCGTCAACTCGTCGGAGTCCTGCCGACCGGCCACGATGGCCGAGTTCGCGGCGGCGCTTGCCGGGCATGGCGTGCGACCAGACCAGATCCGGCCATCCTATGGCATGGCCGAGACGGTGCTGGCGACGACGCAGGCGCCGCCGCGGCCGGAGCCGCTGGCGATCACGGTCGACGGGGCCGCGCTGGAAGGCCGCTTCCGGGCGCGGATCGTGCCGGCCACGCATAGCCGCGCGCAGCATCTGGCGTCGTGCGGCCCGGCGCTCCCCGGTCTGGAGTTGCGCATTGCCCCGCTGGGGCGCGGCCGCGCTGCCGGCGATCCGGTTGGCGAGATCGAGGTGCGAGGCGCCCACTGCTTCGCCGGGTACTTCCGCAACCCCAAAACAACGGCCGCATCGCTGAACGACGGCTGGTATCGAACCGGCGACATCGGCTTCCTGCATGCGGGCGAGCTTTTCGTCTGCGGCCGGCGCAAGGAAATGGTGATCGTCCATGGCCGCAACTTCTACGCCCCGGATATCGAGGCGGCGGCAGCCGTATCGGGGGTGAAGCCCGGCCGCGTCTGCGCCTTTGCCATCGAGGACGTGCAGTCGGCCAGCGAGGCTCTCGTCATCCTGGTCGAGACGGCCGCCACCGGCGCCCGGGCACACGCCACTCTGTCCCGGCGCGTCAAGGCCGCCATTTTCGATCGCCTGCAGGTGACGCCCCATCGGGTGGTCGCGGTGGCGCCCGGACGGCTGATCAAGACGACCAGCGGCAAGCTGCACCGGGAAGAGAACCGGCGCCGATATCTCGCCGGGGCGGCGGCCCCATGAGGGGCGGCAAGGCGGAGCCGCCACGCACCGTGCTGGCTCGCACCGTGATCGGGGTGGTCGCCGAAACCTTCGACCTGCCGGCCGCCGCGATCGGGCGCCACACCACCGCCGACGACGTCGACGGATGGGATTCGCTGGCCCACACCATCCTGATGCTACGGCTGGAAAGGGCGCTCGGCATCCGCATCGACGAACGGGTGGCAACGATGGCACGCAACGTCGGTCAGTTGATCGACATGCTGGCCGAGGGTGCGGCGTGACCGCGCCGCTGGCCATTGCCGACGAGCGGACGGCGCTCCGCGGGCGGGCCCGGTCCATCCTCCGCGGGCCTTCGGGCCGGCTCTTCTATGAGGAGTATGAAGGCGCGTCGATTGCGGCGCTGGCCGCGCGCGAGCCGTTCCCGTCGCCCCTGGCCTTACGCTGGCAGCGGACGCTGGAAACGCGCGCCCGGAGGCTGAAGCGGCGGGGGCTCGTGCTGCACATCCTGCTCGGTCCCGACGCCCACTCCATCTATCGCGACCAGCTTCCCGCTGCCGTCAACCTGCCGCCGGCCTCGCTGTCGGCACAGTTCCTGGCGCGGTTCGCGGGGGTGGACAACGTCGTCTTCGTCAACCCCGAGCAGGCACTGATCGACGCCCGCGGCGGCATCGACGTCTGCAAGGCGAACGACACCCACTGGTCGGCCTATGGCGCGTTCCTCGCCTATCGGCAGCTAATGGCGATGCTGCCGGCGGACCCGGCGCGCCGGGCGCTGGCGGCGCGGGACATCGCCTTTCGCTTCCGACGATCCTTCGGCGACATGGGCGCCCTGGTCGAGCCGGAACTCGCAATCGAGGTGCCGGTGCCGACCATCGACGGCCGCGATATCCGCCCGGCCTTCAACCATGTGGGCGCGGCCCGCGATTCCTGGGTCCGCTACGACTGCGCCCAAGGAGCCGGCCGGGCCTTGGTGCCCCGCGATTCCTTCGCCACCGAACTGGCCCCGTTCCTCAATGCCACCTTCGCCCGCGTCGACTGGATCAGCGCGCCGCAGTCGCTGCCGTTCGAGGTCGTGGACCAGGAGCGGCCCGATGTCCTGGTCTGGGAGACGGCCGAAAGGCGCCTGCCGTTTCCGCCGCGCGACCACCTGCCGTTCGGCGCCTACGAGACCTATGCCTTCGATGTCGCCTCCGAGCCCGGTCGGCTGGCCCTGGCGGCCCAGATCGACCGGCAGGAAGGGGCGGTGGTTCGCGCGCTGGAGAATGCACAACAGGGCGCCCTGGCCGATCCGGGGAACCCCATTCATCACTTCTGGCTGGGCCAGATCCTGATGGAGGCTGGCCGGCATGCCGAGGCGGAAGCGGCCGTCCGGACGGCAATTGGCCTGCGCGACGACCGCCCGGCCTACTGGCACCTGCTCAACATCATCCTGCGGCACCTGGGCCGGCCTGCCGACTCGCTCGAGGCCGCGGCCCGCGCGGTCGCACTCTTTCCCGACAACGCGCTGTTCGTCAGCCATCTTGGCTACAACCTCCTGGCGGCGGGCCAGCTTCATCGCGCGATCGACGCCATGGGAGCCTGCCGGGACGCGGTGTCCGATTCCGAGGAGCTTTGCCACTGGCTGGCCCGGGCTCATTTGGCGGCCGGCGACCGGGCAGCCGCCCTGGCGGCGGCCGCCGACTGTTTCCTGCTGCAGCCCGATCACCCGCAGGTCCACTGGCTGCTGGCACAGATCCGCCAGTAGGTGCGATCAGACCGCGATCGTCATCCCTTCGCGCGCGACCGTCGTCCCTGGGCGGCTCCGTTCGGCATCGCGGGCGACCCCGTCCATGAACCGATCGTCATGGGACGGATCGTGGTGGAAAAGGACGACCCGGCCGACATCGGCTGCGTCCGCGATGCGCAGCGCCTCCTGCCAGGTGGAATGGCCCCAGCCGATCCGGGCCGGGAACTCCGCGTCGGTATAGGTGGCGTCATAGATCATCAGGTCGGCGCCGCGGACGAGGTCCAGTACCGCCGGGTCGCGTAGGCCGGCCCGGTGCTCCAGGTCGGTGACGTAGGCGACGGATCGGCCGGCATGCTCCACCCGATAGCCGGTGGCGCCGTCCGGATGCGGCAAGGGGCAGGTGCGGATCGTGACGCCCGGCCGCGGATGCAGGGTCTCGCCCGCGAGGAAATCGGCAAAGACGAGATCGGCGGCAAAGATGTCGACCGGCACGGGGAAGAGCGGCGGCGTCATCATCTGCCGCAGCGCGCCCTCCAGCGTGCGGCCAGGTAACAGGTGGCCGGCGCGCAGCGTGAGCTGGCGCCCGGACATCATCGCAGGGGCGAAGAACGGCAGCCCGACCACGTGGTCGAGATGGGTATGGCTGAAGAGCAGGTCGAAGGGCATCGCCGGTTCGGCCGCCATGGCCTGCCCCAACGGGCGAATGCCGGTGCCGGCATCGAAGATCAGGCGATGGTCGCCGCAGCGCATCTCGACGCAGGCCGTGTTGCCGCCGTAGCGCGCCGTGTCGGGGCCCGCGCACGCGATCGAGCCGCGCACGCCCCAGAAAGTCACGCTGATTGCCGGATCGCCCATCGCCGGATGCGATCGTACCAGCGATGCCCGTCCGCGTCAGCGTTGCATCGCGAGCGTGGTTGCGCCGCGGTCGCGGGTCCGCGACACTCGGGCCCGACCCCATGGCCGACAAACCCACCAACTGGACCGGCGTGCTCTTCGGCCTCGCGATCGCGGTGGTCGCTGCCTTTCAGCAGTTCAAGCTGCCGCCCGTCCTGCCGCTGATGATCGACCGCTATGGCTATGACCGGGTGCTGGCCGGCGGCTTCATGTCGGTCTTCGCCCTGGCCGGCCTGGTGCTGTCATGGAACCTTGGCCGCTGGATGCAGCGCCACGGCGCCCTGCCGTTCCTGATGGGGGCATTCGGGCTGACGCTGGCGGGCACCATCCTGACCCTGCTACGGCCCGAGGACGGCCTGGTCGTGCTGGGCGCGCGCACCCTGGAGGGAATTGGCTTCGCCATCCTGGCCATCGCGGGTCCGACTTTCGCCACCGTCAATGCCGGCCCGCGCCACCTGGCGATCGCCGCTGCCCTGACCGCCACCTGGATCCCCATCGGCCAGGTGGCGGCCGGGCTGATCGCCATTCCGTTCCTGGCATCCGGCCGGTGGGAGCCATTGTGGTGGGTGGCGATCGGCGTCGCGCTGGCGGCGATCGCCTGGACGCTGACGCTCCATCGCTCGGGCCGGGTCGACCTCGGCGCGCGGCCGGGCGGGGCCGGTTCGGCACCGCCGTCGGCCGGCGAGCGCCGCGCCATCATCCTGGTCGCCATCGTCTTCATGCTGTGGTCGGCCCAGTATATCGGCACCATGACCTGGCTGCCCCAACTGCTGATCGACCGCTACGGGCTGGGCCGCGAGGGGGCGGTGGTCGCCTATACCCTGCCGGTGGTGGTGGTGGGCGGCTTCAACCTTGTCGGCGGCTGGGTGCTGCGTGCCGGGGCCCGGCCGACCAGCGTCATCCTGGCGGGCTTGGTCGCCCAGGCCGTGGTATGGGCCGCCATGCCGTGGCTCGATGGCGGGCCGGTCGGCGCCGCCGGACTGGTGCTGTACGCCATGGGGGCGGGGATCACGCCGACCTGCCTCTTCGCGCTGCCGGGCATGATCCTGGGGCCGGGCCGGGCCGGCGCGCATGCCTTTGGCGTGCTGATGGCCGGCCGCAACCTGGGCGTGATCGCCGGGCCCGTTGCTTATGCCCAGGCTTTCGCGACGTTCGGCGACTGGGCGGTCGTCGCCGGCTTCGTCACCGTCCTGTCGGTACTGGCGATCATGGCGGTGCTGCCGCTGATCCTGGCCGGCCGGGCCGCCGGCGGCTACGGCACCAGGCGGTAGCCACCCGGATCGGTCACCAGGATCTCGGCCTTCTGCGGATCGCGCTCGATCTTCTGCCGCAGGCGATAGACATGCGTTTCCAGCGTGTGGGTGGTAACGCCGGCATTGTAGCCCCAGACCTCGTGCAGCAGCTGGTCGCGCCCGATCGAGCGGTCGCCGGCGCGGAAGAGGTATTTCAGGATCGCCGTCTCCTTCTCGGTCAGGCGGATCTTCTTCTTGCCCGAGGCATCGGTCATCAGCTTGGCGCTGGGTCGGAAGCTGTAGGGACCGACCTGGAAGACGGCGTCCTCGCTCTGCTCGTGCTGGCGCAGCTGGGCGCGGATGCGCGCCAGCAACACCCCCAGGCGGAACGGCTTGGTGACGTAGTCGTTGGCGCCGGCATCCAGGCCGAGAATGGTGTCTGCCTCGCTATCGGCCCCGGTCAGCATGATCACCGGGCAGCGCACGCCATTGCGGCGCATCAGCCGGCAGGCGTCGCGCCCGTCCATGTCGGGCAGGCCGACATCGAGCAGGATCAGGTCGAACGGCTCGGCCTTGGCGCGCTCCAGCCCCTTGGCCGCGGTTTCCGCCTCGGCCGCCTGAAATTCCTCATAGAGCGTCAGCTGCTCGGCGAGCGAGCTGCGCAGGGCATCGTCGTCGTCGACGAGAAGAAGTCGCTTGCCGGTCTTCTGGGTGGTCATCGATTCCGGTCGCTCCGCGGCCACTGGGCAGCGAACCTAGCATGACAGGGGGTGCCGCGTCGCCACCCCCTCGCCACCGGTGCCGCCGCCCCCCCTCTCAGCTCCCCATGCGCTGGCGCAGGCCCACAAACAGCGGATGGCCGGGATCGGCGAAGGCGTCGAGCACGGTGAAGTGGTTGCGGCCCGGCAGCGGCATGGTCTCCACCGTCCGGCCGGCGCGGCTCCAGGCTTCGACCAGGGCAGCCTGCTGGCGATGGAACTCCGCCGTCTCGTCGCCACCCACGGCGCAGATCAGGGGCGGGCACTCGCCCGGCGGGTGGAGGAGCGGGCTGTTGCGGCGGGCCGTTTCGGCATCCATCCCCAGCACGTCGTTGAGATAGGTGCGCCGGATCGGTTCCAACTCGTACAGCCCACTGATCGCCAGGCCGCCCGCGATCGGCGGCATGGCATAGCCGAAGCGCCGCCAGTCGGTCGCCAGCATCTCCGCGGTCAGGTGGCCGCCCGCGGAATGCCCGGCCAGCCAGATATCGTGCGGATCACCGCCATGGCGGGCGATGCGGCCGGCCGTCCAGGCGACGGCGCGCCGGCAGGCATCGACGATCTCGTCCATCCCGGCGGCCGGCGCCAGGGGGTAGTTGACGATGACGGTGACGACGCCCGAAGCGACCCACGGCTCGGCAAGGAAAACGAAATCCTTCTTGTCGCGCCACTGCCAGTAGCCGCCGTGGATGAAGAACAGAACGGGTGCCGGCTTGCCGGCCGGGGCGGGCGGGCGATAGATGTCGAGGGTCTCCAGGATCCCGTCGCCATAGGCGATGTCGCGCACCGCCTCCAGCCGCGTCGCTGCAGCCGCACCCCGCACGTCCCAGCGCTGAATCACGGAGGGGTGATCCGGAACCGCTGCCCGAGCGTTATATTGTAGATCAAGCGTGGCTTGGTCGTAGTCGAGGAAAACGGCCATCCCCATCTCCTGGTGGCTCAACGTATAAATTCGCCGGCCCCGGCTGGTCCGCAGCAGAACAAAGAAGATCCGGACCGACCGTGCACGCCCCCGCATCGTAACCCGATCCCGCTACAGGTACGCCATGCCGCTCAGCCGAGTCCGCCTGTCCGACATCGCCGCCGCCCATCGCGGCACCGGCGGCATTGCCGTCGACCGCGCCACCGCCGATTTCCGCCGCGGCGAGCCGCTCGTCGTCCGCGACGGCGACCGGGCTGTACTGGCGCTGGCCGTGGAGGCGCTGAGCGACGAGCGGCTGGCGCGATTCGTGCGGCTGGCCGGGTCGAGCCCGAGCCTGGCCATGACCAGCCGGCGCGCATCCCTGCTGGGCCTGGGCAGCGACGGGCCCGGCGTGGTCCGGGTTTCGCTCTCGGGCACCCCCGTGGCCCAGCGCCTGCGCGACCTGGCCGACCCCCTGTCGGCACCGGCCATTGCCCCGACCGTCGTGGCCGTGACCGCCGCGCGACCGCTGGATGCGGATTCGGCCGCCGTGGCCCTGGCCAAGATTGCCCGCCTGCTGCCGGCCGCCGTCACCGCCACGATCGGTCTGATCGACAGCCGCCAGGTCGAGGACTGGGCGCGGCTGGAAGGGCTGCTGATCGTCGAGGCCGCGGCCATCCTGGACTACCCGGTCGATACCGCGCGGCGACTGGCCAAGGTGGGCGAGGCCCGCGTGCCGCTGGCGGGGGCCGAGAACACGCGCATCATCGCCTTCCGCCCCAGCGACGGCGGGCTGGAGCATATCGCCATCGTCATCGGCACCCCGGACCCGAGCGAGCCCATCCTGGCGCGCATCCACTCGGAGTGCTTCACCGGCGACCTGCTGGCCAGCCTGCGCTGCGATTGCGGCGACCAGCTACGCGGCGCCATCCGCGAGATCGCCCAGCGGGGTGCCGGCGTCCTCCTATACCTGGCCCAGGAAGGGCGCGGCATCGGGCTCGTCAACAAGCTGCGCGCCTACCAGCTCCAGGACGAGGGGTTCGACACGGTCGACGCCAACCTGCAGTTGGGCTTCGACGCCGACGAGCGCATCTATGTCCCGGCCGCCGAGATGCTGCGGCAGATCGGCTTCGACCGGGTGCGCCTGATGACGAACAACCCGCTGAAGGTGGAAGCGCTCGGCCATTGCGGCATCGCCGTGGTGGAACGCGTCGCCCACATCTTCCCCAGCAACGACCATAACGAGAACTACCTGCGTACCAAAGCCGTCAAGAGCGGCCACATGCTGTGAGCCATGCCCCGGACATCTGGCTGGTGGGCGGCGACGGCCATCTGACGGTCGCCGGACGGCGGCTGCGCTGCGCCATCGGCCGCGGCGGTATCCGGCCCGACAAGCAGGAGGGGGACGGGGCGACGCCGGTCGGGCGGTTCGCCCTGCGCCGGCTGCTATACCGGCCTGACCGCCACCCCGATCCGCGGACGGGCCTGCCGACCGTAGCGATCGCGCGAGAAGACGGGTGGTGCGACGATCCCGGGCACGCCGACTACAACCAGCCGGTCGCCCTGCCCCATCCGGCGCGCCATGAGCGGATGTGGCGGGAGGACGACCTCTACGACCTGGTGGTGGTGATCGGCCACAATGATTCGCCGGTCGAGCCGGGGGCCGGCAGCGCCGTATTCATCCATATCGCGCGCGAGAACTATGCCCCGACCGAGGGCTGCGTCGCGCTGGCGCCGGCCGACCTCCTGTGGCTGCTGGAACGGGCGACGACGGCCACCGTCCTGCAGGTCGATCCCGCCTGAAGGCGGGGTCAGGCCGGCAGGGGCGCTCGGGAACCGAAGATGGCCGATCCGACCCGGACCATCGTCGCCCCGAAGCGGATCCCGGTGGCGTAGTCGCCGCTCATCCCCATGCTCAGGCGATCGAGGCCGTTGCGGCGCCCGATCTCGCGCAGCAGCGCGAAATGCAGGGCCGGCGGCTCCTCGGCCGGTGGGATGCACATGAGCCCGCCCACCGGCAACGACCACTCGTCACGGCAGCGGGCAAGAAACGCGTCCGCGTCCTCGGGCGGGACGCCGGCCTTCTGCGGCTCGCGGCCGGTATTGATCTGGACCAGCAGTTCGGGCAGCCGGTTCCCCTTGTCGCGCGCCTTGACCAGGGCGACGGCCAGGCTGTCACGGTCCAGCGTGTGGAGCATGTCGACCAGGCCGATGATGTCCTTCACCTTGTTGGTCTGCAGCGGCCCGATCAGGTGCAGGCGCAGGTCCGGCCAGCGCTCGCGCAGCGCCGGCCACTTGCCGGCCGCTTCCTGCACCCGGTTTTCGCCGAACAGCCGCTGCCCGGCCTCTATGGCTTCGACCATGACTTCGGCGCCATACGTCTTGCCGACGGCGACCAGCTCGACCGTGGCGGCATCGCGGCCGGCATCCTTGGCGGCCGAGGCGATCTCGGCGCGCACGCGGGCCAGGCGGCCGGCGATCGTGTCGAGGTCCGAACCGGGCGGGCGGGCGGCGGGATTGGCCAAGGTCGCGATCTCCTGATGGAGGGTGGCTGGGACGATGTGGGGGGATTGTTAGCGGCTGCCGGCTTCGCCGTAAACGGCCGCTCGCTTGACCGGCAGCGCGGCTCTGCCCACCATCGGCCATGGCCACGCCACCACCCGTTCCGCAACGGAGCCTTCCCGAACCATGAAGCTCAATCTCGGCTGCGGCTCCCGCAAGCTTGCCGGATTCGTCAATGTCGACAGCGCGCCGCACTGCGAGCCGGACAGGCTGGTCGACCTCGAGACGCTGCCCTGGCCGTTCGAGACGTCCTGCGCCGAAGAGATCGTCCTGAGCCATGTCCTGGAGCATCTCGGCCAGACGCCCAAGCTCTATCTGGCGATCATCCAGGAGCTCTATCGCGTGTGCGCGCCGGGAGCGCTGGTCCGGATCACGGTGCCGCACCCGCGCCATGACGACTATCTGAGCGATCCCACTCATGTACGGCCAATAACCCTCCAGGGGCTGGAGCTGTTCTCGCGCCGCAAGAACCTGGACTGGCAGGCCAAGGGCCAGTCGGCCACCCCGCTTGCCCTGGTGCTGGGGGTGGATTTCGAAGTGGTGTCGGCCGATGCCCAGCCCGAGGAGCCGTGGCTCGGCCGCCTCCGCCGGCGCGAGATCACCGGCCAGGAACTGGCCTTTGCCGCGCGCTCCTACTGGAACGTCATCCGGGCGACCGACATCGTGCTGCGCGCCGTTAAGTCGGCGCCATGAGTGCCCTTGCCAGGAGCGGGCGGACGCGGACGCCACTGGTGTCGTTCCGGCCCAACTCCCCGTTCCGCTTCCACCAGGCTGGGACGGACGCCGCCACGGCCCAGGACGGGCGTGGTGGCGAAGTCTGCCATACGACGCTGGCCCAGTTCACGCGCAACGTCCTGGCGCGCCATCCGCAGCAGTTCCGCCTGGACCCGGCCGGCACCAGCCTGCCTTGTCTGCCGCGGGAGGCGTGGCCCGGCTTCGATTTCACGGGCAAGCGCGCGCTGTTCCTGCTGCCGAGCCAGGCGCTGGGGTCGAACGTGTGCACCCTGCTGTTCCTGGCGGCCCTGCGCGACCGCTATCGCCTGCGCGGGGTCGGCGTGTTCTGTGCGGGGTCGGCCGCCGACATCTATCGGACCGACCCGGCCATCGAGGTCTTCACGCTGTGGATCGGCGCCCGCGACATGAAGCGGTTCGATGTCCTGGTCGACCTGGGCCACCTGGAGTCGCGGCGGGACATCGACATCTGGCCAGTGGACATGGAGGGGGAACTGCTGGAGGCGTTCGGCGGCATCCCGCCCGCGCCGACCTATCCGCCCACGGCGCGCGCGCTACCGAAGGACCGGCCCGCACGGATCGCGGTCATGCCGCTGTCCTCGACGCCGATGCGGACCTTGCCGCCGGCCGTCGCGGGCGCCCTGGTGGCGGGTCTCTCGACCCGGGGACAGGTCACGCTATGCCTCAACGACAACCAGCAGCAGGGTCGGCTCTATCACCGGGCGCTGAGCCTGCCGGCGGGGGTGCCCGTCGTCGATTCCTACCCGACCGTGGGCGGGCTGCTCCGGGCGCTCGCCGATTTCGACTATGCGGTCCTGGCCGACAGCGGGCCCGCGCATATGACGAAGCTGTTCGCCTTGCCGGGCATGGCGATCTACAGTTCCGCCCCGCCCACGGTCCTCCAGGGGCGGTTCCGGAATCTCGCGCCGTGGACGGTGCCCTTCGTCGGGCCCGATTGCGCGGCCCCGTGCGGCCTGGCGAAACTGCGGATCGCGGCAGACGGACGCGTGGGCTGCATGGGGTCGCTCAGCCTGCCGCTGGACCGGTTGCCGCGGGTGGCCCAGGCGGCCGATCCGGCTGCCGTGGAGCGGCTGTTGCTGCAGGACCCGATTCCCTGCATCGCCCATCTGGGCGGTATGGGAACCACGGTCGTCCTGGCGGCGCTGCAGGATTTCGACGCGCGCCTCAGGGAATAAGGCCGCACCATTCCCGGCCGATTCGTTATCGATTCGCCGGTCTATTGCTCCAAAACAAAACGGAGGGCCTTTCGGCCCTCCGTTCCGCGACTCTCTCTTTGGGAGAGGATCAGAAGCTGACGGTCGTGCCGAGCACGAAGGCCCAGCTGTCGCCGTCGCCGGCCTTCTTCTGCGAGTCCAGCCCATACCACTGGACCGAAGCGCGCAGGTCCATGCCGGGACCGTAGGTGTAGCGACCGCCGACGAGGACGCGCTGCATCTTGTCGTCCTTGCCAACCTGCTCGCGCTCGGCGTTCAGGTAGGACGCACCGACCACGAACGGACCGACGCCGTAGGTCAGACCGCCGCCGTAGGCGGACGACTTGTTGCTGCCCTTCAGGCCGTTGTCGTCTTCCCAGTAACCGCCGCCGAGCTCGAAGCCGGCGAAGCCGACCTTGGCATAGGCGCCCCAGGTCTGACGGTCATCGAGGTTCGCCGGGCAAGCCAGCGCGCCGCAACCGGACAGCTCGCCACGCTCGTACGAACCGCTGATCGCGAAGCTGACGGGTCCGAAGCGGTTCGTGTAGTTCACGCCGACCGCGACGACGTCTTCCCACGCGCCGGCGCTGCTGCCGGACTGACGGGACGACGACATGCCGCCGAAGGAACCGCCCTTACCGTTGGTGAAGCCACCCGTGTTCGGGCCTTCTTCCTTGGTATCCGGGGCCCACGACACACCGACCTGGAAGCCGGCGAACTTCGGCGAGAAGTACGTGATCTTCTCGGCGTCGCCCGACAGGTTCACCAACCAGGCTTCGGAAGCGAGGTTACCGCTGCCGCCGAGGCCGTTGATGATGCGATAGTTCGGGTCGAGACCGTCGAAGTTGCCATCAACCGACGGCGGGCCGACGGACAGCAGGTAACCAGCGGAGTTCTCGGAACCGAGAACCAGCTTACCCCAGCCGCCTTCGAAGTAGAGGTAGCTCTCGTCGATCTGGTCGGCGCAAACTTCCGCCTCGAGCTCGATCT
Source organism: Stella humosa (assembly GCF_006738645.1). Lineage (GTDB taxonomy): Bacteria > Pseudomonadota > Alphaproteobacteria > ATCC43930 > Allostellaceae > Allostella > Allostella humosa. The sequence continues at coordinate 5,605,496 of NZ_AP019700.1, read as the reverse complement.
GGGCGCCGACCGTGAGGCCGTTGTCCAGCTTCACGGAGCCCGTGAACCACACTTCGGCTTCGCGCTTGATGTCGAATTCGCGACGGCCGTTGCCATACTCGCCCACGCCATCCGGCTGGCTGGCATAGACACCATAGGCCTGGAAGTAACCACCGAGACCGAGCCGCAGCGGCTGCGGCTGCTTCCCCGGGGCAGCCGACTGAGCCATCGCCGGGACGCCGATCACGGCGGCGGCGATCAGGGCGGTGCTGCCCAACAACACCTTTTTCATAAGTCCCCCTTCACGTTCGAACCTGTATGCGAGCAATTCGCTTCAAACCGCAGAACGGCTCCACCACGGCAATCTGAGAGAAAGGTCGGAGTACCGTCAAGGCGAAGGTGGCTTGGCTGTGTCGCCCTGGCTCACCTGTGGCAGATTTGCACCAGGACTTCCCGCATACAGGGGCGGGGAAGCCCCGAGCCCCTATATATAGCGCATAGGCGCGGAACCCGCCGGGCGCTGATCGCGGCGACGAATCACCGCCCGCACACCAATACTAGCCCGGACAGGCCCTGCGGCGCTGCCGTTTTGACGGGACTGGCCGTGTAGTGCTAGAGAAACGCCGGTTGAGGGGCCAGGCACGGTGCCCCGCGCGGACTTCGAGGGGTTGCGACCGCGCGGCACCCACGGAAGGACAGTTCGCCCACATGATCGTTGCTCGTCAGACTACCCCCGGCACCCGGCCCCGCTCGCGCAGGGCGCCCGCCCTCCTGGCACTCGGCCTCGGCCTGGTGGCCGGCCTCACCGCCTGCGGTGGCGGCGGCCCCACGACGGAGGCCGCATATCCCACGCGGCGCACCGGTGCCAGCGACATCGTCTACAGCAACCAGCCGCGCGAGACGATCTGGGGCGAGAGCAGCGGCATGTGGCTGTTCGGGTCGAGCCGGACCAACCAGCCGGGCGGCGATGGCTCGGGCGGCGGCGGGGCCGGCATCGGCGTCAACACCTTCCTGTGGCGCGCCTCGCTCGACACGCTGTCCTTCATGCCGATGGCCCAGGTCGACCCGTTCGGCGGCGTCATCATCACCGACTGGTACTCGGCCCCGCAGCAACCGGGCGAGCGGATGAAGGTGAACATCTTCATCCTCGACCGCACCCTGCGAGCCGATGGCGTGCGCGCGGCCGTGTTCCGGCAGCGCCGCGATGGGCAGGGCGCCTGGGTCGATGCGCCGGTGGATGCCAAGACGGGCATCGAGCTGGAAGACGCCATCCTGACCCGCGCGCGTCAGATGCGCCTTGGCATGGCAGCCCAGTAGGCCCCTTCCCGACCGATCCTGCCGGCCCATCGCGATGGGCCGATGATTCAAGAGCGAAGGCGGCCCCGGCAGCAACGGGGCCGCCTTTCGACCGACAGACCCCAGGAAAAGCAGCGATCCGCATGTCCCGCTACAACGTCCGCGAGAATGAAGACAAGTGGCGTGCCGCCTGGGCGGACCGCCGCGCCTTTGCCGTGACCGAGGATCCGGCCAGGCCCAAATATTACGTCCTGGAGATGTTCCCCTACCCGTCCGGGCGGCTGCATGTCGGCCATGTGCGGAACTACACGATGGGCGACGTGCTGGCGCGCTACAAGCGTGCGCGCGGCTTCAACGTGCTGCACCCGATGGGCTGGGACGCCTTCGGCCTGCCGGCCGAGAACGCCGCCATCGCCAGCCGCGTGCATCCTGCCACCTGGACCTACGAGAACATCGGGGTGATGGGGGACCAGTTGCGGCGGATGGGCATCGCCTACGACTGGAACCGCGAGATCGCCACCTGCCATCCGGAATACTACCGGCATGAGCAGAAGATGTTCCTGGACTTCCTGAAGGCGGGGCTGGCCTACCGCAAGGAATCCTGGGTGAACTGGGACCCGGTCGAGAACACGGTGCTGGCCAACGAGCAGGTCATCGACGGCCGCGGCTGGCGCTCCGGCGCCCCGGTCGAGCGGCGGCGCCTGTCGCAATGGTTCTTCAAGATCACCGAGTTCGCCGACGATCTGCTGGCCGCGATCAAGACACTCGATCGTTGGCCCGAGCGCGTGCGCCTGATGCAGGAGAACTGGATCGGCCGGTCCGAGGGTGCGCGCTTCCATTTCCGCCTGGCCGGCCGCGACGACTCGGTCGAGGTCTATTCGACGCGGCCCGACACGCTGTTCGGCGCCTCCTTCGTCGCCGTCTCTCCCAACCACCCGCTGGCCGAGGAAGCGGCGCGCGCCAACCCGGCCGTGGCCGCCTTCATCCAGGAATGCAGCCGGCTCGGCACCAGCGAGGCCGTCATCGAGGCAGCCGAGAAGCTGGGCTTCGATACCGGCATCAAAGCCGTCCATCCGTTCGACGAGACCATCCGCCTGCCGGTCTATGTCGCCAACTTCGTGCTGATGGAATACGGCACGGGCGCCATCTTCGGCTGCCCGGCGCACGACCAGCGCGACCTCGACTTCGCCCGCAAGTACGGGCTGCCGGTCCTGCCGGTCGTGGCCCCGCCCGGCGGCGGCGCGGACGTGGCGATCGGCGACGAGGCCTATACCGACCCCGGCGTGCTGGTCAATTCGCGCTTCCTCGACGGGCTCGACGTGCCCGAGGCCAAGCGCCGGGCCATCGCCCGCCTGGAGGAGCTGGGCTGCGGCTCGGGCGAGGTGCAGTTCCGCCTGCGCGACTGGGGCGTCTCGCGCCAGCGCTACTGGGGCTGCCCGATCCCGATCGTCCATTGCGAAGCCTGCGGCATCGTCCCGGTGCCCGAGTCCGACCTGCCGGTGCGCCTGCCCGAGGACGTCACCTTCGACCGGCCGGGCAACCCGCTCGACCATCACCCGACCTGGAAGCACGTCGCCTGCCCGTCCTGCGGCAAGCCGGCCCGGCGCGAGACCGACACGTTCGACACCTTCGTCGAGTCGTCCTGGTACTTTCTGCGCTTCTGTTCGGCCCGCGACGAGAACGCGTTCGATCGCAAGGCGGTCGATTACTGGATGCCCGTCGACCAGTATATCGGCGGCGTCGAGCATGCGGTCCTGCACCTGCTCTATTCGCGCTTCTTCATGCGCGCCTTGTCGCGCTGCGGCTATGCCGACATGGCGGAGCCCTTCGCAGGCCTCTTCACCCAGGGCATGGTCTGCCACGAGACCTACCAGGACCCGGAGGGCAAGTGGCTCTTCCCGGAAGAGGTCCGCCGCATCGAGGGCGGCGCCGTCGTCACGATCGACGGCGACCGGCCGGTGACGGTCGGGCGTTCGGAGAAGATGAGCAAGTCGAAGAAGAACGTGGTCGGGCTGGAGGCCATCGTCGAAGGCTTCGGGGCCGATACCGCGCGCCTCTTCCTGCTGTCCGACAGCCCGCCGGAGCGGGACCTGGAATGGACCGATGGCGGTGCCGAGGGTGTCTGGCGCTTCATCAATCGCGTCTGGCGCATGGTCACCGAGTCGCCGGTGGCCCTGCCGCCTGCGGGCGCCGCGCGCCCGGATGCGATCGACCCCGCCGGCGATGCCGCCCTGCGCCTGGTGCACAAGACGATCCAGGCGGTGACGGAGGACCTGGAGGGTTTCCGCTTCAACAAGGCGGTCGCCCGCATCCGCGAACTGGTCAACGGCCTGGGCGAGCTCGACCCGGCGCTGCCGGGCGCGCCCTGGGTGCTGCGCCAGGGCTGCGAGGCCGCGGCCCAGCTGCTGTGCCCGATGACGCCGCATCTGTCGGAAGAGCTGTGGAAGGAGCTGGGGCACGCCGCCCTGCTGGTCGACACGCCCTGGCCCCAAGCCGATGCTGCGCTTCTGGTCGATGATATGGTAACCCTGGCGGTGCAGGTGAACGGCAAGCTCCGTGGCACCCTCGACATGCCGCGCGATGCCGATCGCGCGCTGATCGAGCGGGCCGCCCTGGAGCTGCCGGCCGTCATCCGCTTCGCCGAGGGTAAACCGCCGCGGAAGGTGGTCGTGGTGCCGAACCGGATCGTCAATGTCGTGGTCTAGCCGGATAGCCCTGGTCGGGCTGATGCTGCTCGCCGCCTGCGGGTTCGAGCCCTTGCATGCGCCGCGTGCGGGCGGCGGCTCCGTGCCGGCCGCCTTGTCGACCGTGCAGATCGCCAACATCCCCGACCGCTCGGGGCAGTACCTGCGCAACTACCTGCGGGACGAGATCAACCCGTACGGCGTGCCCGGCAATCCGCAATACCGGCTCGAGATCCAGTTGGCCGAGCAGCGTTCGGACATCGGCCTGCGCCGGGACGACATCCGCACGCGCACGAACCTGACGCTGGAGGCGCAGTACCGGCTGGTCGCCCTGGTCGACGGCAAGGTGGTGCTGCAGGGGCGCAGCCGCACCCTGTCCAGCTTCGACATCCTGATCAACGACTACACCAACGTCGTCTCGGAACAGGATGCCCGCCAACAGGGCCTGCGCCAGATCGGTGCCGACATCCGCACCCGCCTGTCGCTGCATTTCAGCCGGCCAGAGGCCGCTGTCCGGCCCTGATCCGCCTGGGTAGCGCGTCCACCAGCGATTCCGGGCGGTCATGAAGGTTCCGAATGCCCGGCTCGACGCCTTCTGCAAGAAGCCGGACGCCGGCATCCGCGCCGTCCTCGTTTATGGCCCGGACGCCGGCCTCGTACGCGAGCGCGCCGACCAGCTCGGACGCAGCGTCCTGTCCGAGCTGGACGACCCGTTCCGCGTGTCGGTGCTGACTGGCGCTGCCATCGTCGCCGACCCGCCGCGCCTGGCCGAGGAGACCGCGGCCCAGTCGCTGGTCGGCGGCCGTCGCCTCGTGCGCGTGCGCGAGACGAGCGACGCCTCGGCGCCGGCCTTCGACCGCGTCCTGCGCGATGGCGCATCCGGCGATACCCTGATCGTGGCCGAAGCCGGCGAACTGCGGGCGACCAGCCCCCTGCGCAAGCTGTTCGAGGCGGCGGCGGCGGCAGCAGCCGTCCCCTGCTATGTCGATGAAGGTGCCGCGCTCGAGCGCGTCCTGCGCGAGACCCTTGGGCGCCACAATGTCAGCCTGGACAGCGAGGCCGGGCGCTGGCTGGCGGCCCATCTGGGCGGCGATCGCGGCGTGCTGCGCGGCGAGGCCGACAAGCTGGCCCTCTATGTCGGCGACGGCGGCCGGATCACCGTCGAGGATTGCATCGCCGTGGTCGGCGACAGCATCGAGATCGCCATGGATGCCGTGGTGACGGCGACGGCCGGCGGCGACCGCGCGCGGCTGGAACGGTTGCTCGACCGCGTCTTCGCCGAGGGCGAGCAGCCCGTTCGCGTCCTGCGCGCGTTGCAGCGCCACTATCTGCGCCTGTTCACCCTGGCGGCCGCGGTCGAGGCCGGGGCCAGTGCCCAGTCCGCCGTCGAATCCCTGCGGCCCCGACCGCATTTCAAGGAAGCCCCGCACCTGACCCAGCAGGTCCAGCGCTGGTCGCGGCGGCGGCTCACCTATGCGCTGTCGCGCCTGGCGGACGCGGAGGCCGACTGCAAGCGGTCTGTCTTCCCGGCCGAGCTGGTGTGCCGCCGGGCGCTCGACGACCTCTCAAGGGTCGCCCAGCGCCGTTGAGCGGCCATCAGCGCGCCAGGCGCTTCAGGACTTCGTCGAGCTGGTCGAGCGAACCATAGTGCAGCACCAGGCGGCCGCCGCGGCCGCCATGCTCGATATTGACGCGCAGGCCGAGCTGCGCCTCCAGGCTGCGCTCCAGGGCACGCGTGTCGGCGTCCGATTCCGGCGCGGGCGCCCGGGCCGGCTTGTCCTTGGCAGCCGTCGCCAGCTTTTCGGTCTGGCGGACATTGAGGCCCTGGGCCACGACCCGCCGCGCCAGCTCACCCGCCTCCGATGCCCCCAGCAGGGCGCGACCGTGTCCGGCCGACAGGGCGCCATCCTGCACGAGACGCCGCACGTCCGGCGGCAACTGGAGAAGGCGCAGCGTGTTGGCGATATGGCTGCGGCTCTTGCCGACGGCCTTGGCCAGGTCCTCCTGGCGGTGGCCGAACTCGTCGATCAGGCGCTGGTAGCCCTCGGCCTCCTCGAGCGCCGTCAGGTCCTGCCGCTGGACGTTCTCTACGAGCGCGATCTCCAGCGCCGCGCGGTCGTCCATGTCCTGGATCAGAACCGGGACCGCATGGATGCCGGCCGCCTGGGCGGCGCGCCAGCGGCGCTCGCCCGCGACGATCTCCCACCCGTCCTCGCCATGGCGGCGGACCAGGATCGGCTGCAGGATGCCCTTCTCGCGGATGGATTCCACCAGGGCGGCCATCGCCACCTCGTCGAACTGTCGCCGCGGCTGATAGCGGCCCGGGCGAAGCTGCTCGATCGGCACGGTCCGCAACGCGCTGCTGTCCGGCGCGTGTTCCGGCGGCAGTTCCGGCGTTTCGCCGAGCAGCGCGGACAAGCCCCGGCCCAGCGGCTTGCGCTTGATCGCGTCGCGGCTCATGCGGCTTCCTTTCCGTATCGCCCGAGTAGTTCCCGGGCAAGTTGCATGTACGCCTGGGCCCCGGTCGATCGCCAGTCGTAGAGCAGCACCGGCAGGCCATGGGACGGCGCTTCAGAGATCCGGACGTTGCGCGGAATCACGGTATCGAACACCCGGCCGCCCAGGTTCGCCCGGACATCCTCGGCCACCACCTCGGACAGGTTGTTGCGCTTGTCGAACATGGTCAGGACGATGCCGCGGATGGCCAGATGCGGGTTGAGGTTGCGGCGGATGCGCTCGACCGTATGCAGGAGGTGGCTCAACCCCTCCAGCGCCAGGAACTCGCACTGCAGCGGCACCAGCACCTCGTCTGCCGCCACCAGGCCGTTCACCGTCAGCATGCCGAGCGACGGCGGGCAATCCAGCAGCACGAACTCGATGTCGGCCGCCCCTTCGAAGAGCGCGTCGCGCAGCCGGGCCTCGCGCCGCTCCCCGTCCATCAACTCGACCTCGGCACCGACGAGGTCGCGCGTCGCCGGCACGAGCTGCAGGTTGGGAACCTGGGTCGCCATGGTCGCTTCGTCCAGGCTGAGCTCGCCGGTCAGCACCTGGTAGATACTGCGCTGGCGCTCTGCCGGCGGCACGCCCAGGCCGGTCGACGCATTGCCCTGGGGGTCGAAATCGATCACGAGGACCTGATGTCCGACCGCCGCCAATGCCGTGGCCAGGTTGATGACCGTCGTCGTCTTGCCCACCCCGCCCTTCTGGTTGGCGACGGCGATGACCCGGCGCGGGTAGCGAATGGACGGCTCAGCCACGGGAAATGTTCTCCAGGCGCAGGACGCAGGCTTCGGGATCCGTGGTGCTGGGGCGGCGGTGGACGTCGAAGGTCCAGGTCTTCCGCGCCTCGGCGATCTCCTCGTCGGCCGATCGACCCTTGAGGAACAGGGCCGTGCCGCCGGCAACCAGGTGCCGCATGGCATGGGCCAGCAAGCGGTCCAGCGGCGCGCAGGCGCGGGCGGTGACCAAGGTGGCGTCAGCGGGCGGCAGGGCCTCCATCCGCCCTTGCAGGATGATCACCTCGGTCGCCGTTGCCCGGGCGGCTTCGCGCAGGAAGGCGCATTTGCGCTGGTCGGATTCCAGCAGAGCGACCGTCGGCCGACCCATGATGGCCAGGATCAACCCAGGCAGTCCGGCCCCTGAACCGAGGTCGGCCATCCGGCCGCCGACCGCCAGAGCGTCCGGCAGGAGTTGCGCGCTGTCCCAGATGTGGCGCTGCCAGGGATCTGCCATGGTGCTCGCCGACACTAGGTTGATGCGCGCGTTCCAGCGGCCGAGCAGGTCGACATAGATGGCCAGCCGCTCGCGTGTTTCACGTGAAACATTGTCCGGCGCGCCATTGCTGCTGGCTGTAAGGGCAGCACTGGTCATGCCGAACGGCGATCCGCGCGCCGAACGTGCTTCAACAGGGCAACCAGCGCGGCCGGCGTTACGCCCGCGACCCGCCCGGCCTGCCCCAGAGTTTCCGGCCGGGTGCGCGACAGCTTCTCCCGCGCCTCGGTCGACAGGCTGCCGAGCTCGTCATAGTCAATGTCCGGCGGGATGGTCAGCGCCTCGTCCCGGCGGAACGCGCGAATGTCGGCCTCCTGCCGCTCGACGTAGCCGGCGTACCGGGCGTCAATCTCCAGCTGCTCGACGATGTCCGGCCGCAGACCGGCCATTTCGGGCCATAGGCGCTCGATGTCGGCCATGCCGACATCCGGATACCGCAGCAGGTCCAGGGCCGATCGCGGCACGCCGTCCTGGTTGATGCCGAACCCCGCCCGGGCCAACTGCGGCGGCGTCGCCGTCAGGCCCGCACCCAGAGTCCGGGCAGCAGCCAGCAGATCCATCTTTCTTACGAAGGCCGTAGCCCGTCCTTGTCCGACGCAGCCGACAGCCATGCCGCGCCCCGTCAGGCGCTGATCGGCATTGTCGGCACGCAAGACCAGACGATACTCGGCTCGCGACGTGAACATGCGATAGGGCTCGCTCGTCCCCCGCGTGACCAGATCGTCGATCATCACGCCGATATAGCCGTCCGCGCGGTCGAGGATGAAGGGCGCTCCGCCCCCAGCCAATGCAGCGGCATTGATCCCGGCCATCAGCCCCTGGGCGGCCGCTTCCTCGTAGCCGGTGGTGCCGTTGATCTGCCCCGCCAGGAACAGGCCCGGTATGCGCCGGGTCTCAAGACTGCCGCGCAGTTCCGTGGGGTCCACATAGTCGTACTCGATCGCGTATCCGGGCCGCAGGATCTGCGCATGCTCCAGGCCTGGAATGGCTGCGATCATCGCCCGCTGCACGTCCTCCGGCAAGGAGGTGGAGATACCGTTCGGGTAGACCGTGTCGTCGTCCAGCCCTTCGGGTTCCAGGAAAATCTGATGCCGGTCGCGATCGGCGAAGCGCACGATCTTGTCCTCGATCGACGGGCAATAGCGCGGGCCGACGCCCTCGATCTGGCCGGAATAGAGCGGCGCCCGATGCAGGTTGTCCCGGATCGCGGCGTGCACCGCGGGCGTGGTCCAGGTCACGTGGCAGGCCACCTGCGGCGTGTCGATACGCTCCGTCAGGAACGAGAAAGGCGGTGGCGGGTCGTCGCCAAGCTGTGCCTCCAGACCAGCCCAGTCGATCGTGCGGCCGTCCAGACGCGGCGGCGTGCCCGTCTTCAGCCGCCCGAGCCGAAACCCCGCCCGCTCCAGCGTCAGCGCCAACCCGATCGCCGGCGCTTCGCCGACCCGCCCGGCCGGCCGCTGCTCGGTCCCGATGTGGATCATCCCGCGCAGGAACGTGCCGGTCGTGACGATGACCGCGCCCGCCCGGTACGTGGTTCCGCTCCGGCCGACAACCCCCGCGGCCTGCCCGGCCGCATCCAGCACAAGGTCTTCGGCCGAATCCGCGACGATGGACAATCCCCCCTGCTCGGCCAATGCCGCTTGCATGGCCTGGCGGTACAGCTTGCGATCCGCCTGGGCGCGTGGGCCACGAACGGCCGGCCCCTTGCTGCGGTTGAGGATGCGGAACTGGATTCCCGCCTTGTCGATGACGCGGCCCATCAACCCATCCAGTGCGTCGATCTCGCGCACGAGATGGCCCTTGGCCAGACCGCCGATCGCCGGGTTGCAGGACATCTCACCCAGCGTATCGAGCCGGTGGGTCAACAGCAGGCACCGGGCGCCCATTCGGGCGGCTGCAGCCGCGGCCTCACAGCCGGCATGGCCGCCGCCGATGACGATGACGTCGTGGTGTAGATCCTGGTTGGCCATGGGCCGGCACTCTATGGATGGCGGCGTTCCGAGCCAAGCGAAAGGCGTCGGTCAGGCCACGGGATCGGCTGTCTATCGGACGCCGTGTTTCACGTGAAACATTATTTGCCGATGCAGAACTCCCGGAAGACCGCATCCAGCACGTCCTCGATGTCGATCCGCCCGACCGCTGCGGCGAGCGCGCGTGCCGCCAGCCGGAGGTCCTCGACCAGCAGTTCCGGCAGACTTGCTCGGCACATGGCGTCCAGATGCTGGATACAGGTCTCGACCGCCATGCGATGGCGCAGCCGCGTCGGCGCCGGGGCCGATCCATCCAGGGCGGCCGCAGCAGCAGCCGCAATTTGCCCGGCAAGACCACCGAGCCCTTCCCCGGTAGCCGCGGACACTCGGACCCAGCCCGATATCGAACAGGAACCCGCTACCAGGCCCAGATCGGATTTATTCGCGACGAGCAGCGCGCGCGGCCCGGCGAACACCATCGTCGCCGCGTCCGGCTCGGCCTGCGTGCTACCATCGAATATCAGCAGCTTCAGATCGGCCTGGCCTGCGCGCTCCTGTGCCCTTCTCACGCCCTCGGCTTCCACCGGATCGGCTGTGACACGCAGACCGGCCGTGTCGGAAAAGACCACCGGCCACCCATTGAGGTCGATCGCCGCCTCCACGATGTCGCGCGTGGTGCCAGCCGTCTCATGCACGATGGCGGCCGCGCGACCGACCAACGCGTTCAACAGGCTCGACTTGCCGGCATTGGGCGCGCCCAGGATCGCCACATGGAACCCCTCCCGCAGCCGCTCGCCCCGGCCGCCATCGTCCAGGTGCCGCCGCAGCTCCCCCGCCAGCACCGCAGCATCGGTGGCCACCCCGGCCAGCAGGCCGTCCGGCAGGTCCTCTTCGGGAAAATCGATTGCCGCTTCGGCCCGGGCACTCATGGCGATCAGTCGGGCCCGCCAGCCTTCGTAGAGCTGTCCCAGCGCGCCATCGAGTTGGCGCAGGGCCTGCCGGCGCTGGCCCTCCGTCTCGGCCGCGACCAAGTCGGCAATTGCCTCGGCCTGCGTCAGGTCGAGCTTGCCGTTGTGAAAGGCCCGTCGCGTGAACTCTCCCGGCTCGGCCGGACGGCCGCCCGCCGCTGCCAGCGCGTCGGCCAGCGCGCGGTAGACGGCCCGCCCACCATGGACATGGAGCTCGGCCACGTCCTCCCCGGTGAAGCTGGCCGGGCCTGGGAACCACAGCAGAAGGCCGTCGTCGATCGCGTCGGGTCCCCAGAATCGCCGCCGCGCCGCATAGCGCGGCGGCGGCAGCGGCTTTTTCGTAATCGCGCTTACCAAGCCGCTGGCCCGGGGTCCGGAAACCCGCACAATCGCTACGCCGGCGCGCGCGGCACCCGTCGTAAGCGCGAATATCGTATCGTGCGCTGCGTCCGAATTCAGGGTCGCGGCTCCGTCTGGTCGACCGCGAGCATCAGCCGCTCGACCCGCCCGCCCTCGATCAGGTGGACCAGGAGGATCTCGTCAATGTCGGCGTTGTTGTGGGCCGTGTACCAGATGCCCTCGGGATAGACGACCAGCGTCGGCCCGAGTTCGCACCGGTCGAGGCAGCCCGCGGAATTGATCCGCGTATCGGACAGGCCCAGCTCCTTGGCCCGCGCCTTCATGTAGTTGCGCAGCCGCTCGCCGCCGCGACCCTTGCAGGAGCCACGGGGGTGGCCATCCGGCCGCTCGTTGGTGCAGGCGAAGACATGGCAATTATAGAAGGGCGGCGGGTCACCCGCGGCCTCGGGTCGGGATGAAGTCATTGGTCAGGCTCTCTTTCGCTCTCGGGCGGGCAGGGTCCGGGCGGCGACACCGGAATGCGGTTGAGCATCCGGTATTGCTCCCCACATTATCGAGTGACCCGGCCGCCGGCGCAACGCGGCGGACACGCGCGTTGCGTCTGGCAACGCCCGCCGCCCCTTGAGGACATCGCATGCTCCAGAACCGCCTCGGCGACGAGACCAGCCCTTACCTGCGCCAGCACCGCGACAACCCGGTGCACTGGCAGCCCTGGGACGCGGCCACACTGGAGCTCGCGCGCACGACCGGCAAGCCCATCCTGCTGTCGGTCGGCTATGCGGCCTGTCACTGGTGCCACGTCATGGCGCATGAGAGCTTCGAGGATCCCGAGATTGCGCGGCTGATGAACGCGCTCTTCATCAACATCAAGGTCGACCGTGAGGAGCGTCCCGATCTCGACCAGATCTACCAGCATGCCTTGGCCTTGACGGGCGAGAGCGGCGGCTGGCCGCTCACCATGTTCCTGACGCCGGCGGCCGAGCCCTTCTGGGGCGGCACCTATTTCCCGCCGACCGCACGCTACGGCCGCCCCGGCTTTCCGGAGGTGCTGCGCGCCGTCTCCGAGACCTTCGCGCGCGATCCCGACAAGGTCGCCAAGAACGTGACCACCCTGCGCGAGGGGCTGGGCCAGTTGTCGAAGACGCATCCCGGGTCGGGCATCGGCCTTGCCGCCATCGACCAGGTCGCCCGCCGCCTGGTGCGCGAGATAGATCCCTTCCATGGCGGCATCGGCGACGCGCCCAAGTTCCCGCAGCCTTTCGTGATCCAGCTGCTGTGGCGGGCCTGGCGCCGCCGCCGTGAGCAGCCCTTCCGCCATGCGGTGCTGCTGACGCTCGACCACATGGCCCAGGGCGGCATCTACGATCATCTGGGTGGGGGCTTCTCGCGCTATTCGGTCGATGCCGAATGGCTGGTGCCGCACTTCGAGAAGATGCTCTACGACAACGCCCAGCTCATCGACCTGCTGACGCTGGTCTGGCAGGAAACCCGCCAGCCGCTCCATGCCGCCCGGGTGCGCGAGACCATCGAATGGTTGCTGCGCGAGATGCGCGTGGAAGGTGCCGCGTTCGCGGCCGCTCTTGACGCCGACAGCGAGGGCGTCGAGGGCAAGTTCTACGTCTGGACGGCGGCCGAGATCGACCAGGTCCTAGGACCCGACGCGGCCCGCTTCAAGGCGGTCTACGATGTGACGCCGCACGGCAACTGGGAGGAACGCACGATCCTCAATCGCAGCCGATCCATGGCGTGGAACGCCGACGAGGAGCCGTTCCTGGCCGCCTGCCGGGCCCGGCTGCTGGCGGTTCGCGCCGGCCGCATCCGCCCGGGCCGCGATGACAAGGTGCTGGCGGACTGGAACGGCATGGCCGTGGCCGCGCTTGCCAATGCCGGCCTCGTCTTCGAACGGCCCGACTGGGTTGCGGCCGCCGTCGAAGCCTATGATTTCGTGGTTGCCCGCCTGGTCGACGGCAGCGGCCGGCGCACCCACTCCTGGTGCGATGCCGCGGCCCGCCATCCAGCGACGCTCGACGACCATGCCCATCTGGCGCGGGCTGCCCTGGCGCTGCTGGAGGCCACTGGCGACGAGCGCTTCCTGGCCGAGGCCCGCGCCCATGTCGATCAGGCCGACCGTTACCACTGGGACCCGGCCGAGGCCGGCTATTTCTTCGCCGCGACCGACACGCGCGACCTCGTCGCCCGCGTGAAGCATGCCAACGACCATGCCGTGCCGTCCGGCAATGCCGTGATGGTCGAGGTCCTGACCCGCCTCCATACGTTGACGGGCGAAGGGCGCTACCGTTCGCGGGCGGAAGCCGTGGTCGGCGCCTTTTCGGGCGCGGTCGCGCGCAACTTCTTCCCCCTGGCCAGCCTGCTGAACGCCGCCGCATTCCTCGAGCGGCCCTTGCAGATCGTCCTGGTGGGCGAGGACGATGTCGCCACGCAAGGCCTGCGCCGCGCCGTGCTCGACGTCTCGCTGCCCGACCGGGTGCTGTCGGTCGTCCGCCCCGGCGCATCGCTGCCCGTCGGCCACCCCGCTGCGGGCAAGACAGGCATCCCCCATCCGCCAGCGGCGTTCGTCTGCGCCGGACCCGTCTGCTCGCTGCCGCTGGCCGATGCCGACCTGCTGCGCGACAATCTGGAGGAGCGATGAGGATGGCGGCAGCCCCTCGCCTCTATCGCTCGGTCGATACCCCGGTCGGTCGTTTCACCATCGCCGAGGCTGAAGGTGCCGTCGTCGCGGCCGGCTGGCGCGGTCCCGGCGGCGACGCCCGGTCGCCCTTGCTGGATGCGGCGGCCGGGCAGCTTGCCGCCTATTTCGATCGCCGCCTGCAGGATTTCGACCTGCCCCTGATGCCGGCGGGCACGGCGTTCGAGCGGGCCGTGTGGCAGGGCATGTGCGCCATCCCCTATGGCCAGACGCGGACCTATGCCGACCTGGCCAAGGTGGCCGGCGGTGTCGCCCGTGCCGTGGGGCAGGCCTGCGGCAGCAACCCGATCCCGATCTTCATTCCCTGCCATCGCATCACCGGCAGCCACGGGCTGGGCGGCTTCAGCGGCGGCGAGGGGCGCATGACGAAGCGCCGGCTGCTTGGCCTCGAAGGGGCCATGCTGGATATCTAGACCGGCCGCACCAGGTAGGCCGCATCGCCGCCATAACTGGCGAGCTTGGCCCGCAGCCGGTCGGATGCCCCCTCCGGTGGCTGGAACCCCAGCCGCGTCCAGTAGGGCACCGACCGGTTCACCGCGACCAGCGCCAGGCACGGCAGCGATCGCGCCGCCGCCAATCCCAGCAGTCGATCGACCAGCATCCTCCCCAGCCCTCGGCCGCGCGCTGCCGGCAGCAGTGCCACATCGTGCAGGTAGAGGCAGTCCGCCACCGCCGGCAGGCCGCCCAGCAGGCTGTCGAGCACGGGCGGCACGCCCAGGATGCCGGGATGGGACACGGCATAGCCCAGGATCTCCGGACCCTCGGCGATGAAGCAGCCCGCCGGGAACAGGGACAGGCGCTCGGCCGGCACTGCGGCCGCCTCGGGATAGGCCGGATGCACGATCTCGCCGATCCGCTCGACTGCGGGAAGATCTGCCGCAAGCATGGGTCTCCAACGTGCCCCGCATGGCTCGTCAGACATGGCAGGCGATGACATGGCAGGGCGCCTTCGCTAGGGTTGCCGTCCTTCTGCAGAAGCCTTTCATGACCGGAGGATACCCATGCCCGACATCTCCATCGACGCCATTGGTGGTGGTTCGTTCACCGGCTACCTGTCGCTGCCCAAGGCCAATCGCGGCCCCGGCGTCGTCGTCATCCAGGAAGTGTTCGGCGTCAACCAGGTGATGCGGGAAATCTCCGACGAGATCGCGGCGCTCGGCTATGTGGCGCTTTGCCCCGACCTCTTCTGGCGCCAGGAGCCGGGCATCCAGATCACCGACAAGTCCGAAGCCGAATGGAAGAAGGCCTTCCAACTCTTCGGCGGGTTCGACGTCGACAAGGGCGTCAGCGACCTCGTTTCCACCATGAACCATCTGCGCAGCCGGCCGGAATGCACGGGCAAGGTCGGCACCGTCGGCTACTGCCTGGGCGGCAAGCTCGCCTACCTGATGGCAACCCGCTCGGACGCCGACTGCAGCGTCTCCTTCTACGGCGTCGGCCTCGACGCCCTCGTGGACGAGGCGAAGTCGATCACCAGGCCGCTCCTCATGCACATCGCCGAGAAGGACAAGTTCGTCCCGCCCGAGGCCCAGGCCAAGGTGAAGGCGGCCCTGGCCGGCCATCCGCAGGTGACCGTCCATTCCTATCCGGGCGTCGACCACGCCTTCGCCCGCATCGGCGGCGAGCATTTCGACCGGGCCGCAGCCGACCTCGCGAACGAGCGGACGCGGACGTTCTTCAAGACCCATCTGGGCTGACGGCTTTCCCCTCCCAGCCCCTCTCGAAAGGAACCCCCATGGCCCACGCGATCCGCTTCCACGCGACCGGCGGCCCCGACGTCCTGAAATGGGAAGAGGTCCAGGTCGGCGAGCCCGGCCCCGGCCAGATCCGCGTCCGCAATTCCGCCGTCGGCTTGAACTACATCGACACCTACCACCGCAGCGGCCTCTACCCTGTGCCGCTGCCGTCGGGCATCGGGCTGGAGGCGGCCGGCACGGTCACGGCGGTCGGTCCCGACGTGACCGGCCTCAAGGTCGGCGACCGGGTCGGCTACGGCTCGGGCCCGCTGGGCGCCTATGCCACTGAGCGGCTGACGACAGCCGATCGCTGCGTCCTGCTGCCCGAGGGCCTGTCGGAAGAGACCGCGGCCGCCATCATGCTGAAGGGCATGACCAGCCGCTACCTGCTGCGCCGCACCTACAAGGTACAGGCGGGCGACACGATCCTCGTCCATGCGGCGGCGGGCGGCGTCGGCCTCATCATGTGCCAGTGGGCCAAGCATCTGGGTGCCACGGTGATCGGCACCGTCGGATCCGACGACAAGGCGGCGCTGGCCAAGGCCAATGGTTGCGACCATCCGATCGTCTACACCCGCGAGAAGTTCGTCGACCGCGTGAAGGAGATCACCGGCGGCAAGGGCGTGCCGGTCGTCTATGACAGTGTCGGCAAGGACACCTTCATGGGCTCGCTGGACTGCCTGCAGCCGCTCGGCACCATGGTCACCTTCGGCAACGCCTCCGGGCCGGTGACCGGCCTCGACACCGGGGTCCTGGCGGCAAAGGGCTCGCTCTTCCTCACGCGCCCCACGCTGATGACCTACACGGCCAAGCGCGCAGACCTTGAGGAGACGGCCAAGGATCTCTTCGACGTCGTGCTGAAGGGCGCGGTCAAGATCGAGATCGCGCAGCGCTATGCGCTGAAGGACGCGGCCCAGGCCCATCGCGACCTGGAGGGCCGCAAGACCACCGGCTCGACCCTGCTGATGCCCT
Source organism: Stella humosa (assembly GCF_006738645.1). GTDB lineage: Bacteria > Pseudomonadota > Alphaproteobacteria > ATCC43930 > Allostellaceae > Allostella > Allostella humosa. The sequence goes on along the minus strand of NZ_AP019700.1, from coordinate 5,589,053 downwards.
AGGCTATCCGGCACGGTCCATGCAGCACCACGGCGGCGGCCTCCAGGTCGCCGCCGTTCGTTTGAATCAGTCCTGGCGCCCTGACCCATGCAAGATCCGTTGTTTCTCGTGACGCTGGCACTCTGTGCCGCGCTCGTCGGCGCCTTCGCCGGCTTCCTGGCCGGCCTGCTCGGGGTCGGCGGCGGCATCGTCATCGTGCCCATGCTCTACATGGCCCTGGGCCTGCTGGATGTGGACGAGTCGGTCCGCATGCACACCGCCGTCGCGACCTCCCTGGCGACGCTGATACCGACGGCCTGGAACTCCATGCGCTCGCACCGGGCCAAGGGCGCCGTCGACGACCAGTTCCTGCGGTCCTGGGGTCCGTGGATCCTGACCGGTGCCTGCGTCGGCATCCTGCTGGGCGGCGGGGCCAAGCCGGCCGTCCTGACTGCGGTGTTCGGCCTGGTCGCTCTAGTGGTCGCGATCCACATGGCGGTGGTCAGCGGCGAGGCACGCGTCGCCGATCGCCTGCCCGAAGGGGCTGCCCGCATCCCCATGGCCGTCGGCATTGGTGGCTTTTCGGCGATCATGGGGATCGGCGGCGGCACCCTGGCGGTGCCCCTGCTGACGCTCTTCAACTATCCGATCCGCCGCGCCATCGGCACGTCGTCGGCCGTGGGACTGATCGTCGGTATTCCGGGCGCGATCGGCTTCGCCATCGCCGGCTGGGGCGTGCCCGACCGCCTGCCCTGGTCGCTTGGCTATGTCAGCCTGGTTGGCTTCATCATGCTGGCGCCGACCCAGACGCTGATGGCGCCGGTCGGGGCCCGGCTGGCGCATGCGATTCCGCAGGCCGCCATGCGCCGCGTCTTCGCGGCGTTCCTCGCCATCGTCTCCCTGCGCATGCTGTGGAGCGCGTTCGGCTGAACGCGCTCCATGCTGCTGTCAGGTGTTCATCTGGTCGAAGAAGTCGTTGTTGGTCTTCGAGTGCTTCAGCTTGTCGATGAGGAAGTCGATTGCATCGACGACCCCCATCGGCATCAGGATGCGGCGTAGCACCCACATCTTCTGAAGCACCTTCTTGTCGACCAGCAACTCTTCCTTGCGGGTGCCCGACTTGGTGATGTCGATCGCCGGGAAGGTCCGCTTGTCGGAGATCTTGCGGTCGAGGATGATCTCGGAATTGCCGGTGCCCTTGAACTCCTCAAAGATCACCTCGTCCATGCGGCTGCCGGTATCGATCAGCGCCGTCGCCACGATGGTGAGCGAGCCGCCTTCCTCGATGTTGCGGGCAGCACCGAAGAAGCGCTTGGGCCGTTGCAGGGCGTTCGCATCGACGCCGCCCGTCAGCACCTTGCCCGAGGATGGGACGATGGTGTTGTAGGCGCGCGCCAGGCGCGTGATGGAATCGAGCAGGATGACGACATCGCGCTTGTGCTCGACCAGCCGCTTGGCCTTCTCGATGACCATCTCGGCTACCTGGACGTGGCGAATGGCCGGCTCGTCGAAGGTCGAGCTGATGACCTCGCCCTTCACCGAGCGCGCCATGTCCGTCACTTCTTCCGGACGCTCGTCGATCAGGAGGACGATCAGGTAGACGTCGGGATGGTTGCGCGAGATGGCGTGCGCCACGTTCTGCAACATCACCGTCTTGCCGGTGCGGGGCGGCGCCACGATCAGGCCGCGCTGCCCCTTGCCGAGCGGGGCGATCAGGTCGATGACGCGCGTGGTGTATTCCTTGCGCGTCGGATCCTCGATCTCCAGCTTCAGCCGCTCGTCGGGATAGAGCGGGGTCAGGTTGTCGAAGTTGATGCGGTGCCGGACCTTTTCCGGCTCCTCGAAATTGATCGCATTCACTTTGAGAAGTGCGAAATACCGCTCGCCATCCTTCGGCGCGCGGATCTGCCCCTCGACCGTGTCACCCGTGCGCAGGCCGAAGCGGCGGACCTGGCTGGGGCTGACATAGATGTCGTCGGGGCCCGGCAGATAGTTGGCCTCGGGCGAGCGCAGGAAGCCGAAGCCATCCTGCAGCACCTCGAGCACGCCATCACCGAATATCGCAACGTCATTGTCCGCCAGCTGCTTCAGGATCGCGAACATCATGTCCTGCCGACGCAGGCTGCTCGCGTTCTCGATCTGCAGTTCTTCGGCATATGCCAAAAGATCAGCGGGTGACTTGCGCTTGAGTTCTTGCAGGTTCATCCGGGAACCTTGGACGGTAATGAAGGGAAGGGAACCCGGGCTTCCTGCCTGCTATGCGCCCCCGGCGGATTGAATGACCGCCTGGGCTGCGACCGGTGACGGCCGCTCGTTCTGTGGCAGGGAGTGGGCTGAAGGGACGCCGGTTGGACGGCGCTCTGGGCTAGTTAGCGAGACACGGCCTGCGAGTCAAACAGAAACAAGCCTTTGCCTTGTCCCGCCGGTCAGAATGGCCGGACCACGACCATGATCACGATGACGATCATGAGCAGCGTCGGCACCTCGTTCTGCATGCGAAAGAACCGCGCCGGTCGCTCGTTGCGGTCGGCGGCAAATTCCTTCATCCACGACGCCTGCCGGTGGTGGTGCCAAGTCAGGACTGCCACGAGGCCAAGCTTGGCGTAGATCCAGCCCGACTGCCAGTCGACGATGCCCGGCGTCAGCAGCAGCGACAGGCCGAAAACATAGGCTGCGATCATGGCCGGGTTCATGATGGCGCGCAGCAGGCGCCGTTCCATGACCTTGAAGGTCTCGGACGAGGAAGATCCCCGCTCGGCCGCGCAGTGATAGACGAAGAGGCGCGGCAGATAGAGCAGGCCGGCCATCCACGAGATGACCGCAATGATGTGCAGCGCCTTCGTCCAGGGATAGAGCGCAGCCAGCACCGCGCTCATGATGCGGCACCCGCCCGGATCGGGCAGTCGCCATGCGCACCGGGGCAGAGCCGCTGGCCGCCGGGTGGCGCCCAGCCAGGCCCCCGCGCCACGGCATCCCGCACGAGGTCGGCCAGCCCGTCGATGAACCTGTCACCACTGCCCACCGTCGGCGACCGGACATAGGCCGGAACCCCTGCCTTGTGGGCCAACTCGCGATATTCGATGTCCAGTTCGACCAGCGTCTCGGAATGTTCCGACACGAAGGCGATCGGTACGACCACCAGTGCCACCTTGTCACGACCGGCCCGGGCGATCTCCTCCTCCGTCGACGGCCCGATCCAGCGCAGGGGACCGACGCGGCTCTGGTAGCAGACGACCCATTCGCCATCGGCCAGCCCGGCCCGGGCGGCGACCGCAGCCGAGGTCTGTTCCACCTGCCACTGGTAGGGATCGCCGGCCGCGACGATTTTCTCCGGCAGGCCATGCGCCGAGAACAAGACCCGCACCGGACCAGCGGCGCAGGCTTCCGCGATGGCGGCCGCGACCAGCTCCGCCTCGGCAGCAACCAGGCCGTGCTGCAGCGGATAGCAGCAGATGCTGGTCGATGGCGCCGTGATGCGGGCCCGGTCCGCCGCCCGCTTCCAGTCGGCCAGCGACGAAGCCGTGGTCGTCGTCGAGAACTGCGGATAGAGCGGCAGGAGGACCACCCGGTCCGGCTTGAAGTCCGCGACCGCGCGCGCCGCATCGGCGGCAAACGGCCGCCAGTACCGCATGGCGACGAAGGTCCGCACGGTCCCCAGGTCAGCCAGGGCCTGCGTCAGCGCGTCAGCCTGGGCCATCGTGTTCGGCAGAAGCGGGGATCCGCCGCCGATCAGATCGTAGTTCGCCTGGGCGATCAGCGCCCGCCGCCTGGCAATGACGCGGGCGAGCAGCCAGCGCAGCACGCCCGGCACCCGCATGATCGCAGGGTCGCTGAACAGGTTCACCAGGAACGGCTTCACCGCCGCCGGCCCATCCGGACCGCCCAGGTTGAAGAGGACGACCGCCACCCGCGCCATTCCTAGACTCCTTCGCCGCGCAGCACGGCGACCGCGCGCCCGACATGCTCGGGCGGTGTCTCTGGCACGATGCCGTGGCCGAGGTTGAAGACGAAGGGGGCTCCGGTCATGGCATCGCGAATCCGCTCCACCTCGGCCGCCATACCGTCGTCGCCGACCACCAGCCATTGCGGATCGAGATTGCCTTGCAGGCATACCCCCGGCATCCAGTGCCGCGCCCAGGCAAGTGGTACGGCCGTATCCAGGCTGACGGCATCCACGCCGGTCGCCTCCGCATAGTCCACGATCGAGGCACCCGCACCACGCGGAAAGCCGATCAGCGGAACCCCCGGATGGGATTGGCGAAGGGCTTCGACTATCCGCGCGGCGGGCTCGATGCTCCATCGGCGGAACGCCTCGGGCGGCAATACGCCCGCCCAGGAGTCGAATAGCTGGAGGGCCTCGGCCCCCGCGTCGAGCTGCGCCCGGAGATAGGCGATCGTCGCCTCGACGATCCGGTCGATCAGCGTCTGGAACTCACCCGGATGCCCGTATGCCCAGCGCTTGGTGGCAGAGAAATCCCGGCTGGACCCGCCCTCCACCATGTAGGTCGCCACGGTCCAGGGCGCCCCGGCAAAGCCGATCAGGGTGGTGCTCCCCGGCATCCGTCCGGCCACCAGGCGCACCGTCTCCATGATCGGCGCGGTGCGCTCGGCGAACGCCGCGGGATCGAACACCGGCAGGCCATCGCCTGGACGGAGCTTGGGCAGGACGGGACCCTCGCCTTCCCGGAAGGACACGTCCGTCCCCAGGCCGTACGGCACGATCAGGATATCCGAGAAGAGGATCGCCCCATCCATTCCAAAGCGGTCGATCGGCTGCAGCGTCACCGTGGCTGCCTTCTCGGGATCGAGGCAGAGCTGCATGAAGCTGCCGGCCTTTGCCCGAAGCTGGCGGTACTCCGGCAGGTACCGGCCGGCCTGGCGCATGAACCAGATGGGTGGCGTCGCCTGGGCGACTCCCTTCAGAGCGTCATAGAGCGGCTTGCCGGTCGATTTCATCCCCGTCCCCTGCTTCCTACTACCTTCTAGAACGAATCCTTTGAAACGGTAGTGGTTGTAGCAGTGCGGTGGATGCTGGGGATTACCGTTGCGATGCCGCACCCCCCCAGTTGTCCACAGTCTGGGCGGACCGCCGCTTCGGGAGTCGATAACCGCACCTGCAACTCTGGTAGCTTCGATAAAGCTCGGGCTGTGAATCCCGTGGATATCCTAAGCGGGCTACAGCTATCAGACATGCAGGGGACGCTGGGGGATTCTATCCCCGCCACCGCATGTCGGGGCATGGATTGCCGCCAGCGGGGATGCTTCGGGACGGCAGCTTCGAGCCATCAGACTGTCCACAGGGCCGGCAAAGCAGGTAGGCTCCCCCCGGTGAGCAAGACCTTCCATCTCCATCTCGTATCCGACGCCACCGGCGAGACGGTCCACGGCCTGGCACGAGCGTGCGTGTCGCAGTTCGAGGACGTCGATCCGGTCGAGCACACCTGGTCGATGGTGCGCACGCGCACCCAGGTCGAGCGGGTGATCGCCGGGATCGAGGCCAACCCGGGCGTCGTCCTCTTCACCCTGGTCGACGAGACGCTGCGCGGGTTGTTGCAAGGTGCCTGTCGTCGCCTGCAGGTGCCGACGATCCCGATCCTGGATCCGATCATCGGCGCCTTCGCCAGCTATCTCGGCCGCCGCAGCCGCGGCCAGCCCGGGCGGCAGCACGCGCTGGACGCCGAGTATTTCCATCGCATCGACGCGATGACCTACGCGCTCGTCCATGATGACGGGCAGGGGCTGTGGAACCTCGACGCCGCCGATGTCGTGCTGACCGGGGTCTCCCGCACATCGAAGACACCGACTGCGATGTACCTGGCCAACCGCGGCATCAAGGCTGCCAATGTGCCGATCGTGCCCGGCGTGCCGCCGCCGGACGAGCTGTTCACGACCACCCACCCCCTGGTCGTCGGCCTGACCAAGGACCCGGAGAGCCTGGTGCAGATCCGCCGGCAGCGGCTGCGCATGATCCAGGACCATGAGGGCGGCGACTATGTCGACCTGGAAGCGGTGCGCCAGGAGATCGCCTTCGTGCGGCGCATGTGTGCCGAACATCGCTGGCCGGTCATCGACGTGACCCGCCGGTCGATCGAGGAGACGGCGGCCACCATCATGCAGTTGCTGGCGCGCCGTCAGGGCATGGCCAGCGCCGCCGGCCCGCAATGACGATGCCCGAAGCGCCGCCACTGGTCCTGGCCTCCGCCAGCCCGACCCGAGGGCAGCTCCTGGCAGCAGCGGGCGTCCCCTTCTCCACCGTCGTATCTGCCGTGGACGAGGACGAGATCAAGCACAGCATGCGTGCGGCCGGCGCCGATTCGGCGACCACCGCCGATGCGCTGGCCGAGGCCAAGGCCATGCGGGTCTCCCGCAAGGTGCCGGGAGCGCTGGTGATCGGTGCCGACCAGATCCTCGATTGCGCCGGGGTCTGGTTCGACAAGCCGCCCGACCTCGACCACGCCCGGGCCCATCTGGTGGCCTTGCGCGGCCGCGAGCACCGCCTTGCCACGGCCGTGTGCGTGGTGCGCGACGGGCAGCGGCTCTGGCACCATCGCGAGGCGCCTCGGCTGACGATGCGGGCCTTCTCCGACGCCTTTCTGGACGCTTATATCGCGCTCGAAGGCAGGGCGATGCTGGTATCGGTCGGCGGCTACCGGCTGGAAGGCCCTGGCGTCCAGCTCTTCTCGACGATCGCCGGGGACCATTCCGCGATCCTCGGCCTGCCGCTGTTGCCGCTTCTCGAATTCCTGCGGGGCCATGGGGTGGTCGAACGATGATGCTGTCAGGCAAGGCCCGGATCGCCGGCGTGATGGGATGGCCCGTGTCCCATTCGCGGTCGCCCCGGCTGCACGGATACTGGCTGGACCGCTATGGCATCGACGGGGCCTATATCCCGATGGCGGTGCGGCCCGAACGGGTGGTCGAGGCGGTACGCTCGCTGCCGCTGCTGGGTTTTGCCGGTTGCAACCTGACCGTCCCGCACAAGGAGCTGGTGTTCCCGGTCCTGGACCAGGTCGATCCGCTGGCCCGCCGCATCGGCGCCGTCAACACGGTCGTCGTCACCGGCGAAGGCGCCCTCCACGGCTACAACACCGACGCCTTCGGTTTCATCGAAAGCCTGCGCGAGGCAGCGCCGGGATGGCGCGGCAGCCGGGGGCCGGCCACGATCATCGGTGCCGGCGGTGCCGTGCGGGCCATCGTGGCGGCCTTGCAGGATGCCGGCGTCGCGGAGATTCGCCTCGCCAATCGAACCCGCGCCCGGGCCGAGGCGCTCGCGGCCGACCTGGGCGGGGTGACGGTCGTCGACTGGGCCGATCGCGGCGCTGCGTTGGCCGGGGCCGCCCTGCTGGTGAACGGCACGACCCAGGGGATGACGGGCGAGCCGCCGCTCGATCTCGATCTTTCCCATCTGCCGGCGCGGGCGGTCGTCGCCGATATCGTCTATGTCCCGCTGGTCACGCCGCTGTTGGCCGCTGCGGCGGCACGCGGCAACGCGATCGTCGATGGTCTTGGCATGCTGCTGCACCAGGCCCGACCCGGCTTCGAGCACTGGTTCGGCCAGGCTCCGGAAGTGACGCCGGAACTGCGCCAGGTCGTCCTGGGTCAGGCGGCGAGCCCCGTCCGGTGATCGTCGTCGGCCTGACCGGGTCGATCGGCATGGGAAAATCGACCAGTGCGGCCATGCTGCGGCGCATGGGTGTGCCGGTGCATGATTCCGACGCCGCCGTTCATCGCCTGCTGGCACGCGGCGGTGCCGCCGTGGCGCCGATCGACCAGGCTTTTCCGGGCGTCGTGAAGGATGGTGCCGTCGACCGCCAGGCACTCGGGCGCATCGTCTTCGCCGACCCGGCCCGGTTGCGCCAACTCGAGGCGATCGTGCACCCCCTGGTCCGGCGCTCCTCGCGCGCGTTCCTGCAACGCCAGCGGCGGCGGCGGGTCCCGATCATCGTGCTCGACATCCCGCTCTTGTACGAAAAGGGCAATGAACGGTACTGCCATCAGGTGATCGTGGTGACGGCCCCCCCCTTCCTGCAACGGCAGCGGGTGATGCGCCGTCGCGGCATGACCGAGGAAAAGTTCCGCGGTACGCTGGCCCAGCAGACCCCGGACGCCGAGAAGCGCCGCCGCGCCGACTGGGTGGTGCCGACCGGGCTGGGCCGCAGCTTCACCTGGCACCGGCTGGCGGCCGTCATGCAACAGGTTCGCAGCTCCATTGGGGCAATGCGCTGCCCCGCGGACAGGAAGAGACCCCATGCGTGAAATCGTCGTCGACACCGAGACGACCGGCCTCGACCCGCGCGATGGCCACCGCCTGATCGAGGTGGCGTGCCTCGAGCTGCAGAACGGCGTGCGCTCCGGCGTGGAGTATGTCAGCCGCATCAACCCCGAGCGGCTGGTCGATCCCGAAGCCTATGCCGTGCACGGCATCTCCGACGCCGATCTGGTCGGGGCGCCGGTCTTCGCCGAGATGGTGGCCGATTTCCTCGCCTTCATCGGCGACGATCCGCTGGTCATCCACAACGCGGAATTCGACCTGCGCTTCATCAATTCGGAACTGGCCCGCACCGGCCACGCGGCCATCCCGTCGACCCGTGCCGTCGACACGCTGACCATGGCGCGCCGGCGCTTTCCCGGGTCCCCGGCCAGCCTGGACGCGCTCTGCCGCCGCTTCGGCATCGACACCAGTGCCCGCGTCAAGCATGGCGCGCGCCTGGACGCCGAGCTGCTGGCCGACGTCTATCTCGAACTGACCGGCGGCCGGCAGAAGGGTCTCAGCCTGACCGCCGAGACGGCGGTCGTGGTGGAACGCCGGACAGCCGTGGTGCGGGTGCCGCGTGCGCCCAGGCCCCACGCGCCGACGCCGGCGGAGGCCGCCGCGCACGCCGCGCTGGTTGCGCGGATCAAGGGCGCCATCTGGCTCCGTTGACCCGCGATGCCGAAGGCCTGCCGGGGCTGGTCCGACCGGCCCCGGCGACCGGTCACGCCAGTGCTGCGCCGTTGCCGGGCCCGGCCTGCTGCTGGGCTTCCTGCTGCTGGCGATAGAGCTCGGCGAAGTCGATCGGGTTCAGCAGCAGGGGCGGGAATCCGCCGTCGCGCGTGGCGTCGCCGATGATCTGGCGGGCGTAGGGGAACAGCATCCGCGGAATCTCGATCAGCAGGATGGCCCCGAAATGCTCCTGCGGCAGCTCTGCCGCCAGCGTCACCACCGAGCCGTATTCCAGTTCGACCACGAACGCATTCTTGCCGGCGACCGTGGCGCTGGCGGAAACCGACAGGACGACCTCGAACACGTTGTCGGCCAGCGCGCGCACCTTCACGTCGACCTTCACCTCGATCTGCGGCGGCTCGCGCAGCTCGGCCATGATCTGTGGGGCGTTCGGGTTCTCGAACGACAGGTCGCGGATGTACTGGGCATTGATCGAAACGGGCGCGCCCTGGGCGGCCTGGGCGGGGGTCTGGTCGGTCATGGTTCCTCGGGGAAAGACGTTCGGGCGCGGATAAGGCGCACTAGCACGGATTGTCGCGGCCGGCCAAGCGGTCGCGGGACGGGCGGGGCTACTCGAAGCGGGCTATTCGAAAACGGTGGGTGCCGGCCCGGTCGGGTCGAACGGCACGACCTCGCCATTCCCGACGCGCTTGCCCGTCAGCCCGCGGATGAAGCCCCAGTGGGTGACGACGGCGACATGGCGCCAGTCGTCACGTGCCTGCATGGCCGTGCGAAAGCGGGCGCAGCGGTCCAGCATGGCGTGCTCCGGCTCCTCCATGGTCGGCCACCACTGCTCGTCCATGTGATCCAGCCCCAGATGCGGCCAGCGCGTCCTGAGGATGCTGGTCATCGAGCCGACGTCGCAGACGAAGGCGGCGCGTTCGCCGACGATCGGATCGATGGTCAGCGGCAGGCCCAGGGCCTCGCCGATGATCTCGGCCGTCTCGATCGCGCGCGTGTACGGGCTGGCGACCAGATGGCGGATCGGCATTGCGGCCAGGGTCGCGGCTGCCTGGGCCGCCTGCCGCTTTCCCTCCTCGGTCAGGCGTGGGTCCTGGATGCCGGGATCGACCCTGGTCACCGAGAAGGCGGCATTGAACTCCGATTGGCCGTGTCGCACGAGGATCATGGTCGGTTCCGGTCAGGGGTGGGTCGCGCGGGCGGGGCGGGGCCACGCGCGGTGGATGGGATGGATCGTCGGCCGCGGCTGCCGGCGGTGCTGGCGGATCGCGCACGACCACCGCCTCGCCCTCGATGACGGGGCCGGCGGCGGACGGGAAACCGCCGGGGTCGAAGCCCGCCTGCCCGAATCCGGATTGCCCGAATCCGGATTGCCCGAAACCCGGGTCGCCGAAAGGGGACGGGCCGGCCGCCATGCGAAAGCGTTGGCCAATCACCCGGCCCAGACGCCGGCGAACCGGCGGCAATAGCAGCGACACGCCCAGCAGGTCGGTCAGGAAGCCCGGTATCAGCAGCAGCATGCCGGCGATCACCACGGCAGCGCCGTCGATTACCGACCCGATCGGCACGGCCGCGGGGCCTTGCCCGGGGCGCAGGCGCTCGAAGGCGGCCCGGCCCCGGCCGCGGATCAGCACGACCCCGACGACGGCCGCCAGCAGTGTCGCGGCCAGCGTCGGCCACAGGCCGATCACATCGCCGACGACGACGAAAAGGGCGATCTCGATCAGCGGAATGACGAGCAGGATGAAGGGAACTATGGCGCGCATGCTTGCTTACCCGATGGCATGGTCCTATCTACACGGGATCGGGCCGTGCGCAAGCCATAGGGTACGGAGCCCGGACGTGCCGATTCCGGGTCACCCAAGGCAGGATCGATGAACAGCGGCTTTCAGCTCTTCGACATCATCCTCTTCGCGATGATCGCCGCATTCCTCGTGCTGCGGCTGCGCAGCGTGCTCGGGCGGCGCACCGGCAACGAGCGTCCCCCGCCGACCGGCATCTTCGGACGCAAGGATGCGCCGGACAGCGACGATGGCAAGGTCGTCCCGCTGCCGCCGCGCGCGGACCGGCCGCCGGTCGATGTCCCCGCCCCCCAGGAAACGCTGCCGATCAGCCCCGAGGCCGGCATCGCGCAGATCCGCGCAGCCGATCGTGGCTTCGACCCCGACATCTTCGTTGAGGGTGCCAAGTCCGCGTTCGAGATGATCGTCGGCGCCTTCGCCCAGGGCGACATCCATACCCTGCGGCCGCTGCTGAACGATTCCGTCTACACGCAGTTCTCCGATGCCATCCGGGAACGCGAAACGCAGAAGCAGACGCTGGAGACGACGATCGTCGCCATGAAGGCGGTCGATCTGCACGAGGCCCACATGGAAGGCCCGATGGCCTTCGTGACGGTCCGCTTCGTATCCGACCAGATCAACGTCGTGCGCAATGCCGCGGGCGCGGTGGTGGATGGCGAGCCGGGCCAGACGGTGGAGCTGATCGACCTTTGGACCTTTGCCCGCGATACGCGTTCGGGCGATCCGAACTGGCTCCTGGTCACCACGGCCACGCCGCAGTAGCAGAGATGCCGGCTGCGTGGGCACGGTGGCTGGTGGCGGCTGCCCTGGTCGGTTTGGTGGCATCCTGCGGCGGGGATCGCGATGCACCCGCGCCGCCGCCGCCCACCCCAGGCGCGGCCCAGACGGCACCGGAGACCCCGGCCGTCCTGTCGCTGACCCCGGCCCGCTTCGCCGACCTTCCCGGCTGGACGACCGACGATCAGGCCCAGGCCTTGCCCGCGCTGCGGCGCTCCTGCGAGCGCATCGCCGCGGTTGATCCCGCCCGCCCGGTCGGGCCGGAGGGCGTCTCGGGCAAGGCTGGCGACTGGCGGGTCGTTTGCACGGCCGCGGCCCAGGTCCCCGCCAATGACGCCGCCGCTGCCCGCCGCTTCTTCGAAACCCGCTTCCAGCCCTGGCGTGCGGCCGATCGCGACCAGACCGAAGGGCTGTTCACCGGCTACTACGAGCCGCTCCTGTCCGGCTCGCGCACCCGCACCCAGCGCTTCTCCACCCCCCTGCTGCGCCGCCCGCCCGACCTGGTGGAGGTCGACCTGGCCCAGTTCCGCCCGGCATTGCGCGGCCAGCGCATCGCCGGCCGGCTGGAGGGCGGGCGCCTGCGCCCCTATCCCGACCGGGCGGAGATCGAGGCGGGCGCGCTGCAGGGCCGGGGCCTGGAACTGGTCTGGGTCGACGACGCCGTCGATGCCTTCTTCCTTCATATCCAGGGCTCGGGCCGGGTCAAGCTGACCGACGGGACGGTCCTGCGCGTCGGCTACGAGGCCCAGAACGGCCATGCCTACGTACCGATCGGCCGCTTGCTGGCCGATCGCGGCCAGATCCCGCGCGAGAGCGTCAGCATGCCCAGCATCCGCGCCTGGCTCGCCGCCCATCCGGCCGAGGCCGGCCGGCTGATGAACGAGAACCCGTCCTATGTCTTCTTCCGCGAGTTGAAGGGCGACGGGCCGCTGGGCGCCCAGGGCGTGGCACTCACGCCCGGCCGCAGCCTCGCCGTCGATCCCAGCTTCGTGCCCTATGGCGTGCCGGTCTGGCTGGACGCCGAGGATCCGCTGTCGCGCAGCGCCCGCGTCCGCCGCCTGATGGTGGCCCAGGACACGGGCGGTGCCATCCGCGGCCCGGTGCGGGGCGACGTGTTCTGGGGCTTCGGCGCCGAGGCCGCCGAACGGGCCGGCCTGATGAAGTCGCGCGGCGGCTACTGGCTGCTGCTGCCGCAGGGGGTCCGCCCGCCCCAGGCGCGTTGACACCGGGACACCCCGTTGACCGGGCGCCAGGGCACGCCCATTCTGCGGCCCCAGATGGAAAACGCCCCGAACGCTGCCCCCTGCCGGGTCGGCCTGCTCGTCACTTGCCTGGTCGACCTGTTCCGGCCCACCGTCGGCTTTGCCGCGGTGAAGCTGCTGGAGGATGCCGGTTGCACGGTCGTCGTGCCGCAGCAGACCTGCTGCGGCCAGCCGGCCTATAACTCCGGCGACAAGGCCCGGGCCAAGCAGGTCGCCCGTCAGGTCATCGCCGCCTTCGCCGATGTCGACTATGTGGTCGCACCTTCGGGCTCGTGCGGCGGCATGCTGCACGACCACTATCCCGAGCTGTTCGCCGACGAGCCGGAAATGGCGCTGGCGGCCCAGCACCTGGCCAAGCGCAGCCACGAGCTGGTCTCGTTCCTGGTCGACATCCGCGGCGTAAGGCACGTGGCCGCGCGCTTCGAGGGCGCGGTCACCTATCACGACTCCTGCTCGGGCCTGCGCGAGCTGGGCGTGAAGCAGCAGCCCCGCCAGCTCCTGCGCTCGGTCGCGGGTCTGTCGATCACCGAGCTGCCGGGGGCGGAGACCTGCTGCGGCTTCGGCGGCACCTTTTGCGTCAAGTACCCCGCCATTTCCGACCGCATGGTCACCGACAAGGCCGAGGATGTCCGCCGCACCGGCGCCGGCACCCTGCTGGCCGGCGACATGGGCTGCCTGCTGAACATGGCGGGCAAGCTGTCGCGCCTGGGCGTGCCCGTCGCGGTGCGCCATGTCGCCGAGGTGCTGGCGGACATGGCCGACCGGCCGCCGATCGGCGCACCCGGTTCCAAGTAGCCCGACACCAGAAGCGGCCGCCATGCAATCCACCGCCCATGCCTTCAAGGACAACGCCCAGCGCGCGCTGGGCGACCCGCGCCTGCAGCGGGCGATGGAGAACCTGCGGCACGGTTTCCAGGAACGCCGGCGGGTCGCGGTTGCCGCCCTGCCGGAGTTCGAGCAGCTTCGCGACATCGCCCGAGACATCAAGAACCACACGCTGGCCCATCTCGACTGGTATCTCGAGCGCTACGAGGAGAAGGTCGTCGCCAGCGGCGGCAAGGTCCACTGGTGCCGCACCGCGGCCGAGGCACGCGAGACGATCCTCGAGATCTGCCGCGGCGCCGGGGCGCGGACCGTGACCAAGGGCAAGTCGATGATCGCCGAGGAGATCGCGCTCAACGATTTCCTGGAGGAGAAGGGCATCGAGCCGGTCGAGACCGACCTTGGCGAATACATCATCCAGCTCCGTAAGGAGCCGCCCAGCCACATCATCGCGCCCGCCGTCCACCTCAACCAGGACGACGTCGAGGAAACCTTCCGCCGCAGCCACACCGACCTGCCGGCCGATCGCCCGCTGTCGGAGGCGCGCCAGCTCTGCGACGAGGCCCGCACGATCCTGCGCTCCAAGTTCCTGGCGGCCGATGTCGGCATTACCGGCGCCAACTTCCTGATCGCGGAAACCGGCTCGTCGATCATCGTCACCAACGAGGGCAATGGCGACCTGACGCAGACCCTGCCCAAGGTGCACATCGTCCTGGCCAGCCTGGAAAAGGTGGTGCCGACGCTGGAGGACGTGTCGACCATCCTGCGCCTGCTGGCGCGCTCGGCGACCGGGCAGGAATTCTCCTCCTACACCACCGTGTCGACCGGGCCGCGCCGTCCGGGCGACCTCGACGGGCCGCAGGAATACCATGTCGTTCTGCTGGACAACGGCCGCAGCGCCATGCTCGGCACCGAGTTCCACGAGATGCTGCGCTGCATCCGCTGCTCGGCCTGCATGAACCACTGCCCGGTCTATTCGGCTGTCGGCGGCCATGCCTATGGCTGGGTCTATCCCGGGCCGATGGGAGCGGTGCTGACGCCCAACCTGATCGGGGTGGACGAGGCGGGGCACCTGCCGAACGCGTCGACCTTCTGCGGCCGCTGCGAAAGCGTCTGCCCGATGAAGATTCCGCTGCCCAAGATGATGCGCCACTGGCGCGAGCGGCAGGTGGAGCGCGGGCTAGGGCCCGCTGCCGCCCGATGGGGCCTTGGCGCCTGGGCCTTCCTGGCCGCGCGACCCGCACTCTACGGGCTGGCGGCCAAGATCGGCGCCGGCCTGCTGGGCCGCCTCGGGCGGCGGCGCGGCCGGTTCGCCTCGCTGCCGCTGGCCGGCGGCTGGACCGGGGTGCGCGACATGCCGGCCCCCGAGGGCCGCACCTTCCGCGATCTCTGGGCCGAACGGAACCGGCAATGACCGATGCCAAGCCGGGCGCCAGCGCCCGCAGCCAGATGCTGGGGGCGGTCCGCCGCGCGCTGGGCCGCGGCCCGATCACCGGTGCCGCGGCCGAGCCGCTGGAACGCCGGCTGGCCGAGCATCCAGCCAACCTGATCCCCGCCCGCACCGACCGGGCCCCGGCGGCCGTGCTCGACCTGTTCGTCGAGATGGCAGAGATGGTCAGCACCACCGTCGACCGGGTGCCGGACGAAGCCGCCGTCCCCGGGGTGGTGGCCGAGTATCTTGCCCGCCACAATCTGCCGACCGACATCGTCATGTCGCCCGATCCCGCACTCGATGCGATTCCCTGGCAGGACCGGCCGCTGCTGTCGATCCATCGCGGCCGCTCGCAGGGCGACGACCCGGTGTCGCTGACCCCGGCCTTCGCCGGCATCGCCGAGACCGGCACCCTCATGCTGGCCTCGGGTGCGGACCGCCCGACGACGCTGAACTTCCTGCCCGACACCCATATCGTCGTGCTCTACGCAGACCAGGTGGTGGGCCCGTACGAGACGGCATGGGGCCGCCTCCGGGCCTGGCAGGCAGCGGCCGGCGGCGGCATGCCGCGCACCGTCAACTTCGTGACCGGCCCGTCGCGCACCGGCGACATCGAACAGAAGATCCAGCTCGGCGCCCACGGTCCGCGTCGCCTGCACATCGTCCTCATCGAGCAGCGCCGCGCCGGTGCCCCTATCGATGGCGCGCGACCGTGACCTCTGGCGACGCGCAGTCGCCGATGTCGTTCCGCTGCCCCGGCGTGCCACCGGCCGCCCGGCTTTAGCACCGGCCAAGCCGCCGGCCTTGCCGGTGCCGCCGCCGGCGGCGCCGGCGCGGCCGGCCGATCACGCCCGCCGGCCACCCGCCCCATCGCCGGCGATCCGGCCGGTGGCCCGCTCGCCGGTCGCGCTCGAGGCCGGAGCCGCGGTCGATGTCGACGCGCGCTCGGTGGAGCGGCTGAAGCGCGGGCGGATGGCGATCGACGGACGGCTCGACCTGCACGGGCTGACCCAGGCCGAGGCCCATTCGGCGCTGCATCGCTTCATCCTGTCGGCCGTGGCGCAGGGTCGGCGCTGCATCCTGCTGATCACCGGCCGCGGCGGCTGGAACAGCAGCCCGGCCGAGCGCGGGGTCCTGCGCCGCATGGTGCCGCGCTGGCTGAACGAGCCGTCGGTCCGCCCGCACGTCCTGGCCTATACCGAGGCGCAGCCCCGCGATGGCGGGGGCGGTGCCCTATATTTGCTGTTGCGCCGCCGCCGCTAGTATAGCGTTGCACCGAATTCGCAGCGTCGATCCACAGGGGCTTCATGTATCTGTCCGACGACACACGGCTGGTTGCCCGCGGCAACCCGATCGTTCACGAGACCCTCGACGGCGAAGCCGTCATCATCAACCTCAAGTCCGGTACCTACTACAGCCTCCAGGGCGTGGGCGCCGTGCTCTGGCAGCAGATCGTGGATTCCACGACGGTGGCAGAGCTGCGGCGGCGCATCGCCGACGAGGCAGCCCTGCCCGCCGACACAGCCGCCGCAGCGATAGATACCTTCGTGGCCGGGCTGCTCGGCGAGGACCTGGCCCTGGCGGACCCGGTTCCGGCCGGCAAGCCGGCGCCGTCCACCCAGCTTCCGGCCGACCTCACGCAGCTGCTGACCTTGCAGAGCTTCACCGACGTCCAGGAACTGCTGGCGCTCGACCCGGTGCATGACGTCGACGAGGTCGGCTGGCCGGTAAAGGCCGCCGACCTGCCCGATCCCGCGACCAAGGCATGACGGCTGCGGGGTCCCTGCGTCCGGCGCTGCAAGGGTTCTTCGCCGACTCCGTGGCGGTGTTCGAGGCTGCGGCCAGGGCCCGTGGCCTGGTGGCGCGCCGCTATCGCCTGGGGAACGGGGCCTTCCGGATCTTGTCGGCGGGCGCAGCCGCCGCTGCGACCCTCGATGCCGCGCTTGCCCACATCCGCCTGCCCGATGACGGCCCGTCCGACCTCGACATCCAGGCCTGGGACGAGGCCGATGGCGCCCTGCCGCCGGCACCATGGCCGGCGGACGCCTATGGCCATCGCGGCCAGATCGATCTCCATGCCGACGACGGGTTCGATGCCTTCTACCAACTGGGGGCCGAAACACTCTCGGTCCTGGACCGGGAACGCCGGCTGGCGCTCTATCACATGCGCGGGCCGTTGCCCTACTGGGAGCGCAGCTTCCCGTTCCGGCCGATCTTCCATTGGGCGCTGGCCGGCAGCACGCTGCAGCCGGTGCATGCGGGTGCCGTCGGCCGGCCGGGATCGGGCGTGCTGGTCACCGGCCCCAGTGGGGCCGGCAAGACCACCACCACCATCGCCTGCCTGGAGGGCGGCCTGTCCTATGCCGGCGACGACTATGTCCTGGTCGATACCGGGCCGCAGCCGACCGTCCACAGCCTCTACAACACGGCCAAGTTCACCGAGGACGCCCTGCGGCGCTTTCCGCGGCTGGCGCAACGGGTCTGGAATCCCGACCGCGTTCCGCCCGAGAAGGCGCTGGTCTTCGGCCAGGACGGCTTTCCCGACGCGCTGGTGGCATCGATGCCGATTCGCGCCATCCTCGTGCCGCGCGTGACCGGGCTGGTCGAGACCAGCCTGCGCCGGGTGCCGGCCGCCGTCGCCATCCGGGCGTTGGCGCCGACGACGCTGGCCCATCTGCCCGGCGGCGCGCCCGGCACGCTGGCCAAGCTGACCCGCCTCTGCGCGGCTGTCCCCTGCTTCGAACTGGCGGCCGGTACCGACCTGGCGCGCCTGCCGCTGGTGGTGGCCGACCTGGTCGAGCGGCTGGCGCCATGACGGCGGCGCTGGTTCCGGCCGTCAGCCCGGTCGTCAGCATCGTCATTCCGATCTACAACGGCGCGACCCACCTGCCGGGGGCGATCGAGATGATCGAGGCCGAGGGGCTGGGCGGAGTCGAGATCGTCGTCGTCGACGACGGCTCCACCGATGCCACGCCGGACCTTTGCGAAGGGCTCGCCGCAGCCGGGCGGATCATCACCACGAGAACCGTCAACCGCGGGCCGGGTGCTGCCCGCAACACCGGCGTCGGCCTGGCGCACGCGCCCATCATCGGTTTTCTCGACGTCGATGACCGATGGCCGGACGGCCGTCTCGACTGGATGCTGCGCTATATGGTCGATCGCCCGGCCGTCGAGGGCGTGATGGGGCAGATCCAGTATGCGTACACGAGCCCGGAGGCGGTCATCGCCTGGGCACCCGTCGGCCAGCCGGAGGGTGCGTTCTTCGCCCCGCATCTGGGCGCGGCCCTGTTTCGCCGGTCGCTCTGGGACCGGATGGGCGGCTTCGCCGAGGAGTTGCGCTATGGCGAGGACGTGGACTGGTACTTTCGCGTCCTGGAAAGCGAGCCGGCGCTTCATGTGCTGCGCCGGCTCGTCCTGTTGTATCGCATGCATGACGGCAACATGACGCGCGACCGGGTGACCCTCCGGCAGGCATTCGTCACCTGTATCTCGCGCTCGCTGGCCCGGCGCAAACGCCGCTCCAACCCGCCGGCGCGCCTGCCGGGACTGGAGGAGTTCATCGTCGAGGTGGATTCCAGCGCATGACCGACGGCTCTCTTACCCTGATCATGCCCGTCCGCGACGGTGCCCGTTACATCACCGAGGCGCTGGACAGCGTTGCCGCGCAGGACGAGCCGCCCGCCCGGGTCATCGTCGTCGATGACGGCTCGACCGACGACAGCGGCTCCGTCGCTGCGCGCCATCCACTCCGGCCGGAGGTCCTGGTGATCCCGCCCGGCGGCATCGGTGCCGCGCGCAACCGCGCGCTGGTGGAGACCACCTCGGAGTATGTGGCGTTTCTCGATTCCGACGACCTCTGGTCGCCCGACCATTGTTCGGTGCTGACGGAACCGCTGCGCCGCGACCCGGGGCTGGCGATGGTGTTCGGCCACGCCGCCCAGTTCGCCAGCCCGGACCTGTCGACCGAGGAACGCGAGACCGTGCACGTTCCCGAGGGCACGATGCCAGCCCTGATCTCGGGCGCCATGGTCGCGCGGCGAACGGTGTTCGAGCAGATCGGCGTGTTCGAGACGGACCTGCGGGTGGCGGAGTTCATCAGTTGGACCCTGCGGGCGACCGATGCCGGTCTGCGCTACGCCGTGCTGCCGGAGGTGGTGCTGCACCGGCGGCTGCACCTCTCCAACATCGGCCGCCACCGCGGCGACGACCGCCGGCTCGACTATGTGCGGGCGATTCGGGCCTCGCTGCATCGCCGCCGGGCCGGCCCGGCGTGACGCCGTTCGGCGAAGCCGTCCGCGGCCTGCGCGCCGAGCGCGGCATCACGCTGAAGGCGATGGCGTGCGACCTGCAGATCTCGGCCGCCTACCTGTCGGCGCTGGAGCATGGCCGCAAGGGACGGCCGAGCCGCGCCCTCCTCATCCAGGTCTGCGAATATTTCGGCATCATCTGGGACGATGCCGAAGCGCTGGAGCGCGCCGCCCGCCTGTCGCATCCCCGCGTCGTGGTCGACACTTCGGGCCTGGGCCCGCGCGCGACCGAGCTTGCCAACCGCATGGCGCGCAGCATGCGGCATTTGTCGCCGGCCACGGTGGAAGCGATGCACCGCCTGCTCGACGCGGCAGAGCGCCCGCGGCCGGGTCGCCGGCGGGCCGCAGCAGCACCCGTCGCCAAGCCGGAGACGGCCGAAGCCGGGTGAAGGGTCAGATCGCCCGGCCCAGATGGAACGACCACATGCGCGATGGCGCCAGGTCCTTGCCTTCGAGCGTCACTTCGGCCGGCGGCACCGGCAGCCGGGCTGGACTGCCGTCATGGGCACGGATGGCGAACGTGGCGGGCGGGCGGTGGTCGACGCCGTCCGGCACCGGGCTGCCGAAGCTGCGCCAGATCGCCCGCACCTTGCCGCCGCCGTCCGGCTTCTGTTCCTCGACCACGACGTTGTAGCTGGTCTGGCCGCCCTCGCAGGCGATCGCGGTCGCCCGCACCAGGAAGCGCCCGTCATCCGTCAGGCGTTGCCATAGTGGCCGGTCGGCACAGTTCAGCCAGCCCGTCGCCAGGCCGGCCGCCAGGGCGGCCACGATCAGGCCACCGGGCGCCAGTGCCGCCACGGCGGCGACCCGGTTCCATGGCCGCGGCAGGCGGCGCCGGGCGAACCAGGCCACCAGCGCGCCCGCGACCAGGACCAGGATTGCCGCCGGCAACAGCATGGGCGCGCCGCCCCGGTGCTAGAGGATGAACTTCGACAGGTCGGTGTTCTTGGCCAGCTCGCCCACCTGCCGGCGGACATAGTCGGCATCGACGACGAGCGTGGTGTCGGGGTTGTCGGTGGCCGAGAAGCTGACCTCCTCCAGCAGCCGCTCCATCACCGTGTGCAGCCGGCGCGCGCCGATATTCTCGACCGACGCATTGATCGCGACGGCCAGGTCGGCCAGGGCGTCGATGCCGTCGGGGGTGAAGTCGAGCGTCACCTCCTCGGTCTTCAGCAGCGCCTTGTACTGGGTGATGAGGCAAGCGTGCGGCTCGGTCAGGATGCGGCGGAAGTCGTCGCGGACGAGCGCGTTCAGGTTGACGCGGATCGGCAGCCGGCCCTGCAGCTCCGGCAGCAGGTCGGACGGCTTGGCCGTATGGAAGGCGCCCGACGCGATGAACAGCACATGGTCGGTCTTCACCGGGCCGTGCTTGGTGCTGACGGTGGTGCCTTCGATCAGTGGCAGCAGGTCGCGCTGGACGCCCTCGCGGCTGACGTCGCCGCCCACCCGCTCGCCCGAGCGCGCGCAGATCTTGTCGATCTCGTCCAGGAAGACGATGCCGTTCTGCTCGACGGCGCGGATCGCCTCCTGCACCACCCGCTCCTGGTCCAGCAGCTTCTCGACCTCCTCCTTGATCAGCACCTCGTAGGACTGGCTGACGGTCATCCGCCGGGGCTTGGTCCGGCCGCCCATGGCCTTGCCGAAGATGTCGCCCAGGTTCAGCATGCCGACGCTGGCGCCCGGCATGCCCGGCACCTCGAAGGTCGGAAGCTGGCCGAGCGGGTTGCCGTCGGCCACCTGCAGCTCGATCTCGCGATCGTCGATCTGGCCCTCGCGCAACATCTTGCGGAACTTCTGGCGCGTCTCGGCACTGGCATTGTCGCCCACCAGGGCGTCCAGCACGCGCTCCTCGGCCCGCAGCTCGGCCTTCGATTCGACCTCCTTGCGCAGCCGGTCCTTGGTCATCTGGATCGCGATCTCGATCAGGTCGCGGATGATCTGCTCGACGTCGCGGCCGACATAGCCGACCTCGGTGAACTTGGTCGCCTCGACCTTCAGGAAGGGCGCCTGGGCCAGCTTCGCCAAGCGCCGGGCGATCTCGGTCTTGCCGACGCCGGTCGGCCCGATCATCAGGATGTTCTTGGGCAGGACCTCCTCGCGCAGGTCCTCGGGCAGCTGCTGGCGGCGCCAGCGGTTGCGCAGGGCGATGGCGACGGCGCGCTTGGCGTCGTTCTGGCCGACGATGTGGCGGTCCAGCTCGGAGACGATCTCGCGGGGGGAAAAGTCGGTCATAGGGCTTCGACGATGATCTTGTCGTTGGTGTAGACGCAGATTTCTGCCGCAATGGCGAGCGAACGGCGGGCGATCGCCTCGGCATCCATGTCGTCGCGGTCGATCAGCGCGCGCGCGGCGGCCAGCGCATAGGACCCGCCGGAGCCGATGGCGATGATGCCGTCCTCGGGCTCCAGCACGTCGCCATTGCCCGACAGCAGCAGCGACACGTTGCCGTCGGCCACCGCCATCATCGCCTCCAGTCGGCGCAGGTAGCGGTCGGTCCGCCAGTCCTTGGCCAACTCGACGCAAGCGCGCGCCAACTGGCTCGGATGGGCCTCCAGCTTGGCTTCCAGGCGCTCGAACAGGGTGAAGGCGTCCGCCGTGGCGCCGGCAAATCCGGCGATGATGCTGCCATTGCCGATGCGGCGCACCTTGCGGGCGTTCGATTTCATCACCGTCTGGCCCATCGACACCTGTCCATCGCCGGCCATGGCGACGCGCCCGGCCTTGCGGACGCAAAGGATGGTTGTGCCGTGCCAGGCGGGGGGCTCGCGGTCTGTCATTCGTCTCTTGATGTTGGGGGCCGGGTCGCGGCGGGACGACGGTCCCGGCCGCGCGCGATCGGAATGGTTGCGGCCAAGAGGATGGGGGGCGGCGCGCCCGCGATCAAGAGCGCAGGCGCCGCACCGGCGGCGGCCGCGGTCCCGATGGCCCGCTTCGGGTGGCGCGGGCGGGCGCTTCGGGCTATAGAACGGCCGGAACCCCCAGGCCACCATCCGAGGACGCCCATGCGCCGCGCCACCGTGGAGCGCAACACCAAGGAGACGCGCATCGCCGTGTCCGTCGACCTCGACGGCAGCGGCACGGCCGATGTCGCGACCGGTATCGGTTTTCTCGACCACATGCTGGACCAGCTCGCGCGCCACGGGCTGTTCGACATCAAGGTGCGGGCCGAAGGCGACCTGCATATCGATTTCCATCACACGACCGAGGACGTCGGCATCGCGCTGGGCCAGGCCTTCGCCCAGGCGGCCGGCGACCGCAAGGGCATCACCCGTTGGGGCGATGCGCTGATCCCGATGGACGAGACGCTGACGCGCGTGGCGCTCGATGCCTCGAACCGGCCCTACCTGATCTGGAAGGTGGTCTTCACCCGCCCCAAGTTGGGCGACATGGACACCGAGCTGTTCAAGGAATGGTTCCAGGCCTTCGCCCAGAACGCCGGGCTGACGCTGCATATCGAGAATCTCTACGGCGAGAACAACCATCACATCGTCGAAAGCTGCTTCAAGGGCCTGGCCCGGGCGCTGCGCGCGGCGATGACGCTGGATCCGCGCCAGGCGGGCTCGGTGCCCTCGACCAAGGGCGTCCTCTAGTCCGATGCGGGTCTATTCGGTCCATGTCCGTGCCGACGACGCGATCGCCGTGCGCGAGGGCTTCGCCTGGTCGGCGCTGCCGCTGCCGATCCTGTGGGCGGCCGGCCATCGCCTGTGGCTGCTGACCCTGCTGGTGCTGGCGGCGGACCTGCTGCTGGTGGCGGCCTGGGTGCATGGCTGGCTCGGCACGACCGAGGCGGGCCTGGTGACCGTGGCCTTCCGGTTCCTCTTCGCGGCCGAGGCCAACGACCTGTTCCGCCGGCAGCTCTACTGGCGCGGCTATGTCGAGGACGGCCCCACGACCGGCCGCTCGGCCGATGCCGCGCTGCGGCGCTGGGCCGACCGCCGCCAGGGCTGGGACGGGGCCTACGCATGACGGGTGCAGCATGACCATCGCCGTCGTCGACTACGGGTCGGGCAACCTGCGCTCGGCCGCCAAGGCGCTGGCGCGCGCCGCCCGCGATTCGGGCGACCCGCGCCCGGTCGCCGTCACCGCCGATCCCGATATCGTGCGCCGCGCCGATCATGTGGTGCTGCCGGGCGTGGGGGCGTTCGGCGACTGCCGGCGGGGCCTGGGTGACGTGCCCGGCATGATAGAGGCGCTGGAAGAGGCGGTGCATCGCGGCGGCCGTCCCTTCCTCGGCATCTGCGTCGGCATGCAGCTGATGGCCGAGCGCGGCGTCGAGCACGGCGTCCATCCCGGCCTGGGATGGATCGCGGGCGAGGTGCGCGTGATCCAGCCGACCGATCCGCAACTGAAGATCCCACACATGGGATGGAACGAACTGGGGCCGGTGCCCGGCCACCCGGTGCTGCGCGACCTCCGCCAGGGCGACCACGTCTATTTCGTGCACAGCTATGCCATCCGGCCGGAGCGGCCGGCCGACCTGCTGGTCGAAACCGACTATGGCGGCCCGATCGCGGCCGTCGTCGGCCGCGACAACCTGATCGGCACGCAGTTCCACCCCGAGAAGAGCCAGGCGGCTGGCCTCGGCCTGCTCGCATCCTTCCTGGCATGGCGGCCATGAGCGTGAACAGCCTGGCCGCGACGATCGGCATCGAGGAGATGACTCGCTTCGCCAAGGGCGACCTGGCGGACCTGTGCGACGCCGCCGAGGCGGCGATCCGCGCCGGCGGCGGCTTCGGCTGGCTGACGCCGCCGCCGCGCCAGGTCATGGAGGCCTACTGGAAGGGCGTGCTGCTGGTGCCCGAGCGCCGGTTGTTCGTCGGTCGGCTCGACGGCGTCATCGCCGCGTCCGCCCAGATGTCGCGCCCCTCGCGCCATAACGAGGTACAGGCCCACGCGGCCACCATGACGACCCATTTCGTGGCGCCCTGGGCGCGCGGGCACGGGCTGGCCCGCGAACTCGTCGTCACGGTCTGCGCGGCGGCCCGGGACGAGGGCTACCAGCTCCTCAACCTCGATGTCCGAGAGACGCAGACCGCCGCCATCGCCCACTACGAGAATCTGGGCTTCGTCCATTGGGGGACCCATCCCCTCTATGCCGTCGTCGACGGCGCGCCGGTGGCCGGACGCTACTATTACAAGAGGCTGGACCAGTGATCCTCTACCCTGCCATCGACCTGAAGGAGGGGCGCTGCGTGCGGTTGCTGCGCGGCGCGATGGACCAGGCCACCGTCTACAACGACGACCCGGCAGCCCAGGCGCAGCTCTTCGCCCAGGCCGGGTTCCCGTGGCTGCATTTGGTCGACCTCGACGGCGCCATCCATGGGCGCGCGGTCAACCAGGCGGCGGTGGCCGCCATCCTGGCGGCGGTCGACGTGCCGGTGCAGCTCGGCGGCGGCATCCGCGACATGGCGGCGATCGAGCGCTGGCTCGCGGCCGGCATCCGCCGCGTCATCCTGGGCACGGTCGCCCTGCGCGATCCCGACCTGGTGCGCGCGGCCGGCCGGCTTCATCCCGGCCGGGTCGTGGTCGGCATCGATGCCCGCGGCGGCCGGGTCGCGGTCGAAGGCTGGGTCGAGACGGCCGAGACGACCGCACTCGATCTCGCGCGCCGCTTCGAGGATGCTGGCGTGGCCGCGATCATCTACACCGACATCGACCGCGACGGTGCGCTGGTCGGCGTCAATGTCGAGGCCACGGCCGAACTGGCCCGCGCGGTCTCGATCCCCGTGATCGCCTCTGGCGGCGTGGCCGGCATCGCCGACATCCACGCCGTGAAGGCGACCGGCGTCATTGCCGGCGTCGTCGTCGGGCGGGCCCTCTATGACGGCCGGCTGGCGCCCGACGAGGCCCTGCAGGCGCTGGCGGCCTAGCCATGCTGAAGGCCCGCATCATCCCCTGCCTCGACGTCAAGGACGGCCGCGTGGTCAAAGGCGTGCAGTTTGTCGATCTGGTCGATGCCGGCGACCCGGTGGAGCAGGCGCGCGTCTACGACAAGGCCGGCGCCGACGAGCTGTGCTTCCTCGATATCACCGCCAGCCACGAGGACCGGCGAACCATCTTCGATGTCGTCTCGCGCACGGCCGAGGAATGCTTCATGCCCCTGACGGTCGGCGGCGGGGTTCGCACGCTGACCGACATCCGCGAGCTGCTGCTGGCCGGTGCGGACAAGGTGTCGATCAACACCGCGGCCGTGACCCGGCCGGAATTCGTGGCCGAGGGGGCCGAGAAGTTCGGCGTGCAGTGCATCGTCGTCGCCATCGACGCCAAGGCGACTGCGCCCGGCCGGTGGGAGGTCTTCACCCATGGCGGCCGCCGCGCGACCGGGCTGGATGCCGTCGAATGGGCCCGCCGCATGGTCGATCTGGGGGCAGGCGAACTGCTGCTGACCTCGATGGACCGCGACGGCACCGGCCGCGGCTTCGACATCGGCCTGACCCAGGCCGTGTCCGATGCCGTCACCGTGCCAGTCATCGCATCGGGCGGGGTCGGCAACCTCGACCATCTGGTGGACGGCATCCGCGACGGCCACGCCTCGGCGGTGCTGGCAGCGTCCATCTTCCATTTCGGCACCTACACGATTGCTGAGGCGAAGGCGCACTTGTCGGCCGCCGGCATCCCGATGCGGCCATGACGGACCTCGACGCCGCCACCCTCGATGGCCCCTCTCCCGATGCCCGGGTGCTCGACCGGCTGTTCGCCACGATCGACGCCCGCCGGGGTGCGGACCCTGCGAGCTCCTACACGGCCAAGCTGCTGGCGGGCGGGGCGCCCGCCGCCGCCAAGAAGCTGGGCGAGGAGGCGGTCGAGGCCGTGATCGAGGCGGTGCTGGGCCGGCCCGATCGCCTGGCCGACGAGAGCGCCGACCTGCTCTATCATCTGCTGGTGCTGTGGGCGTCGGCAGGCGTCAGCCCCGACGCCGTATGGACCGCGCTGGCGCGCCGGGAAGGGCGGTCGGGGATCGCCGAGAAGGCGGCCCGCCCGCCGGCCTGAGCATCAGGCGAGCGCCCGCAACCGGACAGTCGGCTGAAGGTGGGAATGATGGCCTACGACGATTCGAATATCTTCGCCCGCATCCTGCGCGGCGAGATCCCCTGCCGGAAGGTCTTTGAGGACGAGCATGTCCTGGCCTTCGACGATATCCGGCCGCTGGCGCCGACCCATGTGCTGGTGATCCCCAAAGGCCACTACACCTCGGCCCAGGACTTCGCCGAAGCGGCGAGCGAGGCGGAGATCGTGGCCTTCGTCCGCGCCATCGGGCGCATCGCGCGCGAGCGTGGCATCGATGCCTCGGGCCATCGCCTGCTGGCGAACCATGGCGCCGACGGCCGGCAGGAAGTGCCGCATTTCCACGTCCATCTGGTCGGCGGGCGCGATCTCGGGCGGATGCTGCCGCGGGCCGCCGAGGAATAGCGCCCGGCCGATAGACGGCTGGGCCGGAGGGCCGATCGCATGGCGTTGCTGCAGCGGGTGGCGACGGTGGGCGGCTATACCGCCGTCAGCCGGGTTCTGGGCTTCGCCCGCGAGGTGCTGACCGCGGCCTTCCTCGGCGCGGGGCCGGTTGCCGATGCCTTCGTGGTGGCATTGCGGCTGCCCAACCTGTTCCGGGCGCTCTTCGCCGAGGGCGCCTTCAGCGCTGCCTTCGTGCCGCTGTTCGCGGGCCGGGCGGCCCAGCGCGGCCGGGCCGAGGCGCGGGTCTTCGCCGAGGATGCACTGGCCTTCCTGCTGGTCGTCCTGCTGGCGCTGGTCGTGGCGGCCGAACTGGCGATGCCCTGGGTGGTGCGCGCGATCGCGCCCGGCTTCGCCGACGAGCCGCTGCGCTTCGCGCTGGCCGTCGACCTGACGCGCATCACCTTCCCCTACCTCGCCTTCATCTCGCTGGTGGCGCTCTATGGCGGCGTCCTCAACGCGCTCGACCGTTTCGCGGCCCAGGCCTCCGCACCGATCCTGCTCAACCTGTCGCTGATCGTGGCGTTGATGCTGTTCGCCGACCGCTTCCCGACGCCGGGCCACGCGCTGGCGTGGGGGGTGGCGGTGGCGGGCGTGCTGCAGTTCCTGTGGCTCGCCATGGCGGCAGCGCGCGCCGGCATTCCGCTCGGGCTGCCATGGCCCCGGCTGACGCCCGACACCCGCCGCCTGCTGCGGCTGATGGGGCCGGGGGTGATCGGGGCGGGCATCACCCAGATCAACCTGCTCGTCTCGACCATGCTGGCCTCGCTGCTCCCGGCCGGTGCCATCGCCCATCTCTACTATGCCGACCGGCTGAACCAGCTCCCGCTCGGCATCGTCGGCATCGCGGTTGCCACCGCCGTCCTGCCGCAGCTTGCCCGCGAGCTGCGCTCGGCCACGCCCGAGACCGCGCACAAGACCCACGGCCAGGGCATGGCGATGGCGCTCGTCGTCACCTTGCCAGCCGCGATGGCCCTGGCCGTCCTGGCTCACCCGATCGTCCGCACGCTCTACGAGCGCGGCGCCTTCGGGCCGGAAGATACCGCGGCCACGTCCGCGGCGCTGATCGCCTATGCGTGCGGATTGCCGGCCTTCGTGCTGAGCCGTGTCGTCGTCGTCGGTTTCTTCGCGCGTGAGGACACGAGCACCCCGGTGCGCATTGCCGCCATGTCCTTCCTGGTGAATGCCGGGCTGACCCTGGCTCTGATGGCACCGCTCGGCCATGTCGGGGTGGCGCTGGCGACCACGGTGGCCGGATGGCTGTCGCTGGCGGTCATGCTGGCGATCCTTGGCCGGCGCGGCCATTTCCGGCCCGACCGGGCGATGCTGGCCCGGCTGCCGCGCATCCTGGCGGCGGTCGCGGTCATGGCCGGGCTGCTCTGGGCGGCCGATTGGCTGATCGGTGGCTGGCTGGCGGCGGCCGGCCCCGTCGGTCGCTTCGCTGGCTTGGGCGGCCTAGTTGCGATCGGCATTGCCGGTTATGGCGCGGCGGCGCTGGCCCTCGGGGCGGCCCACCCTTCGGAGCTGCGGGGGATGCTGCGGCGGCGGCGCGCTTGACCGGCCCGGCGGGCACGGCGATAACCGCCGACCATCCTGCGGGACCTTCCAGATGAACAGAATCTTCTCCGGCATCCAGCCGACCGGCAATCTGCACCTCGGCAACTATCTGGGCGCGATCCGCAACTGGGTGGGCCTGCAGCACGACTACGACTGCATCTTCTGCATCGTCGACCTGCACGCGATCACCCTGCCGCAGGACCCGGCCGGCCTGCGCGCCAGCACGCGCGAGGTGGCCGCCGCCTACATCGCGGCCGGCGTCGACCCGGACCACTGCACGATCTTCAACCAGAGCACGGTGGCCGGCCATTCGCAGCTGGCCTGGGTGCTCGGCTGCCTGACGCCGCTCGGCTGGCTCAACCGCATGACCCAGTTCAAGGAGAAGGCCGGCAAGCAGAAGGACATGGCGGGCCTTGGCCTCTATTCCTATCCGGTGCTGATGGCCGCCGACATCCTGCTCTACAAGGCCACCCACGTGCCGGTCGGCGAGGACCAGAAGCAGCATCTGGAGCTGGCGCGCGACATCGCCGGCGCCTTCAACCGCGCCTACGGGGTGGAATACTTCCCCCTGCCGGAACCCCAGATTCTCGGCACCGCGACCCGGGTGATGAGCCTGCGCGACGGCACCAAGAAGATGAGCAAGTCCGACCCGTCGGACTATTCGCGCATCAACATGACCGACGATGCCGAGACGGTCGCGCTCAAGATCCGGCGCGCCAAGACCGACCCGTTGCCGCTGCCCGACAGCGTGGAGGGGCTGGCCGACCGGCCAGAGGCCGAGAACCTGCTCGACATCTATGCCGCATTGGCCAGCATCGATCGGGATGCGGCGATCGCGGAGTTCGCCGGTGCCCAGTTCTCGGGCTTCAAGGAAAAGCTGGCGGACCTCGCCGTGTCGGTCCTGGGACCGATCGGGGCGGAGATGAAGCGCCTGGTGGCGGCGCCCGACCATGTCGATGCCATCCTCGCGCGTGGGGCGGAGCGTGCCAACGCGGTCGCCGCCCCGCACTTGGCGGAGATCTACGAGATGGTCGGCATGTTGCGTCCGCAACACGGCTAGCAAGTTCGGGCCCCGGCGGGCGGTAGACCCTTCCGCCGACGGGGTCTTCGGCGTAGCCTCCGATTCGGGTCCGGCATTGGCCGGACCCGATTCTTTTTCCGGCTGGCCTTACCCCGGACCATGAGCGTTTACCTTCCGATAGCCGAAATGTCCGTCAGCATCTTCCTGCTGATCGGGCTCGGTGCGGGGGTGGGCTTCCTGGGCGGCGTGTTCGGCGTCGGCGGCGGCTTCCTGATGACGCCGTTCCTGATCTTCATCGGTGTCCCGCCCGCGGTAGCCGTGGCCTCGACCGCCAACCAGGTGATCGCCGGCGGCGTCACCAGCGCCTACGCCCACTGGCGCCGCCGCACCATCGACATGCGCATGGCGGGCGTCGTCGTCGCGGGCGGCTTCGTCGGCTCGGTGGTCGGCGTCCTGCTGTTCGGCCTGTTGCGGCGTTTCGGCCAGATCGACCTCTTCATCTCGCTCAGCTACGTCGTGCTGCTCGGAACGGTCGGCACGCTGATGGCGATCGAGGCGACGCGCACCTTTCTGCGCCGCCGTCATTCGACCGGCGGCCGGCGCCGCCTGCACGAGCACTACTGGGCCCACGGCCTGCCCTTCAAGGTCCGCTTTCCGCGCTCCCGCCTTTACATCAGCGTGCTGATGCCGCTGGCCCTCAGCTTCTGCATCGGCATCCTGTCGGGCGTCATGGGCGTGGGCGGCGGCTTCATCATGGTCCCGGCCATGATCTACCTGCTCGGCATGCCGACCCAGGTGGTGCCGGGCACGGCCCAGGTGCAGATCGTCTTCGTGGCGGCCAGCGCCACGCTGCTGCAGGCGATCCAGCACCAGACGGTCGATGCCCTGCTGGCCTTCATCCTGCTGATCGGCGGGGTGGTCGGCTCGCATTTCGGTTCGGTGATGAGCCAGCGCCTGCGCGGCGAGCAGCTTCGCGGGCTGCTGGCCTTGCTGCTGCTGGTCGTCGCCGGCAAGCTGCTGGTCGACCTGACGTTGACGCCGGGCGACATCTTCACCGTCGTCACCCAGCGGCGCTAGGCAGGCGCATCCCCTTGCCGGCGCGCCTCGCCCTTCTCCTGTTCGCGGCCCTGATGCTGGCCCTGGCGCCACGGCCGGCCGCCGCCGATCCGCTGACGGCCGATGTTTCCAGTCATCTGATCGCCATCACCACCGGCTTCACCGGCAGCGACGTCGTGCTGTTCGGGGCGACCGATGGCCCGGGCGACGTCGTGGTGC
Source organism: Stella humosa (assembly GCF_006738645.1). GTDB lineage: Bacteria > Pseudomonadota > Alphaproteobacteria > ATCC43930 > Allostellaceae > Allostella > Allostella humosa. Next base: position 5,558,429 of record NZ_AP019700.1, on the reverse strand, counting down.
TCGTGCGCGGGCCCGAGGGGCTGGCCACCGTCCGCCGCAAGGGGCGGGTGGCCGGTTTCTGGATGAACGTCCAGAGCGTGCGGTTCGAGCGCGTGCCGGCCTACTACGCGATCGCCACCACGCGGGATATCGAGACCTTCACCTCCCCGACGCTGCGCCTGCGCGAGCAGTTCGGCACCAGCGCCCTGCGCTTCGATGCCCGCCGGGAGCGCTCGCCCGAGACGATCGAGCTGTTCCGCGACGCGCTCGTGCGCAGCAAGACCGACGAAGGACTGTTCGTCACCGAGGCGGGCCAGGTGCGTTTCCTGGGCGAACGGCTGTTCCGGACCAACATCCGCTTTCCGGCGAACGTGCCGACGGGCACCTACACGGTCGACGTCTTCCTGGTGCGCGACGGCGAGGTGGTGGCGGCCCAGGCGACGCCGCTCGTCGTCAGCAAGATCGGCGTCGGCGCCGATATGGCCGACATCGCCCACCGCTATGCCGCCATCTACGGCATCATTGCCGTGCTGGTAGCCGGAATGGCAGGATGGCTCGCGGGGATCATCTTCCGCCGGAACTGAAGTTCCTTGACCGTCGTGCAGACCGAGGCTCCGTCCGCCATGCCGCGTATCTTCCTGGTCGTCGTCGACGAAAGCGACGAGTTGAAGGTGGCGCTGCGCTATGCCTGCCGCCGCGCCCGGCGGACGGGCGGGCGCGTAGCCCTCCTCTACGTCATCGACACGGATGACGACGGCCAGTGGATGGGCGTCAAGGAACTGATGCGCGAGGAGAAGCGGGCCGAGGCCGAGGCGCTCCTGATGAAGGTCGCGGCCGAGGTCGAACCGATGGCCGGCTCCCTGCCGGTCGTCTACATCCGCGAGGGCCGGCGGCGCGAGGCGCTGCTGGAACTGATCGACGAGGACCCGTCGATCTCGATCCTGGTGCTGGCAGCATCGACCTCCCCCGATGGGCCGGGCCCGCTGATCAGCTACCTGGCCGGCAAATACTCGCACCGCCTGAAGGTGCCCGTCACGATCGTACCGGGATCGCTGACCGACGCGCAGATCGCGGCGCTGGCCTGAGCGCACGCCAAGACCCTCCTCCAAGGATGGTTGATCGGCCGGGCCCGACCGCCCAGATTGGGGGTAGTTCCATTCGCCCCTGCCGCCCGGGAGCACGCCCATGTTCATCCAGACCGAAACCACCCCCAACCCGGCCACGCTGAAGTTCCTGCCGGGCCGCGAAGTGATGGCGTCCGGCACCGCCGACTTTGCCGATCGCACCACCGCCGGCCGCTCTCCCCTGGCCCAGCGCCTGTTCGATGTCGACGGCGTTTCCGGCGTGTTCCTCGGCAGCGACTTCGTCACCGTGACCAAGACCGCGGAGAAGGACTGGTACGTGCTGAAGCCCGCCATCCTCGGCATGGTGATGGAACACTTCACCTCGGGCCGGCCGACCATCCTCCCCGAGGCGGCCGGCGATGTCGTGGCCGATGCCGGCGAGGACAGCGAAGTGGTGGCGCAGATCAAGGAACTGCTGGAAACCAGGGTGCGGCCCGCCGTCGCCCAGGATGGCGGCGACATCGTCTTCCACGGCTTCGAGGACGGGGTCGTCTACCTGCACATGCAGGGCTCGTGCGCCGGCTGCCCCAGCTCCACCGCCACGCTGAAGAGCGGCATCGAGAACATGCTGCGCCACTATGTGCCCGAGGTGCAGGAGGTCCGCGCGATCATGTGATCGCGCGGGTTCGCCCGCTACATGAGCGGTGGTGCCATCGCGCCGTCGGCGATCAGCGGATAGCGCTTGGCGTCGAAAAGCTGATAGTGCCACCACTCCTTGCTGTAGTTGTCCCAGCCGGCCGCCGTCATCAGACCCAGCAGCAGCAGCCGGTTGCGCTGCGCTTCCGGCGAGACGTCGGTGCGGGCATGGTGCGACTGGTCGACGACGGCGTCGAACCCGGTGCCCATCTCCAGCGCCCGCCCGTTGCCGTCCACCAGGGTCAGGTCGATGGCGATGCCGCGGGAATGGGGCGAGCCGCGGCGCGGGTCAGCCACGAAGGTCGGGTCGGGGCAGGCCTCCCACAGGCGCCATTGCGCCTCGGGCGGGCGATAGGCGTCGAATATCTGCAGGCCGAGGCCCAGGGCCTGCGCCAGTCGGGCGGCATGGGCCAGCTTGGCGGCCGCTTCCACCTGCAGCAGGCAGATCGGGTTGAGATAGATCGGCCGGCCGGACAGGTTGTCCGGCGTACCATAGGCGAGGGTCACGATGATGCCGCTCTGCTGGGCATCCACGGGTACGAGCATGGGTCATCCGCTGTCGTGCGTTGGCGTCGGCTTGGCTAGCATCGAACGGCATGGCAGGCTATGGGCCTGACTCTGCTGGCGATCGATTCTGCCGGGGGGGCCGGCTCGGCCGCCGTCTGGCGGGATGGGGCCGTCCTGGCCGCGCGGCGGCTGGTGACCGATCGCGGCCACGCCGCCCATCTGGCACCCCTGGTCCGGTCGGTCCTGGCCGATGCCGGAACCGCGGCCGCCGAATTAGACGCGGTGGTGGCGACGGTTGGTCCCGGCAGCTTCACGGGCCTGCGCGTCGGCCTGGCTCTCGCCCAGGGCATCGCCATCGCGGCAGCCATCCCCGCCTGGGGCATCTCGAGCTTCGACGTGCACGCACGGGCGGCCGGCGGCGCCCGCCCCCTGCTGCTGGCCATCGACAGCCGGCGGGAGGAGGTCTTCGTCCGGATCCTGACAAAGGAGGGCGCGGGCGAGCCCTTCGTGGCCACCCCGTCCGGCATCGCCGCCCGTCTGTCCGGCTGGGGGGCGGCAGCCCCGATCGCCGTCGCCGGCGACGCGGCCCGCCTGGTCGCCGCGGCCTTGTCCGCATCCGGCGTGCCCGCGATCGTCGTCCATGACGGCCCCGCGGATGCCGCCGTGCTGGCGGCCGCGGCCGCGGCCATGCTTGCGGCGGGCCAGCCGCTGCTGCCGCCGCGCCCGGTCTATCTGCGCCCGCCCGACGTCAGCCTGCCGCCGGCCGCGGCATGACGGCGCTGCCGCCCGGCCGAATCGAAGCGATCGGTCCTGGCGACGGCGAATGGCTGGCGCTGCTGCACGCGGCCTGCTTTCCAGCCGAGCCATGGCCGGCCGATGCCTGGGACGGCCTGCTGGCCCAGCCGGGCGTGGTGGGGGCGGCACTGGTCGCGGGCGACCGCCCGATCGGCCTGGCGCTCTGGCGGTCCGTCGTCGACGAGGCGGAGATCCTGACCATCGGCGTCGACCCCGCCCATCGCCGGCGGGCGGCGGGACGGATGCTGCTCGACCACCTGCTGGCCGTGCTGCCGGACGGGGTGGACAGGGTCCATCTCGAAGTGGCGGAGGACAACGCGGCGGCGGTGGCACTCTATGCCGCGGCCGGCTTCCGGCAGGTCGGCATCCGGCCCGGCTACTATCGCCGGCCGCGGGGCCCTGCGGTCACTGCCTTGCTGTTCACTCGCGTTCGCGCTAATGGTTTGGTTGGTATTGCTGATTCCGATTACCGACCCGGCTACCATGGTCGTGCAACCCGTAAGCGGGTATAATGATGGACCGACCGAACACGGAGAGCCAGGTGCCCTCGCGTATCGAACGCCTTTGCATGGACAAGGGCCTGAAAATGACCGAGCAGCGGCGCATCATCGCGCAGGTGCTGTCGGATTCCAGCGACCACCCGGACGTCGAATCGGTTCATCGCCGTGCGACCGAAATAGACCCGCGCATTTCGATCGCCACCGTCTATCGCACCGTGCGGCTCTTCGAAGAGGCCGACATCCTCAATCGCCATGATTTCGGCGATGGGCGTGCGCGCTACGAGGAGACGCCGGACGAGCACCACGACCACCTGATCGATGTCGAAAGCGGCCGAGTGATCGAATTCCACAATTCCGAGATCGAGGCGCTCCAGGAACGCATCGCCGCCAGCCTGGGCTTCAAGCTGGTGGGCCACCGGCTGGAGCTGTACGGCGTTCCGCTGGACCGGCCGGATCGCGCCAAGAAGCCCTGATCCGGATCGCGATGTCAGCCGAAACAAACTCTGCCTGCTCCCCCGAGGAGGGCCAGTCCGGCGATTCGGCGTCCGGGCCGCAATGGGGGGCGGACGGATTGTCGATCCGCTCCGGCACCATGGAAGTTCGGCTGGCGCGCAACGAGGCCGATATCGATGCCTCGCAGGCGCTGCGCTACCGGGTCTTCTATGAAGAGATGGCGGCCCGCCCGACGCCCGAGATGGCCCGGCTGGCGCGCGACTTCGACGATTTCGACCCGCTCTGCGACCATCTGCTGGTCATCGACCATTCGCGCGGCGAAGGCGCATCCTCGGTCGTCGGTACCTATCGCCTGATCCGGCGCGAGGCGGCCCGTCGCCATGGCGGCTTCTACACGGCCGCCGAGTACGACATCTCGCAGCTGGAGGCCCTGCCGGAAGACATCCTGGAGCTCGGGCGCTCCTGCGTCGATGTCGGCTATCGCACCCGGCCGACCATGCAGCTCCTGTGGCGCGGCATCGCCGAATATGTCTTCCGCCACCGCATCGCCCTGATGTTCGGCTGTGCCAGCCTGCCCGGCACCGATCCGTCGGCGCTGGCGGTGCCGCTTTCCTATCTCTACCACCACCATCTGGCCCCGCCCCACCTGCGCCCGCGCGCGGTGGCCGACCGCTATGTCGACATGCGCATGCTGCCGGCCGACACGATCGAGCCGCTGCGCGCGCTGGCCGATTTGCCGCCGCTGGTGAAGGGCTATCTCCGGCTGGGCGGCTTCGTCGGCGACGGGGCGGTGGTGGACGAGCAGTTCAACACCACCGACATCTGCATCGTGGTGAAGACCGATCTCGTCACGGACAAGTACTACAAGCATTACGAGCGTCGGTCGCGGGAAGGGTGAGGGGCATGGGATCCTCCCTGCTCGCGGCCTGGCGGCTGACATTCTACTTCTCGTTCACCCTTGCGCTGATGCCGGTGCAGTGGGTCCTGGTCACGCTGCGGGCCCGCCGCGCGGCCACCGCGCTGCCGCTGATCTACCACCGGATCTGCCTGCATATCCTCGGCATGCGCGTCGAGCGGCATGGAGAGCGGTCGCGCGCGCAGCCGACGCTCTACATCATCAATCATTGCTCCTACCTGGACATCGGCGTGCTGGGTTCGCTGATCGGCGGCAGTTTCGTGGCCAAGGCCGAAGTCGCCGGCTGGCCGCTGTTCGGCTGGCTCGCCCGCCTGCAGCGGACGGTCTTCGTCAACCGGCAGCGCCGGACCGACACCGCCGGCCAGCGCAACGAGATCGCCCGGCGGCTGGAGATCGGCGACAGCCTGATCCTCTTCCCCGAGGGCACCAGCAGCGACGGCAACCGCGTCCTGCCCTTCAAGACAGCTCTCTTCAGCGCGGCCGAGCAGCGCATCGACGGCCGGCCCGTCACGGTGCAGCCCGTCACCATCGCCTATGTCCGGCTCGACGGCATTCCGCTCGGGCACGGGCTGCGCCCGTTCTATGCCTGGTATGGCGACATGGAGCTGGGCCTGCATCTGTGGAAACTGGCCGGCCTGGGCGACTGCACGGTGTCGGTCGAGTTTCACGCGCCCGTGACGATCGACGATTTCGGCTCGCGCAAGGCGCTCGCCGCCCATTGCCGGCAGGTCATCGTCGCGGGGATGGACCGGGCGCTGGCCGGCCGCTGGCTGTCCATCGCCCGCCGGCCAGCCCCGCCGCCCGCCGATGCCGGCCATGTGGCGGCGGCCTGATCGCGGCCTTGCCGGCGATCGCGGCGCGACAGCCCCTTGCGATTCCGTCATCCAGGCGTCACTTGACAGCGTTCCGGCCGGTGATAGGGTCCGTGCGACCCCGAATCCATGATGATCCGCCCGCCAGGGGGCGTGTGACTTGCGCGAACGGGGCCTTACGGCATTGACCAAGAAACTCCATCTCAAAACCTACGGCTGCCAGATGAACGTCTACGACTCCGCCCGCATGGCGGATGTCCTGGCGCCGCTCGGCTATGCCCTGACGGATGTGGCGGACGAGGCCGACCTCGTCATTCTCAACACCTGCCATATCCGCGAGAAGGCCGGCGAGAAGGTCTATTCCGAGCTGGGTCGCCTGCGCCCGCTCAAGGTCCAGCGCCGCGCCGAAGGCGGCGACCTGCTGCTGGCGGTGGCCGGCTGCGTCGCTCAGGCCGAAGGGGCGGAGGTCGTGCGCCGCGCACCCCATGTCGACATCGTCGTCGGCCCGCAATCCTACCACCAGCTCCCGGAATTGATCGCGCGGGCGACGCGCGCGGCTGCCCCCGGCGGCCCGGCACCTGGCCGGGGCATCGTCGCCACGGACTTCCCGGTCGAATCCAAGTTCGATTCGCTGCCGCAGCAGAGCGAGCCGCAGGACGTGTCGGTATTCCTGGCGGTGCAGGAGGGCTGCGACAAATTCTGCACCTTCTGCGTCGTGCCCTACACCCGCGGTGCGGAATACTCGCGCCCGGCGGCCGACATCCTGGCCGAGGCCCGGCGCCTGGTGACGCTGGGCGCGCGCGAGATCACCCTGCTCGGCCAGAACGTCAATGCCTGGCATGGCGCCGGCGGCAGCGGCGGCGAATGGGGCCTTGGTCGGCTGATACGGGCCCTGGCAGAGGTCGATGGCCTTCGCCGCATCCGCTACACGACCTCGCACCCGCGCGACATGGACGACGACCTGATCGCCGCCCATGCCGACGTGCCGCAGCTCATGCCGTTCCTGCACCTGCCGGTGCAGTCGGGCTCCGACCGGCTGCTGGCGCGGATGAACCGCCGCCACACCGCCGACGACTATCGCCGCATCGTCGACCGCCTGCGCGCCACCCGGCCCGACATCGCGCTCTCTTCGGATTTCATCGTCGGCTACCCGGGCGAGAGCGACGCGGACTTCGCCCAGACCATGGACCTGATCGCCGCGACGGGTTTCGCCCAGGCCTTCTCGTTCAAGTACAGCCCGCGGCCCGGGACTCCTGCCGCGTCCGAGCCGGTCCAGGTCGACGAGGCCGTGAAGGCCGGCCGGCTGGCCGCGCTGCAGGATCTGCTGCGGACCCAGCAGGACGCCTTCAATCGCGCCACGGTCGGCCGGCGGGTGCCCGTGCTGTTCGAGAAGCGTGGCCGCCATCCAGGCCAGCTCGTCGGCCGGACGCCCTGGCTGCAGTCGGTGCATGTCGACGGCGCGGAACGGCTGATCGGCTGCGAGCTGGCGGTCGACATCGAGGCCGCCGGCACGAACAGCCTGGCCGGCCGCATCGTTACGGGCGAGACCACTGGCCTGGGTGCGGTTGCCATGGGCGCAGCGGGCATGGGTGCGGCGGCATGAGCAGCCTGCCGGCCACCGCGACCCCGATCCACCTCGAGTTTCCGGACAATGCCCTCCTGGCGCTGCTCTATGGCGAGCATGACGCGCATCTGGGCCGCATCGAGAAGGCGCTCGGCGTGCGCATCGTCTCGCGCGGCAACCAGCTCGTCGTGACCGGCGAGCCGGCGGCGGTCGGTGCCGCGCGCTCGGCGCTGGAGGCACTCTACCGCCGGCTGGAGAAGGGCATGGCGGTCGAGGCGGGCGAGGTCGACGCGGCCATTCGCCTCGGCATCGACGCGGCCCCCGGCGGCGGGCAGAGCCTGTGGTCGGACGAACTGACGATCCGCACGCGCAAGCGGGCGATCTCGCCGCGCTCGCCCATGCAGGCGGAATACATCCGCGCGCTGCGCACCCATTCCCTGGTCTTCGGCCTGGGCCCGGCCGGCACCGGCAAGACCTATCTCGCCGTCGCCTGTGCCGTCGACCGGCTGATCGCGGGCGAGGTCGACCGCATCATCCTGTCGCGGCCGGCGGTGGAGGCAGGCGAACGGCTGGGCTTCCTGCCGGGCGACCTGCGCGAGAAGGTGGACCCCTACCTGCGACCGCTTTACGACGCCCTGCACGACATGCTGCCGAGCGATCAGATCGCCAAGCGCATGGCCTCGGGCGAGATCGAGGTGGCGCCGCTCGCCTTCATGCGGGGGCGCACGCTCGCCAACGCCTTCGTCATCCTGGACGAGGCGCAGAACACCACGCCCAGCCAGATGAAGATGTTCCTGACCCGGCTCGGCGCCGACGCGCGGATGGCGGTCACGGGCGACCTGTCGCAGATCGACCTGCCTTCGGGCACCCTGTCCGGCCTGACCGATGCGATCGAGACGCTGGCCGATGTCGAGGGCATCGGCTTCGCGCGTTTCACCGACGCCGATGTCGTCCGCCACCCGCTGGTGGCCCGCATCGTGCGGGCCTACGACGCGCGCCCGGCCCGGCCCCCCGCTGCCGGGACCGGCCGCTACCCGCGCTAGAGACCCGACCGCACGACCATGCCCCTCCGGATCGGCATCCGCATCGACCATCGGCCCTGGCGCGACGCCGTGGCAGACCCCCGCGGCCTGGTTCGCCGCGCCGTCCGCGCCGCGCTGGCGGTCGCCCCGGTGCCGCCCGCAGGCAGCCCGGAGATGGCCGTGCTACTGGCCGACGACACCCTGCTGCGCCAGTTGAACAACGACTATCGCGGCCTGGACAAGCCGACCAACGTGCTGTCCTTCACGGCCGGCGACCCGCTGCTGTTGGGCGATGTCGCGATCGCCTACGAGACGACGGCGGCGGAGGCGGCGGCAGCCGGCAAGCCGCTGGCCGATCATTTGTCCCACCTGGTCGTCCACGGCACCCTGCACCTGCTGGGCTACGACCACGAAACCACGGAGGATGCGGCAGAAATGGAGCCGCTGGAGGTCCGGGCACTTGCGGCCCTCGGTATCGCCGATCCTTACCAGGAGGCGGCGTGACCATGAGCGAAAGCGACGGACGACCTAGTAGCGGGCCGGGGGCCCAGCGCCCGCGCCTGCGACGGTTGCGCGACTGGTGGCGTGGCAAGCGCGCGACCCAGTCGGACAACGGCCTCGGCCCTTCGATCGCCGAGCTGATCGAGGAGCGGTCCCAGGAAGACGGGCCGGTCGACGCCCATGAGCGCACGCTGATCGCCAACGTGCTGCGCCTGCGCGACGAGACGGCCCGCGACGTGGCCGTGCCCCGGGCGGACATCGTCGCGATCGAGGCCGGCACCAGCTTCGCCACCCTGGTCCGCCGGTTCGCCGAGGAGCAGCATTCGCGCCTGCCGGTCTATCGCGGCACCCTCGACGAGGTGATCGGCATGGTCCATGTGAAGGACGTGCTGGGCTTCCTCGACGCCGGCAAATCCCCCCGCATCGAGAATTTCGTCCGCCGCGTCCTGTTCGTGGCGCCCTCCACGCGCGTGCTCGACCTGCTGCAGCAGATGCGGCTGTCACGCATCCACATGGCGCTGGTCGTCGACGAGTTCGGCGGCATCGACGGCCTGGTCACCATCGAGGACCTGGTCGAGGAGATCGTTGGCGAGATCGACGACGAGCATGACGTCGTCACCACGCCGCCGGAGATCGTCGAGCGGCCGGACGGCAGCTTCCTCGTCGACGGCCGCGCCTCGCCGTTCGATGTCGAGGCGCGCACCGGCGTGCCGCTCGGCGAAGCGGCCGAGGAAGAGGACGTGGACACCATCGGCGGCCTGGTCGCCAGCTTCGCCGGCCGCGTGCCGGCGCGCGGCGAGGTCGTGCGCCACGAATCGGGGGCGGAGTTCGAGATCCTCGATGCCGACCCGCGGCGCATCCGGCGGCTGCGCGTGCGCCGCGCCGCGGCGCCGGAGATCATCGCCAAGTGACGCCGTCGAGCGCGGCTTCCGGCCCGGCGCGCCTGGCAGCCGGCGTTTCCGGCGTGGCCGGATGGCGCCGCTGGGGGCTCGCCTTCCTGCTCGGGGCGGCGGGCGCGCTGGCCCTGCCGCCACTTTACCTGCTGCCGGCGCTGTTCGTCGCCTTCACGGGGCTCATCTGGCAACTGGACGGTGCCGCACGCGCCCGTACCGCATTCGCGCTCGGCTGGTGGTTTGGGTTCGGCTATTTCACGGTCGGCCTCTACTGGATCGCAGCCGCGCTCTTCATCGACATCGCCAGCTTCTGGTGGCTGCTGCCCTTCACCGTGACCGGGTTGCCGGCCCTGCTGGCCGCGCTGACCGGGGCAGCCGCCCTGGCCGCCTGGGCGACGCGGGCGACTGGCCTCGGCCGGGTTCTGGCGCTTGCCGCCGCCTGGTCGATCGCCGAATGGATCCGCACCTGGTTTCTGTCGGGCTTCCCCTGGAACCTGATCGGCCAGGTCTGGGGCTTCAGCGACGCCACGTTCCAGGCCGCCTCCCTGGTGGGCGTGCTGGGCCTGGGGCTGGTGGCCGTGCTGGCCGCAGGCGCGCCGGCGGCCCTGGCCGGAAGCGGCAGCTCTCGTTGGGCGCCGCTGGCGGTGTCGGCCGGCCTGGTGGCAATTGTTGCGGTTTTCGGCTTCGTGCGGTTGTCGGGGGCAACGGACGCGACGGTTCCCGATGTCCGCCTGCGGCTGGTGCAGGCCTCTATCCCGCAGACCCTGAAATGGAACCCCGCCGCGCGCGAGGGCATCCTCCGCCGGCACATCGACCTGTCGCAGGGGCCGGGCTTCGAGCGGGTGACCCACGTCGTCTGGCCGGAGACGGCCGGCCCGTCCTTCCTCGACCGCGACCCGCAGCGCCGGGCCCCGCTGGCCGCGGCTGCCCCGCCAGCCGGTCTGCTGCTGACCGGCACGAACCGCACCACGCCCACGCCGACCGACCCGCCGATGGTGTGGAACGCCATGCAGGCGATCGACCCCCAGGGTGCGATCGTCGGCAGCTACGACAAGGCCCATCTGGTGCCGTTCGGCGAGTACCTGCCGCTGCGCGCCATCCTCGGCCGGCTCGGCATGGGCAAGGTGACGGCCGGCAGCATAGATTTCTCGGCCGGGCCCGGCCCGCGCACGCTGGACTTGCCGGGCCTGCCCCCGGTCGGTCCGCTCATCTGCTACGAAGTCATCTTTCCCAGCCGGGTCGTCGACCCGACCCGACGTCCCGAATGGCTGCTGAACCTGACCAATGACGGCTGGTACGGCCGCACCGCCGGGCCATTCCAGCATCTGGAGATCGCGCGCGCCCGCGCCGTGGAAGAAGGCCTGCCGCTGGTCCGCTCGGCCAATAACGGCATATCGGCGGTATTCGATGCCTACGGGCGGGAACAGGCCCGCCTGGCGCTGGATGCGGCGGGCGTTCTCGACGCGGCACTGCCGCGGCCGATAGCCGCACCATTCTATGCTCGCATAGGACTGGCGGTCCCTGTTCTGCTGGCGCTGCTGTGCTGGGGCTTGGCTTTCGTCACACGGCGCCGGCGAACATTGCACAGTTGACATGATGCGCCCGTTGACGCGGGCGTACGGTACTTTACATACCCACACCATTAAGTTGTCCCGCCCACTCGCGTCAGGTTCTAGAAATGGTTGAATCGTCCCGCGGCCCCCAGAAGGGCTCCACCCGTGCCAAGGCGGATGCGCCCGACCCCATCGACGTTCATGTCGGCCAGCGCGTCCGCAAGCGCCGCATCGAGCTGGGCATGAGCCAGGAGAAACTGGGCGCGGCCCTGGGGCTGACCTTCCAGCAGGTGCAGAAGTACGAGCGCGGTGCCAACCGCATCGGCGCCAGCCGACTCTTCGACCTGTCGCGCGTGCTGGAAGTGCCGATCGCCTATTTCTTCGAGGAGATGGCCGATACCGCGCTGGGCCCGACGTCCCGCGCCCGTCGCGGCCTGTCGGCCTCGACCGCGACCGCCTATGAGCCAGACCCGCTGGCCAAGCGCGAGACCATGGATCTGGTGCGCGCCTACTATCGCATCCCGGACAACGGCGTCCGCAAGCGCCTCTTCGAACTGACGAAGTCCCTGGCGGTCGCCGACCAGACTCCGCCGATCTGACCGAAACCGCTTGACGGAACCGGCGGCGGCCGGCACGAAGTTCCACTGTCCTTCCCCAAGACGAGGCGTCGCCCGTGCCCCGCGGTTCCTATCTGTTCACCAGCGAATCGGTCGCCGAAGGTCACCCCGACAAGGTCTGTGACCGGATCTCCGACGCCATCGTCGATCTCTTTCTCGGCCATGATCCGCAGGCGCGGGTGGCGGTCGAGACGTTGGCGACGACCAACCACATCGTCCTGGCGGGCGAGGTGCGCGGACCGTCCTCGATCACGCCCGACATGCTCGAAGCCACGGCCCGCCACGCGGTCAAGGATATCGGCTACGAGCAGGAAGGCTTCCACTGGCAGAACGCCAAGGTGGACGTTCTCGTCCATGCCCAGTCGGCCGACATTGCCGTCGGCGTCGATGCCGCCGGCAACAAGGACGAGGGCGCCGGCGACCAGGGCATCATGTTCGGCTACGCTTGCCGCGAGACCGAAAGCCTGATGCCGGCGCCGATCCACTACGCGCATGCCATCCTGCGTTCCCTCGCCGAAGCCCGGCACTCCGGTGCCGCCCCCGGCCTCGGGCCGGATGCCAAGAGCCAGGTCACCCTGCTCTATGAGAACGGCCGGCCGGTGCGCGCGACCTCCATCGTCGTGTCCACCCAGCATGCCGAGAATCTCGACCAGGCCGAGGTGCGCGAGATCGTCCGCCCGCACGTCCTGAACTGCCTGCCCAAGGGCTGGATGTGCGGCGAGGACGAGTTCTACGTGAACCCGACCGGCCGCTTCGTCATCGGCGGTCCCGATGGCGACTGCGGACTGACCGGCCGCAAGATCATCGTCGACACCTATGGGGGCGCGGCACCCCACGGCGGCGGCGCCTTCTCGGGCAAGGATCCGACCAAGGTGGACCGCTCGGCCGCCTATGCCGCGCGCTACCTGGCCAAGAACGTCGTCGCGGCCGGCCTGGCCGATCGCTGCGCAATCCAGCTATCCTACGCCATCGGCGTGTCGAAGCCGCTGTCGGTCTATGTCGACACCTACGGCACCGGCGTCGAGAACGAGGAGAAGCTGGCGGCGATCCTGCCCTCGATCGTCGACCTTTCCCCCCGGGGCATCCGCGAGCGCCTGTCGCTGAACCGGCCGATCTACGCGCGCACGGCGGCCTATGGTCATTTCGGCCGCGCGCCGGATGCCGATGGCGGCTTCTCGTGGGAGCGACTGGACCTCGTCGATTCGATCAAGCAGGCGCTGTCGTGAACGCGACCATGCGCGGGGTGTTGCTGATGCTGGCGTCGGTGGCGCTGCTTGCCACCGCTGCGTGCGCGCCGCGCTTCGACATGGTCGGCGAAGAGGCGACGTCCGACCCGGTCGCCGTCAAGCGGACCGGGCAGGAACGGCGGGCGCAGTAGCGCCCGCCCCGTCTGCCGGCGTGGCCCGCGGGCCACGCCATTGCCAAGTCCGGGCTGTGTTGGAACCAACCGCCCGCTCCATCGTTACCGCAGCCGAATTCGCAAAGCCGCCACGGTGGCGCCCCGCGGCTTCCATCGGCGACGCTGGAGACAATCATGGCCCGTACCCTTCCGCTGCTGGCGATCAGCGGCCTGACGCTCCTGGCGGCCTGCCAGACGCCCCCGCCCACGGGTGACCTCACGGGCGAGGCAGCGGTCCGCCTCGATCCCGCGACGCAGCAGGCGCGCTGGCGCACGCCGGGCAATGTGCCGGCCTCTTCTGGTGTTCCCAGCGACGGCATCCACACCATCCGCTTCGCCGGCACCGTCGGGGATGCCGGCTTCCAGTGCGGGGCTGCCTACGGTGGGATCGGGGTTACCGGCTCCACCATCCTGCCGGCCGACTTCCGCTTCTACGTCTCCGAGGTCGCCCTGATCGACGATTCCGGTCGCGCGGTGCCGATGAACCTCGTGCAGGACGGTCGCTGGCAGTACCAGAACGTGGCCCTGCTCGATTTCGAGGATGGCAGCGGTCCCTGCGCCGGCGGCACCGCCGACACGCGCCAGACGGTCACCGGCGCACTGCCGCCGGGCCGCTATCGCGGCTTGACCTTCGTGCTGGGTGTGCCACCGCAGCTCAATGTCGGATCCCCGGCGCTGGCCGCCTCGCCGCTGAACAATCCCGACCTGGCCTGGCCGGCCCCTGGCGGCTTCCGCTTCCTCAAGGTCGACATGGCGACGACCGGCCTGCCACTGGGCCCCTACCGGGCGCCCATCGCGGGCGCCTTCGCGCCGGCACCGCTGCCCTACCCGCCCGCCTATGGCCAGCCGGTCTATGTCCAGCCTGGTTACGTCCAGCCGGGCGTGGTCGTGGTCGCACCCTATGGTTTCCCGGTCCATATCGGCGGCGCCGACTGCGCGGCCTATCCGCCCGGCCCTTACAGTCCGCCCGGATGCGGCTTTCCGACCCGCATGCGCGTGACGTTCCCGGACTTCGATACCGGCAGCAACGTGGTGATCGCCGACCTGCGGGCGCTGCTCGCGTCTTCCAACGTCGATGTGAACACGCCGGGGACGCCGGCCGGCTGCCAGTCGACCGCCGGCGATCCGGATTGCTTTGGCTTGGCCTCGCGCCTTGGCCTGACCACGCCCGGGGCCTATGCCCCGCCGCAATCCTTCTTCCGGCCTGGCTTCGTTCAGTAGGCCTGACGTCCCGGAGGCCTGACATCCCGGCGGCCCGTCGCCGCCGGGACCGTCATCGGCGCCCGAACAGTTTCTCGATATCGGCGCGCTTCAATTCGACATAGGTCGGCCGGCCGTGGTTGCACTGGCCGCTGTTGGGCGTGACTTCCATCTGGCGCAGCAGGGCGTTCATCTCGTCGGCCGACAGCCGTCGCCCGGCGCGCACGCTGCCATGGCAGGCGAGCGTGCCCGAAACCGCATCGAGGCGCTCCTTCAGCGAGAAGGCCTGGCCCAGCTCGGCCAACTCATCGGCCAGGTCGCGCACCAGGGCCGGCACGTCGGTGTCGCCCAGCATCGCCGGGATCTCGCGCACCACGACGGCACCCGGGCCGAATGCCTCCAGCACCAGCCCCAGTTCGGCCAGTTCGCCCGCCCGCGCGACCAGCCGGTCGATCGCGGCCGGCTCCATCTCGACCACCTCCGGCAACAGCAGCGATTGCCGCTTGATGCCGCTGGCGGCGAGGGCCGCCTTCATGCGCTCGTGCACCAGCCGCTCGTGGGCGGCGTGCTGGTCGACCAGCACCAGCCCGTCGGGCGTCTCGGCCACGATGTAGGTGTTGAAAAGCTGGCCGCGCGCGGCACCCAGCGGCTGCGCCATCGCATCGGCTGCGCCTTCGGTGGCCGGCACCGGTGCCGCCGGTGGCAGATCGAGGGCCAGGCGCGGCGAGGGCGCCTGGAATGCCGCCAGCTGTTGCGCCAGCCCGGGATTGATCCAGCCGCCACCGCCGGTCGGTGGGGCGAACCCGGTGCCGGCACCCATCGGCCGGAAGGCACCCAGCGCAGCCTCGGCCACGCTGGTGCTGGCCCGATGGCCGGCGGCCGCCAGCGCATGGCGCAGCGCGCCCACGACCAGCCCCCGCACCAGCCCGGTGTCGCGGAACCGGACCTCCGTCTTGGCCGGGTGGACGTTCACGTCGACCAGGTCCGCCGGCATGTCGAGGAAGAGGGCGACGGCCGGGTGGCGGTCGCGCGCCAGCACGTCGGCATAGGCCCCGCGCACCGCGCCGAACAGCAGCCGGTCGCGCACCGGCCGGCCGTTGACGAACAGGTACTGCTCGGCCGCGGTCGCCCGGTGATAGGTCGGCAGGCCGGCAAACCCCGACAGCCGCATGCCCTCGCGCTCGGCCGCGACCGCCAGCGCATTCTCCCGAAACGTCTGGCCCAGCACCTGTCCCAGGCGGGCCAGGCGCCCGGCTTCGCCTTCGGTCGTCGCCTCGGCGGCGTAGCGCAGCAGCGTCCGGCCGTCCTCCGTGACGGTGAAGGCGACGGCGGGATGGGCCATGGCCAGGCGCCGCACCGCATCCACGACATGGTCGCGCTCGGCCCGGATCGACTTCAGGAATTTCAGCCGCGCCGGGGTGGCATAGAAGAGGTCGCGGACCTCGACCCGGGTCCCCGGCGGGTGGGCGGCCGGGCGCGGCGCACCCTTGGCACCCCCCTCGACCTGGATGATCCAGGCGCTGTCGGCGCCGGCCGGCCGGCTGGTGATCGACAGGCGGGCAACGGCGCCGATCGACGGCAGCGCCTCGCCGCGGAATCCCAGCGTCGCCACCTGCTCCAGGTCGTCGCCCGGCAGCTTGGAGGTGGCGTGGCGCTCGACGGCCAGCTCCAGGTCGTCCGGCGCCATGCCGCAGCCATCGTCGGCGACGACGATCAGCGACTGGCCACCATCGGCCAGGGTGACCGCGACCTGACGCGCGCCGGCGTCCAGCGCGTTCTCGACCAGTTCCTTGACCGCGGCTGCCGGCCGCTCGACCACCTCGCCCGCGGCGATGCGGTTGACGACGACCGAGGGCAGCAGGCGGATGGCCATGCCGGCGTCAGGATTCCGCGAGGTAGGCGCGGGCCAGCTTCTTGCCTTCTTCGACCGCCGGCTGGTCGAAGGCGTCGATGCCCAGCAGTTGGGCGGCGAAGATCGTCTCCAGCATGAAATGCATGAAGAGCGCGCCCATCGACTTTTCGTCCAGCCGTTCCAGCCGGAAGATGCGGGTCGGCCGGCCGTTGCGCACCAGCGTCTCGCCCGTCGCGCGCTGCTCGGCGTCCAGCAGGTCGCCCATGCGGCGGCCCTTCAGGTATCCCAGGGCCGGGTCGCGGGCGAAGGCGGCCGCCGCCTTGTCGCCCTTGCCGGCGACGGCAAGGGTAATGAGGGTGAAGATCTTGTCGGCCGGGCCGGCGAGATAGAGCTGGAGCTGGCTGTGCTGGTCGACGGTGCCCATGGCCCGGATCGGCGTCGTCCCCTTGCCGTCCTTGCCCAGGCTCTCGGCCCAGAGCTGGCGGAACCACATGCCGAAATGGGCCAGCCGGTCGAGATAGGGCATCAGCACGGTCGTCGCCCGGCCGGCCTCGGCATGGGCGAGGTTCAGTGCCGCGCCCCGCAGCGGGGCACAGTCGGCCGGCGTCTCGGCCGCCAGCGCGGCATCGAGCACGCTCTTGGCGCCGGCCCGCACCTTCCCCGCATCGAGGCCGGCGATCAGCGCCGGCAGCAGCCCCACCAGGGACAGGACCGAGAAGCGGCCGCCGACACCTGGATCATGGTCGAGGATGGTGGCGCCAAGGCGGGTGCCGAGGCGGCGCAGGGGATTGTCCGCCGGCTCGGTCACGACCACCAGCCGATCGGCCACCCCGGTCCGCTCGACGGCCTTCTCCAGGCGCGGCAGCAGGGTCAGCAGCTGCATCAGCGTCTCGGCCGTGCCGCCCGACTTGGAGATGGCCAAGATGCGGGTGCGGGTGAAGTCGATGCGGTCGGCCAGTGCCGCGAAGGTGGCAGGGTCGATGTTGTCGAGGAAATGGATCCGCGGGATGCCCTTGGGCGGCCCGAAGCCTTGGTCGGCCAGGGCATAGAGGGTCTGCCCGCCCAGGCTCGACCCGCCGGTGCCCAGCACCAGCACGTCGCTGGTCTTCTTGCGCATGCGGGCGGCCAGCTTTTCCAGCGCCTCCAGGTCGTCGCGACGGCCGGGCAGCGCCAGCAGCGGCAGCGTGCCTTCGTCGCGCATCGCACGGACGCGGACCAGGGCCGCTTTGGCGTCGGCGAGGCGACCGGCCAGGGCCTTGGGGTCGACGCCGGACGGGCCGACACGATCGGTCAGCAAGGTGGAATCGTCGATCGAGAATGGGATCATCGTTGGTCCGTCCGGGCGGGTTGTCTGCGACAGGCCTACAACGCGCCAGGTGGCGCGCGCGTGGCCTGAAGGCTCTCCGGCTCGCCGACGACGACGAACAGCAGCCGCACCGGATCGAAAATGCGGGCGGCGGCGCGCTTGGCGTCAGCCAGTGTCACGCGGCGGAAGCGGTCGGCCCGCGTCTCGAGATAGTCGATGCCCAGCCCGTCGCGTTGCAGGCTGACCAGGAAGCCGGCGATGCGGATGGTCGAGTCGAGATTGAGGGCAAACGAGTCGATGACCGACCCCTTGGCGTTGTCCAGCTCGGCTTCGGTCGGGCCTTCGCTGCCCATCCGGCCCAGCTCCTGCCGGATCAGTTCGATCGAGCGCGCGACGGCACCGTTGGCAGTGGCGACGTTGCCCTGCACGAAGCCGGTGGCGTCCAGCGTGCCGAGGCCCGTGCCGACGGAATAGGCCAGGCCCGCCTTCTCGCGCACCTCGCGCATCAGCCGGGCGCTGAAGCCGCCGCCGCCCAGGATGTAGTTGACGAGGTGGGCCGCCTCGAAGTCGGGGTCGTCGCGCTTCAGGCCGGGGGCGCCGAAGGTGACGACGCTCTGGCTCTGCTTGCGCTGCACGATCAGCACATCGCCGCCCCCGCCCGCGACAACGGGCGGCACGGGCGAAAGCGCGGGCTTGGCGGGCAGCCGGCCCAGCAGCGCATCCAGCATTGGTGCCAGGGTGGCAGCGTCAATATCGCCGACGACGCCGATCTTGACCCCCTCGCGGGCGATCTGGTCGCGCCAGACGCCCCGCAGATCGTCGGCGGTCAGCGCCGGGACGGAGGCTTCCGTTCCGTCGCCGTCGCGGCCATAGGGATGGCCGGCAAACGCCACCCGCCACCACAGGTCGCGGGCGATCTCGCCCGGCGAGGTGGCGGCGCGCGCCAGGTCGGAAAGCTGGCGCTCCTTGGCCCGCTTCAGCGCGTCCTCGTCGAAGCGCGGTTGCAGCAGGGCCAGTCGCAGCAGGCCCAGCGCATCGTCGCGATAGCGGCTCAGCGTGCGAAAGGACAGATTCATCGAATCGCGGCTGGCAGAGACCGAAAGGCTGGTCGACAGATCCTCGAGCTTGGCGCGAAAGGCCTCTGCGTCGAGGTCGCCCGCCCCTTCGGTCATCACCTGGGCCGCAAGGTCGGCCGCACCCTCCTTGCCCGGCTTGTCCTGCGCGGTGCCGCCGGGAAACGACATGGACACGGCCAGGAGCGGCAGCGACCGGTCGGTCAGCAGCCAGGCCTCGATGCCCCCTGGGCTGACCACCCGCTCGATGGCAGCCGGCCTGGCCGATGCAGAATTTGCCGGCGCCTGTGCGGCCGCCGGCGCGGCGACCGCTGCCGGAATCAGGATCAGCAGGGCTGTGACGAGGCGGCGGGGAAAGGGCGGCATGGCGGCGTTTCCCCTCACGAACCCTGCGCCCGCTTGGGCAGCAGGATGCTGGTGGCGAGATTTTCGGAGCGGAAGACGTGGCGGGCGGCCGCGGCGATCTCGGCCGCGGTCACCGCGCCGACGCGCTCGGGCCAGGCGTCGACCTCTTCCAGCGGCAATCCGATCGCGAGCGCGCTGCCGACGATGCGGGCCGGGCCGGACAGGCTGTCGCGGGCATAGACGGCCGAATCCTGGACCCGGCGGATGGCGCGGGCCAGCTCTGCCTCGGTCACGCCATCCTTCAGGATGCGGGCGACCTCGGCCGCCATGGCGGCTTCCACGGCGGCGACCGGCACGTCCTGGCGCGGGGTGGCGAAGATGTTGAAGGTGGCGGGGCCGCGCTGGTTGCTGTCGTAGCTCGTGCTGGCCGATACCGCCAGCGAGCCCTCCAGGACCAGCGCCCGGTTCAGCCGGCTGGAAACGCCGCTGCCCATGATGGTGGCCAGCACCTCCAGCGGATAGGCGTGCCGGGTATCGCCGGTGAACAGGCTGGGGGCGATGTAGGCCAGGTTCACATAGGGTTGGCGCACCCGCTCGCTCGCCATCTCGATGCGGGTCTCGGCGACGCGGGCCGGTTCCTGCACTACCGTGCGCGGCGGCAGCGGCCGGGCGGCGATACGGCCATAGGTGCGCTCGGCCATCGGCCTGGCCTCGGCCATCGTCACCCGCCCGCCGACCACGACGATGGCGTTGTTGGGGGCGTACCAGCGCTCGTAGAAGGCGCGCGCGTCGGCATGGCCGAGCTGGCGGATCTCCTGCTCCCAGCCGATCACCGGCAGCCGGTAGGGATGGTTGAGATAGAGGGCGGCCCGGGTCTGCTCGCGCAGTTGCGCGGACGGGCTGTTGTCGGTGCGCGAGAAGCGTTCCTCCAGCACCACGCGGCGCTCCGATTCGACCTGTGCCTCGGTGAAGGCGAGGTTGGCCATGCGGTCGGCCTCCATCTCCATCGCCAGCGGCAGCTTGTCGGCGGGCAGCATCTGGTAGTAGCCGGTGAAATCGTAGCTGGTGAAGGCATTGTCGCGCCCGCCATTGCTGGCGATCACGCGCGAGAAGGTGGCGTCGGGCACGGTCGGCGTGCCCTTGAACATCAGGTGTTCCAGGAAATGGGCGATGCCGGACTTGCCCCAGGGCTCGTCGATCGAGCCCACCTTGTAGAAGACGTAGTGGGCGACCGCCGGCATCTGCGGGTTCGAGACGACGACCAGCGTCAGCCCGTTGTCGAGGACCACCGCCTCGGGCGACAGGCGGCCTTCATTGGCCGCCGCGGCGGGGCCGGCCAGCACGGCCAGCAGGCCGATCGCGGCCACTGTCTGGCCGAGCGCATGGGCGACGACCGACCGGATCCGACGTTTCATCCCGTTTCCTTTCGCGCCGATCGGCGCCATGTCCAATCGACGATCCGGCACAGGACGGATCCTGGCGCACGCACCCATCGGCGGAAACCTGCCGCCCGGATCGGCGGGTCCGAGTCGGTAGGCGGCCTCGCTCAGAGAATGCCCTCGAACAGGCCGCGCCGACGGCGGCGGATGACCGCCGTCTCGCCCTCGGTGACCGGCCGGCCGAGCGCCTGGTTCTCGCGCAGGCGCTGGGCCTCGCGCTGCGGGTCGACGACGACGCCGGCTTCGGGCGCGCTGCGCCAGAAGGCCAGCCGCTCGACCACGCCGCGCTCCGGCTGCTCGGCACCGACACCTTCCTTGGTCAGGACCTCGCGGATATTGGGGTCGGCCCGGTCGGCGCCGGCCTGGCGCAGCAGGACCGACTCGCCGGCACTGGCGCCAGCCGGCAACTCACGCGTCGGTGCCGCCGCAGAAGGTTCGATGCGGAACACGGTCTGCTTGGCGCGGTCGACGACAGTCGCCTCCTGCGGCCGGGCGGCCCCAGGCTGCGGCGGTCGCAGCGCGTAGTCCGGCGGCAGGCTGAGTGGCGGCCGGGCGACGATGCGGAACTCGTCCGGCGTCTGCTTGTCCAGCCCCATCTGCTGGCGGAGGTTGCCGCAGGCGCCCATTGCCAGGGCCACCATGGCCAGGATGCCCACGCGCGTGACGCCGGAGATCCCGTAGCACTTCGCTTGCTCGCTCATGGCCGACCTATGTATGCCCTTCCCGCCGGCTGAACAACCCGTCGAGCAACAACGCGGCGACCCCGACGAATATGCCGGAGTCGGCGACGTTGAACGCCGGCCAGTGATAGCCCAACGCATGGAAATCGAGGAAATCGAACACCGCGCCGAAGCGGACGCGGTCCACCACATTGCCGATGGCGCCGCCGATGACGCAGCCCAGCCCCAGCGCCACCAGGCCGACCCGGGTGCGGAACAGCCATACCGCCAGGACCACCGACACCGCCACCGCCAGCCCCGACAAGGCCCAGCGGACCATGTCGTCATGGCCGGCGAACAGGCCGAAGCTGACCCCGCGGTTCCACACCACCACGAGGTTGAAGAAGTCGGTCACCGGCACGAAGCGGCCGCGCCCGAGCGGCCCCTGCACCGCCAGATAGTCCAGCATCCACTCTTTGCTGACCTGGTCGGCGGCAAAGACCACGGCCGCCGCCACCAAGCCCAGGACGGCGCGGCTCATGCGGCTTCGCTGGTCAGGCCGGGCACCGCCTCGGCGCAGCGCACGCAAAGGTCCTCATGCCGGGCGACCTGGCCTACCTCCGGCAGGATGCGCCAGCAGCGCTGGCACTTCTGGCCGTCGGCCAGGCGCGGCACCACCGCCACCCCCGGCACGTCGTCGAGCCGGAAGGCATTCTCGAGCGCCTCTCCCTCGACGACGGTCAGCGCGGCCGAAGACGTGATCGCGATCTCCGCCAGCGACAGCCCCGCGAAGGCTGCCGCCTGCGCCGGCGTCACCGCGACGACGGGCGATGCCTGCAGGCTGGCGCCGATGCGGCGTTGCGCCCGCTCCAGCTCCAGCGCGCCGGTGACGACGCGACGCACCTCGCGCACCGTCTGCCACTTGGCGGCCAGCGCCTCGTCCAGCCAGGAAGCTGGGATGTCGGGGAAGAGGCGCAGATGCACGCTGGTTTCCGGTGCATCGCCATGGCGGGCGAGCCAGGCTTCCTCGGCGGTGAAGCAGAGGATGGGTGCCAGCCAGGCCGTCAGGCAGTCGAAGATCTGGTCCATGACGGTGCGGCAGGCGCGCCGGCGCAGCGCATCGGGCGCGTCGCAGTAGAGCGCGTCCTTGCGGATGTCGAAGTAGAAGGCCGACAGGTCGACCGCACAGAAATTGTGCAGGGCGGTAAAGATGGCATGGAACTCGAAGTCGGCACAGGCCTGCCGCACCGTGCGGTCGGTCTCGGCCAGCCGGTGCAGCACCCAGCGCTCCAGCTCCGGCATGTCGGCCGCGGCCACCTTCTCGGCTGGATCGAAGCCGTCGAGCGCCCCCAGCAGGTAGCGCAGCGTGTTGCGCAGCCGGCGATACATCTCCGACTGGTGCTTCAGGATCTCCTTGCCGATCCGCAGGTCTTCGGAATAGTCGGCGCTGACCACCCACAGGCGCAGGATGTCGGCGCCGTACTCGTCGATCACCGTCTGCGGGGCCGTCACGTTGCCCAGCGACTTTGACATCTTGCGGCCCTGCTCGTCCATGACGAAGCCATGGGTCAGCACGGCGTCGTAGGGTGCGCGCCCGCGGGTGCCGCAGGATTCCAGCAGCGAGGAATGGAACCAGCCGCGATGCTGGTCCGAGCCTTCCAGGTAGAGCGATGCCGGCCAGGCCAGCTCCGGCCGCTGCTCCAGGACGAAGCTGTGGGTGGAGCCGGAGTCGAACCACACGTCGACCACGTCCTTCACCTGCTCGTAGTCGGCCGGGTCGCGACCGGGGCCGAGGAAGCGTTCGGGCGGGCTGGTGTACCAGGCGTCGGCCCCCTCGGATTCGAAGGCGGCGGCGATGCGGTCGACCACATCCTGGTCGCGCAGCAGCTCGCCCGTCTTCTTCTCGACGAAGATGGCGATGGGCACGCCCCAGGCGCGCTGGCGCGAGATGCACCAGTCCGGCCGGGTCTCGATCATGCTGCGCAGGCGGTTCTGGCCCTGCGGCGGCACGAAGCGGGTGTCGTCGATCGCCGCCAAGGCGGTGTCCCGCAGCCCGTTGGTGGTCATCGAGATGAACCATTGGGGCGTGTTGCGGAAGATGAGCGGCGCCTTCGAACGCCAGGAGTGGGGATAGGAATGCAGCAGCGTGCCGCGGCCCAGCAGCGCGCCCACCTCCGTCATCACCGCGATGACGGCCTCGTCGGCATCGCCCTTCTTGCCATAGGGGGTCAGCACCCGCCGGCCCGCGAACAGCGGCACATGGGGGAAGTAGCTGCCGTCCTCGGACACGGTCTGGGGCGCGGTGATGCCGTGCGCCAGCGCCAGTTCGTAGTCGTCGGCGCCATGGCCGGGGGCCATGTGGACCAGCCCGGTGCCCTGATCGGTGGTGACGAAGTCGCCCGCCAGCAGTGCCACCGGGAAGTCGTAGCCACCGTCGGCGCCGGGATGGCCCGCCAGCGGGTGGCGGCAGACGGTGCCCGCCAGGTCGACGCCGGACAGGCTGGCTGCGACGCGATGGCCGGCGATGCCGGTGGCGGCCGCCACCGCCGGCACCAGCGCCTCGGCCAGCAGCATCCGTTCGCCCACGCGCGCCAGGCTGCCCTCGGCCGCCTCGGTCACCTCGACCACGACGTAGGGGATGTCGGCGCCATAGGCGATGGCCCGGTTGCCGGGCATGGTCCAGGGCGTCGTCGTCCAGATGACCATGGAAACGCCGTCCAGCTCCGGCCGCGACGCGGTGGCGACGGGGAAGCGCAGATAGACGGTGTTCGAGGTGTGGTCGTGGTACTCGACCTCGGCCTCGGCCAGCGCGGTCTTTTCGACCACGGACCACATCACTGGCTTCGAGCCACGGAACAGCCCGCCATTCATCAGGAAGCGGCCGATCTCACGGACGATCTGCGCCTCGGCCGGGTAGGCCATGGTGGTGTAGGGCCGGTCCCAGTCGCCCTCGACGCCCAGGCGGCGGAATTCGGCCTTCTGCACGCCGATCCAGTGGTCGGCGAACTCGCGGCACTCGCGACGGAACTCGTCGATCGGCACGGCGTCCTTGTCGCGGCCGGCGGCGCGGTACTTCTCCTCGATCTTCCACTCGATCGGCAGGCCGTGGCAGTCCCAGCCCGGGACATAGTTGGCGTCGCGGCCCAGCATCTGCTGCGAGCGGTTGATGACGTCCTTCAGGATCTTGTTGAGGGCGTGGCCGATATGCAGGTTGCCGTTGGCATAGGGCGGGCCGTCATGGAGGATGAACTTCTCCCGCCCCGCCGCCGTCTGGCGCAGGCGCGCGAAAAGATCGTTCTCGGCCCAGCGGGCCAGCAGCTTCGGCTCCATCGCCGGCAGGCCGGCCCGCATGGGGAAATCGGTCTGCGGCAGGAAGACGGTCGCCTTGTAGTCCTTCGCCATCGGGTCCTCTGGTCGGGTGGCCCTAATCTGGGGCCGGGTCAAACGGTGGCGGCAGGTGCTTCGAGAAGCGCCCGGGCCTGTGCTGCATCATCGGCAATCTGGGCCTTCAGCGCGGCCAAACCATCAAATTTGCGCTCGCCGCGCAAGTATTCGCGCAAGGCGACCCGCAGGTGGCGGCCGTACAGGTCGCCCGAATAGTCGAAAAGATGCACCTCGAGCCATAGCGAAGTGCCGTCGACGGTGGGCCGGCGGCCGAAATTCGCTACCCCCTTCCATATGGGGGCGTCGGGCGCGTCCAGCCGGGCCTCGATGGCATAGACGCCGACCGCCGGGCGCAGGCAGTCGCCCAGCGCGATGTTGGCGGTGGGAAAGCCGATCGTCCGCCCACGCTGGTGGCCGGCTTCGACCCGGCCCTCGACCTCCCAAGGCCGGCCCAGCAGGCGGGCCGCCTCGGCCGGCGCGCCCGTTTCCAGCAGCCGGCGGATGCGGCTCGACGAGATGACCGCGCCGTCCAGCACCACCGGGTCGGCCGTGGTGACGCCGAAGCCGTGCGCCGCGCCGCGCGCGGCCAGCAGCGCCATGGACCCGCCGCGGTCATGCCCGAAGACGAAATCCTGCCCCGCCACCACATGGCGCACCCCGAACCCGGCGACCAGCACCTCGGCGATGAAGGCGTCGGCGGTAAGCTGGCTGAAGGCGCGGTCGAACGGCAGGGCATAGAGCACGTCCAGCCCCATCTCCTCCATCAGGCGGGCCTTCAGGCGAAACGGCGTCAGGCGGAAGGGCGGGTCGTCCGGGCGGAAAAGCTGGCGCGGGTGCGGCTCGAACGTCAGCACCCCGGCCGGCGCGCCCAGCCGCCGGGCCTCGGCGCGCGCGGCCCCGATCACGGCCCGATGGCCGCGATGGACGCCGTCGAAATTGCCGAGCGCCAGCACCGCGCCCAGCCGCGCCGCCGTCTCGTCCCAATGCCGGATGATCCGCATGGCGTCCTTGTGTTCGCCTCGATGGGTACTGCGCCTGGATGGCCGCGTGGCGGGAAGTTACGCCGGCCGCGACGGCACCATCAGGATGGCCTCGCCGTCGACCACGACGCGCTCGCCCACCCGGCAGACCGCCTGCATGGTGACGCGCTTCTTCTCGGCCACGATATCGGCCACGGTGACGCGGGTATCGACCGTGTCGCCGGCGCGCACCGGTGCCTTGAAGCGCAGGTTCTGCGTCACGTAGACGGCACCCGGGCCGGGCAGCAGCGTCCCGAACACGGCTGAGATCAGGCTGGCCGTCAGGATGCCGTGGGCGATGCGGCCGCGGAACATGGTGCCCTGGGCGTAAAGCTCGTTCAGGTGCAGCGGGTTGGTGTCGCCCGATACGCCGGCGAACATCAGGATGTCGGCCTCGGTCACCGTGCGGGCGATGCGCGCCGACATCCCGACATGCAGGTCCTCGAGGAAGAAACCCACGAGATTGTCGAGGCGGGGGGGCACCTGGTCCATGGATCGCCGTTCCGGTTGCGATGGGGCACGGCCACGGGCAAGGCCGCGACCGTCATTGTGCGGCGCAAAACCGGGCGGTTATAGAAGCGGCATGGCGGGACGGCAAGCCGCAGCCATGTCCGCCTCGGTGCCGGCCGGCCCGGTTGCCGCGGCGATCAGCCAGCGCCGGAAGGCTGTGAAGCCCGGGTCGTCGCGCACCGCCCCGCGATAGAGCAGGTACCATTGCTGCCCCTTCGGCACCGTTAGCTGGAAGGGGGAGACCAGTCGGCCGGCAGCCAGATCGTCGTCGATATAGGGGCGAATACCCATGGCGACCCCCACCCCGTCGCCCGCGGCCTGGAGCGCTTGGCCGTAATACTGGAACTCCGGCCCGCGTGCGGTCGTCCTGGGCAGGCCCGCCGCGGCCAACCACAGCGGCCAGTCCTCGGGTGCGTGCGCGACCCGGATCATGGCGGCAGGGTCGATGTCGGCCGGATGTCCCAGGCGGGCGGCCAGCGCAGGCGCGGTGACCGGCAGCAGGTCGGCTGCGAACAGGCGCTCGGCCACCAGGCCGGGCCAGCGCCCCAGGCCGAGTGTGATGCCGCAGGTCCAGTCGTCCGAGAAGGGCACGCCGCCGCCGCCGGTGGTGAAGCGCACCGCGATGTCGGGCGCCTGCCGGCGGAAATCGGCCAGCCGCGGGATCAGCCAGCGGCTGGCGAAGGTCGGCCCGGCGCCGATGGTGAGCACCCGGCTGGCCGAGGCGGCGGTCACCTGGTCCGTCAGGGCCGCCAGCGCATCCAGCAGCGGGGTCAGGCCGGCATGATAGCTGCGCCCCGCCGCGGTCGGCACCAGGCGATTGGCCCGGCGCTCGAACAAGGCCACGCCCAGGCGCGCCTCCAGCAATTGCACCATGCGGCTGATCGCGGCCGGCGACACGTTGAGCTCTGCTGCCGCCGCGGCGAAGCCGCCGGTGCGCGCGGCGGCCTCGAAGGCCTTGATGCCGTTCAGCGAGGGCAGGCGGCGCGACATTCCCATACCATCAGGCCCACACCATCAGGAAAGCTGAGGGTGAGGGCAACATAACTCGGTTTGCGCGGCCCCGGCAAAGGGCAGATAGGCAAGGGCGCATGGAGGGCGCCTGCTGCAATGACCCCGCTGATGATGCTGTTCCTGGGCCTGGTGATGGTGGCCACCGCCTTCCTGTCGGGCCTGTTCGGCATGGCGGGCGGCATGGTGCTGATCGGGGTGCTGCTGGCCTTCCTGCCCGTGCCGACCGCGATGGTCCTGCATGCGGTGACGCAGATGGCGTCCAATGGCTGGCGGGCCTGGCTGTGGCGGCGCCATGTGCGCTGGCGGTCGGTCGCCGCCTATGCCGGCGGCGCCCTGCTGGCCCTGGTCGCCTGGTCGATCTGGAGCTATGTGCCGAGCAAGCCGGTCGCCTTCATCTTCCTCGGCCTGACGCCCTTCCTGTTGCGCTTGGCCCCGGCGAGCCTGGCCCCCGACCCGGAGAGCGCGGTGCAGGGGGTTGGCTACGGCGCTGCCTGCATGACGCTGATGCTGCTGACCGGCGTGTCGGGCCCGCTGCTCGACAGCTTCTTCCTGGGCGGCCGGCTGGACCGGCGCCAGATCGTCGCCACCAAGGCGACCTGCCAGATCCTGGGGCACGGCATGAAGCTCGCCTATTTCGGCGGCATGATCGCCGATGCCGGACAGCTCGACCCCAAGCTGGCCGTCATGGCGATCCTGGCTTCGATGCTGGGCACCACGCTCGCCCGGCGCTTCCTCGAGGCGATGACGGACACCCAGTATCGCCGCTGGGCCGGCCACATCATCACCGTGATCGCCGGCTATTTCCTGATCCAGGGTTCCTGGCTGCTGGTGGTGCCCGCATGACGACGCCTGATCCGCTCGACCCGCTGCTGCTCGACCTCGTCGAATGGGTGGCCCGCCGGCCGCGCCCCTATGGCGAGGTGATCGACGCCTGGCGGACCTCCTGCCCGCGCCTGACGGTGTGGGAGGAGGCGGTCGATCGCGGGCTGGTGGTGCGCAAGCCCGCGCCCGGGCAGGGCGCGGTCGTGGCCGTGACGGAGCTTGGCCGCCGCTGGATCGAGGGCTACGGCCGGGGGGCGTCGCCACCCCCCGGCTGACGCCTGCCGGTCAGGACGGCGGCAGGGCCGGTCCCGTGCGCGGGTCGATCGGCACCAGATCGCGCAGGCCCAGCGCCTCTTCCAGCAGCCAGGCGGCCGACAGCAGCGGCGCCTCGCCATTGGCCCGGGTTACCATCTGCAGCCCGACCGGGCGCCCGTCGGCCAGGAACCCGGCCGGAAGCGACAGCGAGGCGCAGCGCGTCATGCTCAGCGCATAGGTGATCGACAGCCAGTCGATGTAGTTGTCGAACTCCACGTCGCCCACCTTGCGCACCGAGACCGTGTCGACGTCGAAGGGCGGCACGATGACGGCCGGCGTCAGCAGCACGTCGTAGGTCTGGAAGAAGCGGCCGACGCGGGCCAGCAGGGCAGAGCGGGCGCGCACCGCCCGGCCGATCGCGTCGGCGTCTAGCTTCATGCCCTTCTCGATGTTCCAGATGACGTCGGGCTTCAGCTGGTCGCGCTTGGTGCGCAGCAGCTCGGCCTTGTCGGTGACGAAGAACAGGGCGCGCAAGGTCTGGAAGATCTCCTGCGCGTCGGAGAAGTCCGGCGTCGCCCGGTCGACCGGGATGCCCATGGCCTCGAAGCGGCGGGCGGCGCGCTCGGCCACCTCGGCCACTTCCGGATGGACCGGCAGGAAGCCGAGGTTGGGGGAGAAGGCGACCCGCACCGGCCGGGTCGGGTTGCGCACCGCGTCCTGGAACGGCAGGGCCGGCAAGGGCAGCGTGGTCGGGTCCTCGGCCGCGGGGCCGGCCATGGCGTCCAGCATCAGGGCCACGTCGGCGACGTTGCGCGCCATCGGCCCCTCGATCGCCAGGTCGTCGGGGATGTTGTAGTTGGGCCCGCGCGCCACCCGACCGGGCGACGGCCGCATGCCGACGATGCCGCAGAAGCTGGCCGGGATGCGCAGGCTGCCGCCCAGGTCGGACCCGCTCGCCAGCCACACCTCGCCCGTCGCCAGTGCGACCGCCGACCCGCCGGAGGAGCCGCCGCAGGTCAGGCTGGTGTTCCAGGGGTTGCGCGTCTTGCCGAACACGGGATTGAAGGTGTTGGCGCCGGCGCCGAATTCCGGGGTGTTGGACTTGGCCAGCACGATCCCGCCGCGCTGCTCCAGCGTCTCGACCACCAGGTCGGACCGCTCGGGGATGTGGTCGGCGAAGATCGGCGATCCCTGGGTCGAGCGCACCCCGGCCACGTTCAGCAGGTCCTTGATCGCAACCGGCAGGCCGGCCAGCCAGCCCGGCGCGTCGGGGTCGCCGGCATGGCGCGGCAGGGCGGCAGCCGCCGCCCGCGCCCGCTCGGGACAGCGGGTGGGCAGCGCGTTCACCGCCGGCTCCACCTCGTCCATGCGGGCCATGGCGGCGTCGATCAGGTCGGCCGGCTGGATCTCGCGCGCCTTCAGGCGCCGCACCGCCTCCACGGCGGTCATGCGGGTCAATTCGGAGAGCGGCATCGGGAAGGGCTCCGGCTGGCGGGGAAGGAGGGGGAGTAGTGCAGCCCGGCCGGAATCCGTCAATCGGGGATCGTTGGCCCGGCTCCGTTGCTGCCACGCCTGCCGTCATGCCAGATTGCCGGCGATGGACGACCCCTTGACCCAGACCGCGCAGCGGATCCGGCAGCGCGACTGGGACGGCGCGATCACCGCGGCGCAAGCCGCCCTCGCCGACGGCCGCGCCCTGCCGCGCGCGGCCGCGCGGATGCTGGCAGGGCTGGTGGTGACGCTGGGCAAGTCCGGGCGTGCCGATGCCGCTGCCGCACTGGCCGACCGGCTGCTGCCGGCAGCACCGCGCGAACCGTCGGCGTATCTCGCGCGGTCGGGCCTGGCCCAGCGTGTCGGCGATCTGGCCATGGCGATCGCCGACACGCGGGCGGCGATGGACTGCTCGGCCGACCCGTCGCCGGCCTGGCCGCGCCTGGCCGACCTGCTCTACGAAGCGGGCGAGCTGGAGGAGGCGGAGGCGACGGTGCACAGGGCGCTGGCCCGGTCGGGCGAGGACCTGGAACTGCTGGCCCGGCTCGTCGAGATCGTCGACGCGCGCGGCGCTCTCGATGCCCTGGCGATCGCGGTCGAGCGGGCCCTGGCCCAGCGCCGCCAGCAGGGCTTCGGCTCGCCGCGGCTTTTGATGGCGCTGCTGAAGGCCGGCCGCCTGGAGGCAGCATTTCCCGACCTCGACCTGCGCTGGGCGCTGGCCGGTGCCCCGCCCCGGCCTTTCCCGCAGCCGGCCTGGAAGGGCGAGGCGGCACCCGACCGCACGCTCCTTGTCTGGGGCGAGCAGGGACTGGGGGAAGAAATCTGGGCCTCGGCCCTGCTGGCAGAGGCGGCGGCGCGGGTCGGCCGCGTCGTGCTCGAATGCGCGCCGCGCCTGGCCGCCCTCTTCGCCCGTTCGTTCCCGGCCTTCACGGTCGCCGCCCGCCAGGACCCGCCGGCGCCCGAGGCGATGGCGGCCGACATCCAGTGCGGCGCGGTCGACCTGCTCCGGGCGCTCGATGCCAGGGCCTTCTCGCACGCCCCGCCCCTGCGGGCGGACCCCGCTGCTGCTGCCGGCATCCGCGCGCGCTATCGCCGGATGGGTTCGGGCCCCATCGTCGGCCTGTCCTGGCGCAGCGCCAACCGGCGGGCGGCGGCCGCCAAGTCGTCCAGCCTGGCCGACTGGGGACCGATCCTGGCGCGGCCGGCCGTCTTCATCGACCTGCAATATGGCGACACCGACGGCGACCGGGCGATGGCCCGGACGGCGCTGGGGGTGGATATCCATCGCGACCCGGCGATCGACCCGCTGGGCGACCTGGATGGCGTGGCCGCCCAGGTGGCCGCACTCGATGCCGTGGTCACGGTCAGCAACACCACCGCCCATGTGGCGGGCGGGCTGGGCGTGCCGTCGGCCGTGCTGCTGGCGCGCGGCCGAGGCCAGGTGTGGTCCTGGTTCGACGGCGCGACCCCCTGGTATGCCGGCCAGCGCATCTGCCGCCAGGAACGGGCGGGCGATTGGCAACCGGCCATCCAGGCGGCCGGGGTGGCGCTCGACCAGTTGCTCGCCGGCCGCCGATAGGCGCATGGTGGCCGCCCCTTTCGACGACCCGTCCGGATCATGGCCTATCGCTTGAATTCCCTGCTCGGCGCGGTGGTCGAGCCGCCGATCGCCGAGGTGCATGGCTGGCTTGCCGGCCGGCCCCCCGCCCGTCCGTTGATCGACATGGCCCAGGCGGTGCCGCGCCACGCGCCGCCGGCCGCGGCCACGCGCCACCTGCAGGAGCGCCTGGCCGATCCCGAGATCGTGCGCTACGCGCCGATCGTGGGTCTGGCGCCGCTGCGTGCGGCCTTCGCCGACCATATCGCCCGTGCCTATGGCGGGCCGGTGGCGGCCGACAACGTCGCCATCACGGCCGGCTGCAACCAGGCTTTCTGCCTGGCGATGATGACGCTGGCCGAGGCGGGCGACGAGGTGATCCTGCCGCTGCCCTACTACTTCAACCACCAGATGTGGCTGGACATGCTGGGCATCCGCGCGGTGCACCTGCCGTTCCGGCCGGACCGCGGCGGCGTACCCGACCCGGCAGAAGCCGCCGCCCTGATCGGCCCGCGCACGCGCGCCATCGTGCTGGTGTCGCCCAACAACCCGACCGGCGCCATCTATCCGCCGGAAGCCATCGCCGCCTTCCATGACCTGGCGCGGGATCACGGCATCGCCCTGGTGCTGGACGAGACCTACAAGGACTTCCTGCCGACGGACGGCCCGGCCCACGACCTTTTCACCCGTCCGGACTGGTCCGAGACGCTGATCCAGCTCTACAGCTTCTCCAAGGCCTTCGCGATGGCGGGCCACCGGGTGGGCGCCGTCACCGCGGGCCCGGCGATGATCGAGCAGCTGACCAAGGCGATGGACTGCGTCGCCATCGCCGCACCCCGCATCGGGCAGGAGGCCGCCCTCTATGGCCTGGGGCACCTGGCGCCCTGGGTGGATGCCAACCGCCGGACGATGCGCGAGCGGGTGAAGACGCTGGAGTCGGCCTTCCGCGCCAACGCGTCGGGCTACGAGCTGGTGAGCTGCGGGGCCTATTTCGCCTATGTCCGCCACCCCCATCGCGGACGCGGGTCGAAGGACGTGGCCCGCCACCTGGCCCAGGACCTGGGCATCCTCACCGTCCCGGGCAGTGCCTTCGGCCCGGGACAGGAGGACTTCATCCGCTTCGCCTTCGCCAACGTCGATGGTGACGCCATGCCCGAGATGGCGCGCCGGCTGGCCGAAAGCCGGATGGGATAGGGCGGCCGGTCAGAGATTCTTGCGGTACTGGACGAAGCCCGAGCGCTCGGCCACCTGGTCGTAGAGCCGCATGGCCGTGCGGTTGGTCTCGTGCGTCATCCAGTAGACGCGGCCGGCCCCGGCCTGGCGGGCGCGATCGTAGACGGCCTCGATCAGCGCCCGGCCGACGCCCTTGCCCCGCGCGGCCTGGCTGGTGAACAGGTCCTGCAGGTAGCAGGTCGGCCCGATCATCGAGGTGTTGCGGTGGAAGAGGTAGTGGACGATGCCAAGGATGGCTCCGTCCTGTTCGGCCACCAGCGCATGGACGGGCTCGTAGGAATCGAAGAACCGCGCCCAGGTCATGGCGGTCACCTCCGGTGCTGCCACCCGCTCGTAGAAGGTATTGTATCCCTCCCAGAGAGGCAGCCACCGGGCGTGGTCGCCGGGAGCGACGGGGCGGACGACGAGTGGGCTGGTCATAGACATGATCCTCAATCGGGCCGCCGCAGCGGAATGTCGGGCACCCAGACATAGCCGTCCGGGTCGATGATGTAGGCCTCGCGCAGCCCGTGTGGCTTGTCGGCGGCGCTGGCCATGACTTCGTAGCCGGCCGCCAGGGCGGCCGCCTCCGCCCGGTCGGGGTCGATGCCGTGCAGGCGAAGCTCCATGCCGGAGCCGCGGGCGCCGTTCTCCATTGTCCGTCGCAGCAGCGGGTGGCGGTCGTAGGTATGGTCGGCATGGAGCATCCACTCCGCGCCACAGCCGCGCATCACCGCGAAATCGGCATCGGCATAGACCGGCTCGGCTCCCAGCACCGCGCGCTGGAAGGCGACGGCCACGGCGATGTCGGCGACCAGGAGGTTGACGCCGAGGCCGGTCAGACCGCGTCCGTATTCGGGCGCGGGCATCCAGGGATCGCCCGTCCGCTTCTTCATTTGGTATCCAGGGCAAAGCCCGCCAGATAGTCCGGCACCGGGATGCCGGGGGCCAGCAGCGGGTCGGACTCGGGCGGGCCGAAGGTCGTGCGGATCGGCAGCACGCCCGCCCAGACCGGCAGCGCATAGTCCGGCTCGTCGTCGACCGGCGGACCGGTGCGCACCTTGGCCGATACCTCGGCCAGGTCCATGCCGACGACGAGGGTCCCCTTCAGTTCCTGCTTGGTCGACGGGCGCAGCTCGCCCGTGCGGCCGGGAAACAGCCGCTCGATGAAGGCGTCGAGTGCCTGTTCCTTCTCGGCCGCGTCGGTCACCGCCTGGGCCACGCCCAGGGCCATGACCGAGCGATAGTTGACGGAATGATGGAAGCCCGACCGCGCCATGACGAAGCCGTCGATGTGGGTCACCGTGAAGCAGACCGGCACCCCGGCCGCGATGTTCCGCAGCATCCGGCTGGCCGACGAGCCGTGCCAGTAGACCCGGTCCTCGTGCCGCCAGTAGGTCGTGGGCGTCACATAGGGCTGACCGTCGATCGCATAGCCGACATGGCAGACGAAGCCCGCATCCAGGATCCCATGGACGGTCTCGCGGTCGTAATGCGCCCGCTTGGGCAGGCGCCGCATCCGCGTCCGCGGCGTCGTCTTGTAGGATCCGGTGGCGGGGGTCTCGGTCTTGCTGCTGCTGTCCATGGGTCGGCTCGTCCGCGAGGCAAGGGGTGGCGAGAGGCCGAACCTAACGGCCGAGTGGCCTTCCCACAGCAGCCACTTACGACGGATATTCCGGGCCACTTCCCAGCGCGTCGATGATCCGTGCCAAGCGCCGAACGCCGTCCTCGAGGAGCGCCGAATCGTGGGCGGCATAGCCCATGACCAGGCCGTTTCGGCGCCGGCTACCAACGGCAAAGCGCGACAGGGCGGTCAACCCCATGCCGTCGCGGCCGGCCGCTGCCGCCACCGCACGATCGTCGAAATCGGGGTGGAGGTGGCCGACGAGGTGCATGCCGGCCTCCGACGGCGCAACGGTCAGGACCCCGTCCAGGTGGCGGCGCACGGCCGCGACCAGGGCATCCTGGCGCGCGCGGTAGAGCAGGCGCATGCGCCGGATATGCGCGGTAAAAGCCTCGCCCGCCACGAACTCCGCCAGGGCCGCCTGGGTCAGAGCCGGGGGCTCGGCATGGGCGGCGCGCCGGGCTTCGGCCACCGCGGCGGCCAGCCCGGGCGGCGCGACCAGGTAGGCCAGTCGCAGCGACGGGAACATCGCCTTGCTGAAGCTGCCGACATAGAGGACGCGGTCGCCGCCATCCAGGCCGTAGAGTGCCGTGATCGGCCGGCCGCCATAGCGGAACTCGCCATCGTAATCGTCCTCGACGATGACCGCGCCGGCGCTCCGCGCCCAGTCCAGCAGCGCCACGCGCCGCTCCAGGCTCATGATGGCGCCGAGCGGATACTGGTGCGAGGGCGTGACGGCGGCCAGGCGGGCGGCCGGCGCCAGGCGCTGGCCCTCGGCCACGTCCATCCCAGCGCCGTCGACCGGCACCGGCACCGGCACCAGGCCGGCCGCGCGCAGGGCAGCATGGGCGTCGGGATAGCCCGGGTCCTCGACCCATACCGAATCACCCGGGTCGGCCAGCAGGTTACCGGCCAACGATACCGCCTGGCGTGCGCTGGCCAGGATCACGACCTGGTCGGGGGTGCAGACGACGCCGCGCGCCGGCCCGACATAGGCCGCGATGGCTGCCCGCAGCGGCGGCCAGCCGCGCCGATCGGTCTGGTGCAGCAGGCCGCGGCCGTGCAGCCGCTGGGCGCGGACCAGCGCACGGCGCCAGTCGCCCATGGGAAAGGCGTCGAGCGCGGGCAGGCCGGGGGTGAACAGGTGGCCGGCCGACGCGATCCAGCTACCGGCCGCCAGGACCTCTCCGCGCCGGGACAGGGCCGGCCCGGGCTGCGCCCGTCCGGGGGGCGATGCCGCCCGGGCCAGCCGGTCGGCCGGCAACTGGGCTGCGACATAGGTGCCCGATCCGTGCCGCGCCTCGACGAAGCCCTCGGCCGCCAGGATGTCGACCGCCGCCGTCGCCGTGGTGCGCGACACCGCCAGGATGGCGGCCAGGCGGCGTGTCGACGGCAGGCGGGCGCCGCGCGCCAGCCCGCCCGCCAGGATCAGGTCCCGCAGGCGCCGCGCGATCTGCACCGGGATCGCGGCGGCCTCGTCGCGGTCGACCGCCACATGGTCGAGGAAGGCGGCCGCCGGCCGCCGCTCCGTCACTCAGACATCCACCGCCGAACGGAGCGAGCGGGTCGCCACCGTCAGCATGGCGAGGTCGATGCGCGGCTGTGCCTCCAGCTCGGCCGACAAGGCGTCGATGCGCTGGACCGCCTGGGCATGGGCCGCACTCCATTCGGCCAGCGCCGCCGACGGGTCGCCGTCCGCGCCAGCCATGGCCAGCACGCCCGACAGCAGGTCGTCCTGGGCATGGGCCAGGTCCTCGCGGGCGGCCGATGCCGCGCGCCGGGCCCAGGCATCGCCGTCGGCAATGGCATCGGCCGCGGCCATCAGCCGGTCGAGGTGGAAGCGGGCGTCGATCGCGAAATGCAGGCGTGCCACCCGTTCGAACGGTGCACCGGCCGTCGCCGCGCGGTCGGCGATCGGCAGGGCGGCGGCCAACCGCTCGAAGGCCGCCGCCTGCCGGGCCAGATCTTCCGGTACGCCGCTATCGGCGATGGCAGCGATGCGGACGGCCAGTGCCTGGGCCTGGTCTGCCGGCAGCAGTGACGCCAGATCAGCTTCGACGGCCGCTGCCCCGGACGCGTAGCGGGCCACGACCGATCCCAGGCTGGGATCGCGCGCGACCGCCGCCAGCAGGTGCGGCATCGCCGCCTCGACGAGCTGGCGCGCCGTCAGCAGCAGGCCGGTCTGGGTCCCGGCCGGCACTTGGCCGTCCAGCGCTTCGACGGCGGCCCAATAGGCATCGAGGCGGAAGATGTCGCGGGCGGCCAGCCATGCGCGGGCGATGTCGGCCCAGTCGGCCCCGGTCGCATCGGCGACCGAGGAGGCAAAGGCGATGCCGGCACGGTTGACCAGCGCGTTCGTGACGACGGTCGCCACGATCTCGCGCCGCAGCCGGTGGCTGCGGCAGGCGTCGGGCAGCCGGTCCTCGATGGGCTGGGGGAAATAGTCGAGCAGGTCGTCGTCGAGCCCCGGATCGTCGGGCAGGGGCGAGGCGACGATGGCGTTGAACATCGCCATCTTGGAATAGGCCAGCAGCACCGCCAGTTCGGGGCGAGTCAGCCCGGCCTTGTCCTGGGCGCGGCGGGCAAGTCCGGCCCGGTCGGGCAGCAGCTCGACCGCGCGGTCGAGGCGGGCACGCTGCTCGAACGCCTGCATCGCTCGGCCGTGCGCGGCCAGCAGGACGGGCGCTTCCGCCTGCTCGACCGTCAGCGCCTGTGTCTGCAGGTAGTTGTGGCGCAGCACCAAGCCCGCCACCTCGTCGGTCATCTCCACCAGCAGCCGGTCGCGCTGCTTGCCGGTCAGGTCGCCGGCGGCGGCCACCGCATCCAGCAGGATCTTGATGTTCACCTCATGGTCGGAGGTGTCGACGCCGGCCGAATTGTCGATGGCGTCGGTGTTGATCGCCCCGCCCTTGCCCCCGGCCCCCTTCAGCGCATACTCGATCCGCCCGCGCTGGGTGACGCCCAGGTTGGCGCCCTCGCCGATGACGCGGGCGCGCACCTCGGCGCCGTCGATGCGGATGGCGTCGTTGGCCTTGTCGCCGGCATCGGCGTGGCTTTCCTCGGCCGCCTTGATGAAGGTCCCGATCCCGCCGAACCACAGAAGGTCGGCGTCGGCCTGCAGGATCGCGCGCATCAGCTCGGCCGGGGTGACACGCTCGCGGCCGATGCCGAGAAGCTGGCCGATCTCGGGGCTGACGGCGACCGACTTGGCGCTGCGCTCGAAGACGCCGCCGCCCGCCGAGATCAGGCTGCGGTCATAGTCGGCCCAGCTCGACCGCGGCAGGGCGAACAGGCGCTGGCGCTCCTCGTAGCTGCGCTCCGCATCGGGCTTGGGATCGATGAAGATGTGCCGATGGTCGAAGGCCGCCAGCAGGCGGATGGCGCGGGATTGCAGCATGCCGTTGCCGAAGACGTCGCCCGACATGTCGCCGACGCCCACGACCGTGAAGGCGGTGGTCTGGATGTCGGTGCCGGCCTCGCGGAAATGCCGCTTCACCGCCTCCCACGCGCCGCGCGCGGTGATGCCCATGGCCTTGTGGTCGTAGCCCTTGGAGCCGCCCGAGGCGAAGGCGTCGCCCAGCCAGAAACCGTACTGGCCGGCGATGCCGTTGGCGATGTCGGAAAAGGTGGCCGTGCCCTTGTCGGCGGCGACCACGAGATAGGGGTCGTCCTGGTCGTGGCGCACGACGTCGGCCGGCGGCACAACGGCGCCGTCGACCAGGTTGTCGGTGATGTCGAGCAGGCCCTGCATCAGGGTGCGGTAGCAGTGGACGACCTCGGCCTGGAGCGCCTCGCGGCCACCCGTCGCCGGCGGCTGCTTGACGACGAAGCCGCCCTTGGAGCCGACCGGGACGATGACGGCGTTCTTCACCATCTGGGCCTTCATCAGCCCCAGGATCTCGGTACGGAAATCCTCGCGCCGGTCCGACCAGCGGATGCCGCCGCGGGCGACCTTGCCACCGCGCAGGTGGATCGCCTCGGTGCGCGGCGAATGCACGAAGACCTCGACCATCGGCTTGGGCAGCGGCAGGAAGTCGATCGCCTGGCTGTCGAGCTTGACCGACAGGTAGGTCTTGGGCCGCCCGTCCGCGTCCTGCTGGTAGTGGTTGGTGCGCAGGGTCGCCCGCATGAGCGTCAGGAAGGCGCGCAGCGTGCGGTCCTCCTCCAGGCTCTGCACGGCGTCCAGCGCATGCTCGATCGCCTCGACGACGCCGGCTGCCCGGGTCAGCCGGTCGGTGGCCGCGGCCGGGTTGAAGCGGGCGGTGAAGAGGTTGACCAACAGGCGGGCCAGGCGCGGCTGGGCGACCAGCGTGTCTTCGACGAACGCTTGGCTCAGCGGGAACCCGACCTGGCGCAGGTAGCGGGCATAGAGGCGCAGGATGCGGGCTTCCGGCCAGGACAGGCGCGCCACCCGGATCAGGCGGTTGAAGCCGTCGTTGGAGGCCAGCGCCGTCCACACGGCGCGGAAGCCGTCCTCGATCAGCGGCCGCAGCGCCTCGATGTCGAGATCGGCGCCGTCGGGCGCGGACAGCCCGAAATCATGGATCCAGACGGCAGATCCGCCATCGGCCGGGCGCAGGGTGTCCGGTATCTCGTTCAACACCCGGAAGCCCAGGTTCTCCAGCACCGGGATGATGTCGGAGAGCGGCATCGCCGCGTCCGGGTGATAGACCTTCAGCCGGACCTCGGCGGCCGGCATCTCGACCGGCCGGAACAGGTGCAGGGCCAGGCCGCGGGCACGCGCCTCCAGCGCCCGGTCGATCTCGGTCACCGCGACCGATGCGGAAAACCGCTCGCGATAGCCGGCCGGGAAGGCGTCGCCCCAGTGGGCCAGGGTCGCCTGCACCTCGGTCTCGCCCATGCGTGCGTCGAGCGCTTCCTTCAGCCGGTCGCGCCATGACCGGCCGGACTCCGTCAGTAACTTTTCGATCTCGTCGGCGGAATA